>MSGS01000031.1:2272-265145 GCA_001940855.1 Christensenellaceae bacterium Phil1 | reverse complement strand
ATAATGTGATGCTGCGACACGATATAGGAAATCATGGTGTCATGATGGGGACTGATAAGAAAACGGGTGAATGTGTGACCTTTGAGTGTCATAAGGGTCATCCGACAAAGGTGTTTAACATTCGTTGGTTTAAGAGCATTCGTCGGGCTATCGGGGATTTCACAGGCCGATGTGTAGCGCAGGCATATGTCTGGGGAGACGAATTGGTCATGGCATTCAACGAGACAGATGAGAAAGAAAAGAAGCTCTTCTATTCGGGAATTATGATAGCCGCTAAAGACGCTATTCTCGATTACCAGCAGCGCGAATTTGGCGCTACGGACGAAAGCGTGTTTGAGAATTACACTTCTATTCCGTTGGCATATACAACGGGCGACAACAACGAACAGATTCAGGTTGATGTGAATCTGAAAACGATGACGTTTACGACATTGGTTGACGGCAGGGTTGTTGATGAGCACAAATGCGGAAACCTGAGAGCAATGATACAAGACCTCCGCATGATGTCTTTCGATGAGTTGACGTCTGTAGGATTTGATGCGATAGAGGAGGAAAACGATGAGGATTGAAACAAGAACCACTATGGTTCCTGACTCAAGGAAAGTCTATATTGCCAATGATGGCACAGAGTTCAGTCGTTACATTGAGTGTGTGCACTATGAACTGGATGCATACCGCAAACAGGTCGAAGAGAGCAAAGACGTTATTGAGTGTAAGGAATTGCTTCACTGCAAGCCATTCGATAACGAAGAATATTCCACAGAGAATACTTACAGATGGTTTAAGCCATTAAACGAGAATGGTATTGAACTTTTGAATAAGGCTTTTCCTACGGAACGGGGAATCAATGATCTAAGCCACTGTGATATCGGCAAGTGGCATTGTGTCAGCTATTACATGGATGAGTATGAATGTTACTGGAGTGCGCTTTCTGAAAGTCGAGCATACGCGAATAAGGTGCTGAGTCTTCTCGATGCGATAGATAGAGAAGGAAACAGATGACTGACACCCACGAATTTACAATCTACTTTGAAGACCTGACGGAAAAGGCACAGCGGTCACTGCTGATACACGCAGGCATGCCAAACCCCGCCTATATGAACTGGGACGTATTCCCCGTGGCAACCATCAGTCTTGATGAGGAGGACAAATAACAGTGTGAGTAATAAAGAATACGCGGTTTTTGGAAGTATAACTCTGTACAACAAAAGGATTGTACTGGGGATACAGAGAGCGTTTGGAGTTGATCCGCTGTTACTTATGGTTGCGGAATGCAACAAAGACGCTTCAGGCGATTTCAAGGAGATCGTTTATCATGACACTTTTTGTGGTGCATTTGCTGATTATTACAACAGGCTGATTTACAAGGCACTATTCGATAACTTAACGGATTGGATGTCGAGAAAAGTTTCCTTTGAGGATGCGCTTGGCTATAATGAAGAAATATTTACCATCATGCCGGACGATACCATTTCCATTAACGACATGAATGAATATGGATACATATCGAACGGGATGTTTCCAATGCGCAAGGCGGTTGCGATAGACGTCGCTAAATACTGTACAATCTATTTGCTTCACAAAGATGGCACAAAATCAGAAGTACAACGCATAGAGCAAATTGAGTCGTTCGACGGCATATTTGGAATCGAAGAAGACGTTTGGAATCAATGGCTTTTCGGACGGGTTACAATCGGAATTTTTGACGAGGAGGATAAATGATACGCAACCACGCGACGGCAAACGGATATCACTATAAGATAAGTCTACAAGAGGATGGTAAGTTCCATATCGACTGTGTTGATAAATGGGTGTATTCTTACGGACAATACTATACCGACCGAGCACAACTGTATAAGACTCTGCGTCAAGCGTTAAAAACGCTAACTACAACACGCCGCACCATAGTAATGCCGGATGGGACGGAGAGGAATAATCGGCAGGAAGCGGATGTCTTTGTACAGTGGCATCCCACGGTACGCGAGCTTTGGCCGGGCGAATATTAAATTAGAAAGGAACCGAACTATGTTTGAAAATTATCTTTGTATCAATGGTAAGAAAACGAAATTGACTGACGAGCAGATGCGGCAACTTGGCATAACGCCTGTTGAAAGTGAAGTAGCAAAGATGTCCCGCATTTCTAAAGTAGGAGAAGCGGCAGATTACTATAATGTACGCGATACCATTACAATAGATGGAATCAAATTTGAGATTGTGGGGATTGGGCATGATATAGACGCTTCGACTGGACGCCGTAACACTATTACATTGAGGCAAGTAGACCACTTAAAAAAGAGTACCATAAATTCCACTTATTGCCCTAATGGATTTGCCACCTCTGAACTGGACAAGTCTCTTGTAGAATCACCTCAAAATTGGATTCCTGACTCAATATTGCCTTATGTGCGTACAGTGTTGAAAGAATATGTAACATATGATGGTAGTGTTAAAGTCATGTATCGCAAGCTGTGGGTGTTTTCTGAAAGTGAAATGTTCGGTAGTGCCATTTATGCGCCCGCCGAGGATGGTAAGCGGTATGAGGCGTTCGCAACGCGCAAGGATAGAATTGTTTGTGGGGAGAATGGCTCCGCTTGTTTTTGGCTCCGTTCTGCGGCCGTTGACTCCGGTACCTTTTGTATGATCGATGCGTTTGGTGGCGCGGACTATAACAGTGCCAAGCACTCAGATGGCGTGGCACTTGGCTTCTGTATTTGATATTAAATCTCGTTTTTTGAGCGGTTTTATATCTTACACAACCAAAAATCTATCTAAAAATAATAAAAACGCCACAGAGAGGCTATTTGGGGCTCTGGTGGCATCTGAGGAGGTACAACTATGTATTTTGAATTCTATCCCAAACGACTGATAGCATGGATTATCGTTATCGTGATATTGACGTTCTTATCGAACTGAGGAGGAAGAAGGCAATGTTTCACTTAATGGCATACAACAAAGACCAAGACAGATATGATGAATGGCAAGCCGGTACGCTTCAGGAGATACAGGCGGAGGCACTGTTTTGTCGGGACTTACTGCGAAGCGATGACTTGAGAGATGCCAGTGGTGAACCATATGATTGGATGGAAATATGGGATGATAATGGTACGAGAGATATCATAATCACATGCGACGAAATAGAGGAGGAAGAATAATGGGTTATTACAGTGATGTGGCGCTGACGTTGCGCAAGGAAGATGCAGTCGAATTGGTTAGAAAAGCGAAAGTAGAATGTGAGAGCGCATACAAGACTTTATCGGCGGCAAAGATAGTTGACCACGATGAGTATGTGTCATTCCTTTGGTATAGCATCAAGTGGTACCACTTTGACGATGTGGTATTTATAACCAATTTCTGCCACGAGTGCGATGATTACTCACTTAAACGCATAGGTGAAGAATATAGCGATATAGATGAGGAGATGGGCGGCGAGGATTACGACATGGCAGATTGTTGTATGATAGTACGCGACTTTGAAATAGGCTCCAGTAAAGGTGAACTTACTATTGACAAGTTGGCGCAGGAGGAACACTAAATGACCGACAACGAATACATATCCGCCTTAAAGCTGCTCATAGATTCCGCAATAAGCGTCGGCAGGGACTGGTTCTGGAATGATAGCGATATCATGGACACGCTGACGGATGAAAACGGGTTCGGGCTGACATACGATGACTTTGTTATGGCGGGGTTCAAGGAGATGGCAGATGAATATTTTCATTGATACAGAGGCGATGCGGTTTGTGACCGAAAAGGAACTGCGGCAGGAGTTTGAACAGCTCAAGCGGGAGCAGCCGGAAGAATATGCGTACACATTTGAGCAGTACATACAGAACTGCACAAGCAAGAATGGCACATTGGAGGAGACATGAAGGAATATATATTTGAGATACACTACTGTAACTGTAGTATAAAGAAAGACGATATTGTCCGGATAGCAACACCAGATAGCGTTAGCGAAGATAAGACCGTTGAGGCATTCAGAACGGCCATGCGTAGGGTTCAGGAAGAATACGAAGCATGGATTCAAAGTGAGGATGATTCTCATGACATATATGATGTAGACACGCTTATCGATAGGTACTTGGATGAAGCTGTTCGGGAAATAGATGGTGTATGGGATGGTAGGAAGCACATTGATGGGTTTTATGCCATAGGCGATTAAGGAGGGCATATGAAACTGTACGTCAGCTCTGCCACGGGCAGTATATATGACGAGAACACCCTGCGCGAAAGCTTCTTTATGATGCGTAATGCCGCGCCACGGGAATATGATTACAGTTCCGATGAGTATATCCGCAGGAGGGTAGAGGACAAGCAGGAACTATACGAACTAACGCCTGAGCAGATGATGAGCATAATGGTGTCGCTGCTGGCGGCAAACAAGCGAGAACAAGCAAGAGAATTAGCGGTAGCATGGAGGGCATAAATGAAATACCATATGGATACTCACTCGCTCATAAGCGTGGCAAATTATCTTGGTTTTCTTGAAGGTACTGGCCGCATGGAGATAGATGAGGAAGACCAACTGTACGGCATAATGGAGCAAATTGACGAGGATGTCATTAAAGCATGTGAATCTACTTTGGATTCGGGATTCGACTTTTGGGCTGAGGTAGACCACTCATTAAGACGGCAAGGGGTGTTAAAGAATGCCAAGTAACTTACTACAATTCAAACCGCGAGTGGTGGAAACGCCGTACATACTCATCTGCACCAAGTGCGGGGAGGAAAACGAAGGCACGGCGAATTTCTGCTCACATTGCGGCAAAGCGTTAAGGCCGCAGTTGCGCAACACCAAGCAACAGTACGCGCCGCTGACTAAGCACACAAAGGTTCCGCTCAAAACAATGGCCGAGATAACCGCCATGGAACACGCTTTGCAGGACACCAAGCGCAGACGTCTTGCGTACAGGAATCTGGTTCTGTTCCGGCTTGGGTGTAACGTTGGCTTGCGCGGCGGGGATTTGGTGCAGCTCAAGACGGGGCAGTTCGTTGGTAAGGACAGCAGCCCCAATGATACGGTGTATGTCATCGAGCAGAAAACAGGCAAGGGCAGGGAGTTGAAGATAAGCGACGAGGTGGCGGCGATGGTCGCCCAGTACACGGATGACATGCATCTGGCAAGCGAGGATTTCCTGTTCGGCTCACAGAAAGGGGGATGCTTGACCCGCAAAACGCTCAACGACGACATAATCGTTCCGGCAGCGGTGCGGCTGGGGTGGAATCCGCTGCTGTATGGCAGTCACACCATGCGCAAGACATACGCTTATCGCTTCTACACGCAGGCACAACACCTGAGTCAGGAACGTGGGTATAGGGCGCTGTCGATGCTCTGTAAGGAACTGGGGCATAGCAACGAGACCATAACGCTTTGCTACATAGGCATTGAAGCAGAGGAAATCAAAGAGATATGCAACCTGTCGGCAAAGGACTATGATTGGGCAGTTATGCAGGCATTACGGGATGAATTAGGGGAGGATTAAGAACCGCAGACAGCGGTTCTTTTTATATAGTAAGCACTATGAAAATTTTATCAACACCGCCATTCAACTCGGTCAAAACATTCATACAGGAATACTACCGCCGCAACCCGGACGGGCACTACTTCGACCCGGAGATGCTGAAGTATTTTGGGGAGGACAAGGCGCTCATGCGGGTAATAAACAGGGCGATGATGCTGGCCACGGATATGTTCGGCAATGGCCCGTTCAAACCGTACTATGTGCTGGTGCGCCCGCCAAAGGTGAAATACCAAGTGGAAACGTGGGACTGTGTTCTGTTTGACGTGGAGACTTTTCGCCCGACAACCAGCGAATTTACACCCAGAACAGAGAAACAAGAAGCTATTCAGAATGCGGTCAAACGCGAAATCTGGCTGAGTTAGGAGGAGGCATTATGATAGCAGGAGCATTAGCAACTTTATTGGCAAGCGGCGCGTACTTTGCGGCGGATAGCATCAAGACGAACGCCAACATATACCGCAACGCCAACCGCATGGATGACGAGGGCGTATTCTGGCCAACCAATCCGGAAGTGGAGCGCATGTTGCAGCATGACATTCGCAGTCTGTGGGAGACTGGCAAGCATGACTTCATTCCGGAGGGACTGGAAGGATTCTTCGAGGAAAACAGCAGCGCAAGGGGAGCTTACTTCGATGCTTTGGCGGCGCAATGTATGCTGGAAAACGGCTGCAAGCCTATGGATGCATGGGGTTCGTTCAACAGGCATACTTATAATTGCTTCTTGCAGTACAGCAGATCGCATGGCGCGGATGCAAACGAGTGGCTGCGCATACACAAGCCGGAAATCATTCTGGCGAGAATTGAAAGAACTAAAAAGATAGTCCATGACGCGCAGGTGGCCTCGAAGAAGGCAACGGATAAGAACAAAATTATATTCGCTATTGTCTTGACGCTCTGTCTGAGTTTGGTAGTCGTGGGCATAGTTAAAATGGCAATAGTTAAGAACGAGCTGGTAGCGCATTTCAGCCAGTTGTCATTCTACCAGCATCCTGATATTACAAAGGCTATCAACGAGTGCGCCCAGAGAAATAGCGATTATAATGCCGGGGTGCGTTGTTTGGTTTGGGGTATACTACTGTCTAGTCTGGTGTTGATGATGGGGCTGCCGATGGTAAAAGGTGCAAAGATAACGGTAAAGTTATGATATAACCGAGTTGAAATGCAGCAGGCAAAAGGTAGGTATACTGGGTAAATACAAAATCAAGTGGGACTTTGTCCCACTTGATCCGCCGTCGTTCATTAAAAGTTGGGACAAAGTCCCAACTTTCGTAAACATACTGAGTAAATATAAAATCAGTTGGGACTTTGTCCCAACTGATCTGCTTATACTCTATGCAGCACGGTTGCGAATAAAGGTCTTTTGTGCTAAAATTCCGGTAATAAAAACAGTAGTTGAAGGGGCAAGTATGAGCGAAGCGAGAGTCCTATATTGTCAAAGCTGCGGAGCGATGCTGAACGTGGAGGTCAACCGTGCCTACATCTTTTGTCAGTACTGCGGCGCGAAGAACGTAATTGCGTCCGAGCAGATGAAGACCAACATTAACATCGGTGGCATTCAGATAACGGCAAAAACGGAAATAGAGAACATAATCGCCTCCGCTGAGTACGCCGTTTCCATAGGTCAATACAGCAAGGCAAACGAAATGCTGGTTGCGGCAATCATGAGCGGCTATGATGATTACCGCATATACATCACAAAGGCCAAGATAGACCTGCAGCTTGACCACAACCGCAGCCTTTTCGAAAGCCTGCGCAAGCTTCAGCAGCTTGAGCAGCGTCAGAACGGCAATCAGGCTGTTACGGCAGCCATTCGCGAGTTTATGCATTACCGCGGCAAAAACGGCGTTACCGCACTGCACATCTCAACTTTCCATGAGCAGATGAACATGGTGGTCTACTGCGTGGAGCACGGAAGCGATGTGAACTGCATCGCCGGCGTGAACCGCGTAACGCCCATCAGCATTATGTTCGTGCCTATATCAAGCAAGCTTACCGGGCTTGATGGCACACCGTTCGTTCATCACAAGGCCGCCGTGAAGGAGATCCGCCGCTACCTGATGTCCTGCGGCGCAAAGGATTCTTTCAGGTTTGGATATTGAGTTGCCGGAAAAGTTGTGACTTTGTCACAACTTGTTTATTGAATATCTGTAAAACGATTGTGAAAAAGTGGCAACTGTGACAATGTCTCACGACTGCCACTTTTCTTGACCTCAAATACAAAATGCGGCATAGAGAGGAACGATTTTTTTATTGCCCTCAAGGCCGAAGTTTTTTGCAGAGAGCTTGATAGCATAAGCGGGCTTGTAGGTGTCCATATAGACCTTTAAGCTCTTGGCTCTGGTGTTGTCGGCAGACTTGACCTCAATGGGAATGAGCTGCCCGTCACGCTGAATGATAAAATCAATTTCAGCGCCACGCTCGGACTCCCAATAGTAGGTGCGGTAGCCGTTAATGGAGAACTGCACATTGACATAGTTCTCCGCCATACCGCCCTTGAAATCGTTGATTTCCTCGACCATATAGAGGATGTCATTGGCAGCTAAATCCTTCTTGGCGCAAAGCAGCCCTAAATCGGACACATAAATCTTGAACGCATCAATATCACGGTAGTTTTCAAGCGGCTTTTTGATTTGCTCGACCTTGTAGACCTGTGACACGATACCGGACAAGCAAAGCCATTCAATCGCATTTTCAAATTCGGAAGCCCGTCCGCCTTTCTTAATCAGCTTATATTGGAAACGGGTATTCTTCCTGGAAAGCTGAACAGTAATATTATCATAAACAAGCATGATTTTCTTGATTTTATTCGGAGTATTATACTTGCCCATATCATTGAGATAGCTTGCAAGTATTGTATCCTGCGTATGGCGGACAAGGATATAATCCTTGGTTTCGGCAAATTGCATCACGCACTCCGGCATACCGCCGACCACAAGATACTGACGGTAAAGCTGCATTGCGGCATCGTGCAAGGCAGACGGCAACGGCGTATCGGTTTGGAAGCACTTTTTAATCTGCTCTACCAAGTCGTTCTCACCGAGCGCCAACATAAATTCCTCCATATCCATAGGATAAAGCGTTTTCATATCGACCTTTCCTACGGGGAAAGAGAATTTTGCTCTGTTGACCGCAACGCCGAGCAAGCTGCCTGCAACGATGATGTGATAATCAGGAGCGTCCTCGCAAAAGTATTTGAGCGAGGTCAAAGCCCTTTCGCAAAGCTGCACCTCATCAAAGACTATCAGCGTTTTTTCCTTTACGATAGTCTGACCTGCGATATGGGACAAAATCGGTATCAGATAATCGGGGCTGATGTTTTCCTCAAAGGTTTCGTTCAGCTTTGGGTTGGTTTCAAAGTTAAAGTATGCCACATTTTCATAGTGAGTGCGCCCGAACTCCAGAATGGAATAGGTCTTTCCAACCTGTCTTGCACCTTGTAAAATAAGGGGCTTGCGGTGAACGCTATTTTTCCAAGCTTCCAAAAAAATCATAATTTTCCTGTACATAATCAGACCTCCTTAAAGGTACTGAACACAGTATAACCAATGTTCGCGTAAAATCCAATGAACTTTTACTTAAAATTTGCGCTAAATAACACGAATGTACTATTTTGAGAAATATGATATTTGTTTTCAAGGGACTATCGCCCCTTTTTTATTTGAAATTTGTAACATGACTGCATTTTGATACAAGTGGGTTCTTTTGTGCTATAATCGGCAATGATAAACGAACGAAGGAGGACGCGGGCATATGCGAGCATATAATCGACAACAAGGCTACGGTTAGCGGATAGCGGAACATGGGGCGAAGTCCAACAGATCCGTTGACCTGCAAATCTAAATCATCATTTCATATTTAAAAAGGCAAAATGAACATCATAATCGAATACAAGAGGTTTCACGGAACAAGCAACGAATCAGCTAAGTTATTAGCATATCTATCAGTTTTTATTCATATCATCAAACATAATCAATGAACAGGAGCGAGTTAAATGCACGTTAAGAACATATATCCCACCACAACCACCAACGAAGACCTTATAGGACTGGCCGAAATGGCAAGCACATATCTGAGCAACATGCCGGCGGCACTTGCTACCAACGACATATTGGCCGTGCCTACCGAGCGCGTCATAAGGCACACAAAGGGAGAACGATAATAGGTGATAGCAATATACGCCAGGCAGTCCTTGGATAAAAAGGACAGCATATCAATCGAAACACAGATAGAACTATGTAAGAAGGAGATAGAGGACGAGCCATATAAAGAATATGTAGACAGAGGCTACAGCGGCAAGAATACGAACCGCCCGCAGTTCAAGGCAATGATGCAGGACGTGGAGAACGGCGTTATCAGCAAGATAATAGTCTATAAGCTTGACAGACTCAGCCGCTCCACGCTCGACTTCGGCGAGCTTATGGACGCATTGAGCAAGCACAGCGTTGAGTTCTCATCCACAAGGGAGAAGTTCGATACGTCCACGCCCATAGGCAAAGCCATGCTCAATATAATAATGGTATTTGCCCAGCTTGAGCGCGAAACCATTCAGGTGCGCGTGCAGGATAACTTCCGCATGCGCTCCGCCCGCGGGGCATACGACGCCAAAGCCCCATACGGATACGCAAAAACAAAGGTGACAGTTCAAGGCAAAGCTGTAAGCACACTCAAACCGGACAAGGCGTATTCGCTAATGGTCAAAAAGATATTCGAGCAGTATGCCTATACGTCCACATCATTAGGCTACCTTGCCCGTACACTTAACCAGCAGGGTATAAAGTCAGCAAACGGCGCAGCATGGGACTCCTGCAAGCTGAGTAAGCTGCTGTGCAACCCGATCTACGTCAAGGCCGACGCCGAGGTGTATAAGTATTACCGCGCCAAGGGCATGGAGATAACCAACGAAATAGACGACTTCCGCGGGCAATACGGCTGCGTAACATACGGTCAATGGGACAGGGCGAAGAACAAGTTTGCTCAGCTTTCGGGGCTAACGTTGTCCATAGGTCTGCATGAAGGCATTATTGATGCAAAGACATTCCTTGCCTGCCAGTACAAGCTTGCCGACAATACGCAGATAAATAACACCGGCCGCGGCAAGCATTCTTGGCTAACAGGGCTGCTGAAGTGCGGCTGCTGCGGCAAGGCTATGAAGGTAATGACGTATAAGGACACGGCTACGTTCAGATGCTCAGGCGCAATGAACACCGGGCTGTGCAGCGATTCGCCGTCCGTTTGCGTGCATGAAATGGAGGAAGCAGTTGAGCGGGAGATATTCGCCCATGTAGCGCGGCATCAGGAACTGGTGGTTCAGAAGCGCAAAGAAGAGGACAACAAGGCGCACAACTATAAAATCGCCATAGCAAAACTGGATGACCAGATAGCCAACCTTATAACCGCCCTTGCCGACGGTACGGAGCTGACCATGAAGTACATAAACGGCAGGATAAGTGAGCTGCAAAAGCAGCGCGACATCTTGGCCGCCGAGCTTCAGCAGCATAAGAACGCCACCAAGCAGCAGGGTGATATAAAGCAGTTCCATGACATAATCAACCTTTGGCCCGGCATGACCATCCCGCAAAAGCATGAAATAGCCATGATGCTAATCAAACGCGTGGAAATTCAGGAGGATACGACGAGGATTTATTGGAAGTATGATCTGTAGTTTTGCAGTACATGTGCAGACATAAGCACATGCTTGGGTTCACTCCCGGGCAGTTTCATTTACATGCATATAATCGTTTATATAGATAATAATACAGCTTAAATGGTAATAAACGATTTCACTTTTCCGACATCATTAGCTATAATGATGCAGTCTGCTGATAAGGCAGAATCATTGAAGAAATGAGGGAAAGATTCTAATGAAGAAAATCACTGCACTTTTGCTCGTGCTCGTGATGGCTCTTGGTCTCTCTGTTGGCTGCGCCCAGCAGGAAGTCAATACTCAGCCCGATCCTACCGAGGCTCCTGCTGCCACCGAAGCACCTGTTGCTGAAGCCACTCCGGAAGTTGTCGCTTCCGCCGAACCCGAAAAGCCCGAACTCTCCGGAACGATGAAGGTCGTTGCTACCGGCGACGTTTACGGCCCCCTGTTTGAAGAGTTCACCAAGGACACCGGCGTTACCGTTGAAGTTCTGTCCATGTCCTCCGGTGAAGTGCTCTCCAAGCTCCGCGCTGAGGGCGGCACTCCTTCTGCTGACCTGTGGTTTGGCGGCGGAATCGATGCTTTCATGAGCGCTGCTGACGACGGCCTGCTCGAACCCGTTGTGTTCGATGCCGCTAACGATCTCGCTCCTGAATTCCGCAATGCGGACGGTTACTGGTACTCCAAGGGCATCACTATCGTTGGCTTCCTTGTAAACGATGGCCTGCTCGAAGAGCTGAAGCTCGATAAGCCCGCTTCCTGGGACGATCTGACCAAGGAAGAGTATAAGGGCGAAATCGTAATGTCCAACCCCGCCGTGTCCGGCACCAACTACGCCGTGGTCAATGCTCTGCTGCAAGCCAAGGGCGATGCCGGCTGGGATTACTTTGAAAAGCTGAACGAGAACATTGCTTACTACGGCCGCCGTGGTTCCGACCCGAAGAACAAGGTCACCGCTGACGAGTTTGCCATCGGCATCACCTATGTTGACCCCAGCATTGAAAAGCTGACCGAAGACTACAATGTTTCCGTTATCTACCCTTCCGATGGTATCCCCTGGGTATCCGAAGGTGTAGCCGCGTTCAAGAACGCTGAAAACGTTGAGGCCGCCAAGGCATTCATAGAATGGCTCTTCAGCAACGACGATCATCTCCGTCAGCTTGCTTCCGTAGAGAACAAGACCGGCGTCAAGATCATCAAGCCCTCTATCGAAGGCGTTGAACTGACCTACGATGCTTCCATACTGATGGATGAAGACCTGTCCCTGTTTGGTAAGCAGCGCGAGGAGATCCTTGCCCGCTTTGAACCCATGATGGGTGACAAGGCTGCTCAGGAATAAATGACAGCCGCTTCTAAAAGCACAAATAAAAGGGCATGTAAAAATGCCCTTTTTCGCATTAAGGAACGGGCGGGGGATACGGTCGTGCTGTGCGTGCTGCTTGGCGGTGTGCTGCTGTTTATACTGTGGCCCATGCTTTGCATAGCGCTGCGCAGCTTCCGTGCAGCAGACGGCGGCTTTACGCTTGAAGCATACAGCAATGTGCTGTCCAAGTACGGCACAAGTATCCGCAACAGCGTTGTGGTCGGCATTTGTACGGCCATATGCACAACTATACTTTCGCTTTCCGCTGCGCTTACCTGCGCCACCCGCCGTTCGTGGGGACGCACGCTGTGCATGATTCTTCTGACTGCGGCAATGGTAGCGCCGCCATTCGTATCGTCGCTTGCGTATATTCAGCTGTATGGCCGACGTGGATGGATAACATATCGTTTGTTGGGACTCAGCTGGAATCCGTACAATCTTGCTGGCGTTGTGGCGATGCAGTCACTCTCGTTCACGCCGCTCAATGCGCTGTTCCTGCTGGGCGTGCTGGATAAGCTGGATGCTGACAGTCTGCGTTCGGCGCGAGACTTGGGAGCAAAACCTTCCGCTATACTTAGGGACATTGTTCTGCCGCTCATGCGCCCGGGACTGCTTGTAAGCATGCTGCTTTCGTTCGTTCGCTCCCTTGCGGATTACGGCACGCCTGTTATTATAGGCGGTCGCTCGGTAACGCTCGCCGCTGAGGTCTATTTGCAGGTAATAGGGTATTCAAACCTTGAAAAATCTTCGGCAATGAACATGTTCCTGCTTGTGCCGTCGATATTGTTCTTTTTTATATATCGCGCGCTTATGCGCCGGTCGGACAAGCTGACGGCAGGCAGCCGCAGTGCGCAGGGAGGGCTTTCGCTTCCGCTCACCCGCTGCGGTTCGGTCGGTTGGCTGGCGCTTATAGGCAGCGGACTGTTCTTCGTGCTTACGCTGCTGCAATATGGCTGCGTTTTGCTTTCCGGCTTCCTAAAAAGCAAGAAGGGCGTATATTCATTCACGCTTGACCATTGGAACGAGCTTTGGAGCATTGGCGCGTCGCCTGTTGTGCGCAGCGTGGTATATGCGCTGATAGTCGCCGTGGTCGGCACGCTGTTCGCGGCATTGTTCGCATATTATATGGACCGTCGCCGCGTTCCAGGCCGCGCGTTTTTCGATTGCATAGCCACTATGCCGTATATGCTGCCCGGCACATGCTTCGGCATAGGATATATACTCGCATTCAACCATGCGCCGCTCAAGCTTACCGGCACGTCAATAATAGTTCTTGCCAACATGCTGTTTAAGCAGTTGCCTACATCGGCAAAGATATGCTCCGCTACGCTTGCGCAGCTTCAGCCGGCGCAGGAACGCTCTGCGCAGGACCTTGGCGCGGGCAGATTGGCTGTTATACGCGATGTTGTGCTGCCTAATATGCGACCCGCGCTTTTAAGCTGCTTTGTATATAACTTCACCAGCAGCATGACCACCGCCGGCGCAATAATATTCTTGATTGATCCCAGCCGCCAGCTTGCGGTGTTCCGACTGTTCGATGCCGTATACCGCGGGGATTACGCTCTGGCGTCTGTGCTTGCAAGCGTTATAACGGCAATAGTGCTAGCCGTAGAAGGGCTTGTGTGGCTGCTGAGCCGAAAGGAGGGCAAACGCCGTGTATCTTGAACTTGAGAAACTGAACAAAAGCTTTGACGGCAAAAGCGCCGTGTGCGATCTTTCACTCGGCGTGGAGAGGGGAGAACTGCTGTGCATTCTCGGCTCCTCCGGCTGCGGCAAGACCACCACGCTCAATATGATAGGCGGCTTCCTTGCGCCTGACAGCGGCACCATATTGCTTGATGGGCAGGACGTTACGAATATGCCGCCCGAACGCCGCCCCGTCTCGACCGTGTTCCAGTCATATGGCCTTTTCCCGCACATGACCGTGCTTGAAAACGTTACTTACGGGCTGAAATTCCGCCGCTATAACCGCGCGCAGGCAAGGGAAAAGGGCATGAAATATCTTGAACTTGTCGGCCTTGCAGACCGCGCGAACGCACATATACACGAAATAAGCGGCGGTCAGCAGCAGCGCGTTGCACTTGCGCGTTCGCTTATAGTTGAGCCCAAGCTTTGCCTGCTGGATGAACCGTTGAGCAACCTTGATGCGGCGCTGCGTGCGCGTATGCGCGGCGAACTGAAGCGGCTGCAGCGCGAACTTGACATAACAATGGTGTTCGTCACGCACGACCAGGAGGAAGCGCTTATACTCGCCGACAGAATAGCCGTTATGGAGCACGGACATCTGCTTCAGCTTGGTACACCGGAAGAGGTGTATCGCGAACCCACCAATGATACCATCGCTTCGTTCCTTGGCCTGAAGGACATTGTTTGGGGCGAAGACGGTTCCGTTATGAAAATAATAAGGAGGTAAACATTATGCTTGTTGATATGCATTTGCACGAAAAAACATTCTCTACCGACAGTTTTCTTTCCCTTGATGAAATAGTATCCATAGCCAAAGCCAAGGGGCTTGACGCTGTATGCATCACCGACCACGACAGCATGGGCCTTCGCGAAACGGCGGAGGAGTACACCCGCCGCACAGGTTTCCCGATATTTACCGGCATAGAGTTCTTCTCACTTCAGGGCGACATCACCGCATGGGGACTCGAAAGCTATCCTGACCACCGCATTCCCGCGCAGGATTTCATAGACCTTGTCAACACCGCCAACGGCTTCTGCGTATCCTGCCATCCTTTCCGTAACAATAATCGCGGCTTGGAGGAGAAACTGCGCGATGTTCACGGTCTGAACGGAGTAGAGGTGCTCAATGGCAGCACGGATGTGGAAGCCAACCGTAAGGCGCTGCGCTTCTGCCGTGAACTCGGGTTGCAGGCCATAGGCGCAAGCGATGCGCATACCACGCAGCAGGTCGGCAAATACGTCACCTATCTGCCCGAAATGGTAACCACTCTGCCCGACTTTATCGCCGAACTCCGCACTCTGCCTACCCGTCCCGCAATATGGAACGGCTCCGGCTACGATGTAGTGGATGAGTTCTGATAAAACTTAGGTTCAAAAAGATAGCCTCTGATGGCAGAAAGTTGATTGCCGTTGGGGGCTGTTTTATTGGCTGCCGTCGCAGTATTATAAAAAGCATACATTGTTCTTTGCGGATGGTTTATGCTATACTATCCCCAAAGGGTAAGGTGATATTTTGCTCAAGCTTAACGCATGGATAAAGCGTTTTTCAATACCGCTTCTGTGGGGCGCGGGAATACTCATTGCTTTGGCAACAGCGTTTTCGCATATATTTAGTGTTAAAATCGTTGCTGATATGTGTTTCATTGCGGCGTTCGTGCTGTCCGGCGTACCGATATTGCTTCGGGCTATTCAGGCGCTGCGATTCAAAACGGTCAGCATAGAACTGCTTGTCTCCATTGCGGCAATAGGTGCATGCGTGATTGGCGAATTCAACGAATCCGCAATAGTCACGTTTTTGTTCCAGCTCGGCTCGTTCTTGGAGCAGAAGACAATGAAAAAGACGCGCTCTGCCATCAGGGCGCTGACTGAAATGGCTCCGACTACGGCATGGCGCGTTCTTGAGAACGGCACGGAAGATGCCTTTGAAACGGAAGAGATAGACGCGGACGAGGTTGAGATTGGGGACATCCTGCTGGTTAAGGCCGGCGGCAAGATATCGTCCGACGGCATTGTGGTAAAGGGCGACGGCTATGCAGCGGAAGCCAGCATTACGGGCGAACCTATGGCCAAGCATAAAACCATTGGCGACACGGTCTATGCAGGAACCATTCTGGACAGCGGCACAGTACAAATGCGCGCAACAAAGGTAGGGGAGGATACTACATTCGCCAAAATAATCGCCCTTGTTGAAGAAGCGCAGGACGCTAAATCCCCTGTTGAGCGGTTCATAGATAAGTTTGCTAAATACTATACCCCGGCTGTTATTGCAATAGCTGCGGCGGTATTCATATTTACCCGAAATGTTGATACAGCAATTACGGTACTGGTGCTTGCGTGTCCGGGCGCTCTTGTGATAGGCGCGCCTATCGCCAACGTAGCCGGAATTGGTCGCGGCGCGCAGGAAGGCATATTGCTGAAGGGCGGAGACAGCATCCACACGTTTTCAAAGACGGATACGGTGGTTTTTGACAAGACCGGCACCCTTACAGAAGGAGTTCCGGAAGTATGCATTCAAAAGGATTACTCAGAGGAGGCCAATCAAGTCTTGGCCTTGGCGGCGAGTGTAGAAAGGGCATCCGATCATCCGCTTGCAAATGCCGTGATTAGATATGCCGCTGATTTGCCTTCTTATGAAGCCGAATCCGTGCAAAACATTAAGGGCTGCGGAATGGCTGCAAGCGTCTGCGGCCGCAGAGTGCTGATAGGCACCCGAAAACTTATGGAGCAGAACGGCATAGAACTGACCGGCCAAGTGCTGAACGATTTGGAAGAGGTGCAGAGCAGCGGCGCATCTATTGCCCTGATAGCCGTAGACGGCAAAATAGAAACGCTTCTTGGGATATCCGACACTCTTAAAGCGGATGCTAAGGACGGTATAAGCCGCCTGAAGAATATGGGCATTGCCGATATAATAATGCTTACCGGCGACAATGCCTGCACGGCCTCTGCAATAGCGGCTCAGCTTGGCATTACGGAATACTGCGCGGAGCTTTTGCCGGAAGATAAGCTTACGGTGATACGCGAACTGCAAAGCAAAGGCAGAACTGTTACGTTCGTGGGCGACGGCATTAACGACAGCCCTGCACTTGCGGCGGCAGACACAGGCATAGCCATGGGCTCGGGAACCGATGTGGCAATAGACAATTCGGATGTGGTGCTGATAAAATCTGATTTGAAGAGCTTGGTGCGCTCGCTCAAGCTGTCTAAAAAGACAGTACTTACGCTGTATGAAAACATAGCCATTGCGGTCGGAACAGTTGTACTGCTGCTCATTGGCTTATTCGCGGGCTATATACATATGTCGATAGGCATGCTTATACATGAAGCCAGCATATTGGTAGTAATACTGAACGCAATGCGTCTTTTGATTCATAATAAAAAGGAGAATTGACTATGAAGAAAACTATTCAGATGGAAGAACTCGTTTGCCCCATGTGCGCACAGAAAATCGAAACCGCCCTGCAAAAGGCTCCGGGCGTGGTAAGCGCATCCGTGTTGTACAATGCCAGCAAGGCCAAGGTTGAATTTGACGAGACTAAAACCAACGTAGACGAGCTTGTAAAAGTTATAACCGGCCTGGGTTATGTAGTCATAGGTTAAAAGAATAGTGGACAGCATGAACGGAGAAATCATAAAGAACCTGAATAAGATATTGCCCGTTGTTGAACGAGTACATAGTGATCATCACCCCGAACTGCATCAGGTGGCGGCGCTTTATGCTGAACTGAAGCAGAATCCAAGCCGTGAAGTATTCGATAAGCTTAGGGACGTTACCAAGAACTATACCCTCCCTGAAGATGCCTGCCAGGCATATGCCAAGGTATACAACATGCTTGAAGAACTGGATAAGGCTTTCGTGTGATACGCCGATAAACCCAACAACAGAATATGAAACAACTTAAGCCCCTGCCGCATTTAACATACTTTGTATGCAAAATGTTTGGCGGGGGCTAATTTTTACAAAGGCTATTGTGATTGTGTATACACTATGTTAAAATACTTGGTGTATACACCAAAGTCGTGAAAGGAAGTGATCGTCATAGCAATTACAAGCGCAAGCTTGCCCGCTAAAAAGCGCATTTTGGCCGTGTGCGTGCGGCTGTTCCTCGAAA
Organism: Christensenellaceae bacterium Phil1; assembly: GCA_001940855.1. Lineage (GTDB taxonomy): Bacteria > Bacillota > Clostridia > Christensenellales > CAG-138 > Phil1. Next base: position 246,818 of record MSGS01000031.1, on the reverse strand, counting down.
AGGGCTACAAAAAAACCACTTTGGCCGAGATAATCGATAAGGCCAACGTTTCATACAGCTCCTTTCAGAATATATTCCGCGCAAAAGACGGCGTGCTGACGGAATTGGTTGAGTTTATGTTCAGCACTCAGTTCGGCATGGCAAGGCAGCTTGCCGGGGCAGACCTGCCGCCGGTTTATGTTTATGCCGTTGAAACGGCTATTCAAATGACTCTGACAGAGCTTAATGAAAGCCTGCGGGAAATCTACATTGAAGCCTACACTCAAAAAGAAGCATCGGAGTATATATTCAGGGAAACAACAAAGGAGCTGCACCAAATCTTCGGCTCATATCTGCCGGAGCTTACTTTGCGTGACTTTTATGAGATGGAGATAGGTTCAGCGAGCATAATGCGCGGCTATATGGCGCACCCGTGCGACGATGAGCTGACGCTCGAGAAAAAGCTGCGGCTGTTCATTACCATGAGCCTTAGGGTATACAATGTCCCTAATGAGGAAATAGACAAGGCTATTCATTTTGTTGAGGGACTGGATATCAGAACAATTTCAGAACAGGTAATGCAGCAATTATTCAATGTGCTGGCAATGCACTTTGAGTTTTCGCTGCAGGGAATAGAAAAGGCAAATATAACAAAAACGGAGGGAATTAAATGAAGAAAAGACTGATCAGTATTCTGCTCTCACTCTGCATGGTGCTTACGCTCCTGCCGGCAACTGTATTATCGGCCGGAGTGGGCGCGTCCAAGGCCGGCGATGCTGCGTTCACGCTCAGCGCGTCAAGCGCCTCCTGCGCGGACGGACACATCGGCGAAATCGGAAGCATACAAGTAACCGGTGTTGACATTTCAAAGTGGAAATCAGACAAAAAGATCACAATCCAGTACGATGTGCAGTATCGCTGCACCGATTCTTCGTGCGAGTTATACGACAGCGACGATTCGTTCTTTTCCTACAGCGGAACACATACCATCATAGATACAAATACGGAGTTCTGCCACAAGAAAATCAGCGAGTCCTTTGCGGCGAAGATTCCGGCAGCCCTTCCGTCCGGCGTCACCAAGAATTTCTCTGTCTCCTTTACGCTGACATCGGATAAGGGGATTTATGAGTCGGTACTTCATGAGCAAAATGTTAATCTCTGTACCGAGAACTATTATAGTGTGAGCTGCTGGGAATGCACCGGCTGCGGGTATTTCTTCCAGGATGCGGATATGTCCGGCAATAAATTTACAAAGGATAAAGTGTATTTTCCTCCGGTTGGACATAATCTGAAGCATGTCCCAGAGAAAGGCCCCACCTGCGTTGCAAAAGGCACCGTGGAATACTGGCACTGCGAACGCTGCGGCCTGAATTTCAGCGATGAGGAAGGCAAATACGAGCTTACCAATATCGAAACTGACGCTCCGCTGCTTCCGCATAGCTATGACGACAACGGAATTTGCAGCATATGCAGCTTCAAGGCCGCGGCAAAGGTGCTGTCCAAGGATAATAAATGGTACGATAACATTGCCGATGCCCTTACCGCGCTCGATGCCGAAGATGCTTACAGAATCGAAATAGGCAAAGACTGCGATGAGAGCATCACCATAAGCAATGCCCGCGAAGTGTACATCAATAAAGGTGTAACCGTTGCAAAGCTTGAAGCAACCGATGCCGAAGGCTGCGTTGTTACGGTTATAAACGACGGTACAATCAAAGAACTGAATGGCTATACCGGCAAAGTTGTACTGATGAGCGCCGGAGGTACATACGGCAAGGTAATCAACCAAACCAGCGGCGGCAATGTCGGCAGTTTCCTTTACAGTGATCCGGAAGATGCTAACAAGTTCTGCTATTATAAGAATCTTTCCAATGGCAGATGGATTCTCCCGGCCGAGGCTACGGCAAACACGCTAAGCAACGTAAAGGTCAGCTATGCGCCTATGGCTTATATTGAAATCGCAGGCGACGGCGTTACCGGAAGCGAAGGCAGCTATGCTTTCACTACCTATTCCGGCAATACCGTAGCATTTACTGCGACAGCAAAAACCGCGGATGGTGAGGACAGCGCCAACGTTGCCTACAAATGGTACTATGACGGTCAGGACGATACTATTCTTTCTGAAAAGGCAGAACTGACCATCGAGAATATCAAGGCCGGAAAGCGCACCGTAGTCTGTATGGCGACTGCCGATGATTACAGCATATCCGCCAAGATTGTGCTTACGGTAGCGGGGGGAGAAGGAGCCTCAGAACTTCACACTGAATGTATCCAAGACTACCGTTGGCATACGCGAAAAGATACTTCCGCTGCTTTCCGTTGAAGGCATAAAGGAAGATGCTGCCATAACATATTACCTCATGAACGGGAGTTCACCCGCTCCCGAAAGCGATACCGTTATAGACGAGAACTTTGCTTTCGCTCAGACAGGAACCGGTTCCATATATGCCTATACCGCGGAAACCGACAATTATGCGGCAACGGCCTCTGCGCCGGTTTCCATCAACGTCACGCCGCACGCTAACCACTGCATCTGCGGCGGTATGTTCAATCATACCCACGAAAACGTGGAATGGCAGGCGTGGGACGGCAAGAGCGAGATTGCCTATGAAGGGGAATGGATTCCGATCAGCGCCACCGGATCGCTCTGGTACAAGGTTGCTTATGTCTGTCTGACGGGCGATGTGACGGCCAATCTGACGATCAGTGGGCGGACGATTTTGCATCTGTGCCTGAATGGCTACAGCTTCACCAGCGCAGACCCGTCGAAACCGGCGATTACGGTGGCGGGAACGGAGAAAGCCTATGTGGCGAAGCTGGATCTGTGCGATTGCGCCGATACGGGCACGCTCGGCGGAGCCAGCGTGAGCGGCGGCAGTGTTCGTGCCACGTGGGCGGAGATCAACCTGTACGGCGGCACGCTGACGGGCAACAATGCCACAGGAAATGGCGGCGCCGTATATCTGTCAAACAGCAGCTTCACCATGCATGGCGGCGCGATTACCAACAATACTGCTTCCAACGGCGGCGGTATCTATGCGGGTTCAAGAGGTGAGACGGTCAACATCAATGGCGGCATCATTTCGGGCAATCGGGCTACCAACGGCGGCGGTATCTACGCCTCCTCCGGCGCAAAGTTCCATCTCAACGGCGGCGAGATTCAGAACAACGTAGCCACCGAAGCGGGCGGCGGCGTTTACTGCAGCCGCCTCTACAGCCAGAATACCGGTCGCTGCGAGTTTAACGGCAGCACCATATCCGGTAACACGGCCCAACGGGGCGGCGGCGCGTATGTCCGCGTCTGCTTCATCGGTTACCGGAACTGCCGCATCACCGGCAACACCGCCACCGAAGCGGGCGGCGGCCTCTATCTGGAGCCGTTTGCGTCTGCAAAGATAATATACATGGGCAACGTATATGGAGGCAGCGGCGAGATCGCTCCGTATATCTATGACAACACGGTCAATTCTGCCCAGAACAACCTTTATCTCAGCGATCCGGACACGCAGATTGTATTTACTGCCCGCATAAACACGGACGCAGACGCAAAGCTCGGCGTCTACTTCACCGGCATCACCCAAAACGGCGCGTCTGTTCTTTTGAATTCTCTGCAAGTTAATACGGAGTCTTCGGCAAAGCTTTACCTCGACCGCATCTTCTGCGACAACCCGGACTTCGGTAGGCTTGAGATCAGAAAAGATGAGAATTATTATAATCTCTATCTTATCAATACCAGTGATGAAGTCACGATTACGTTTGATCCCAACGGCGGTACACTAAATGCTGGCGACGAGACAAAGGCCGTACAGCATAATGGTACCTACGGCGAAATGCCCACGCCAATTCGTTCCGGCTATCATTTTGACGGTTGGTATACCGAAAAGGACGGCGGCACTAAGGTGGACGCAAACACCTCCGTTGCGACAAAAGAAGCGCATACGCTCTACGCCCGCTGGTCGGAGGCCAAGTTCAATATAACCCTTGACCCCAACGGCGGCACTCTTGCGAATGCCACCAAGGAAGTGACTTATAACAGTCCTTACGGCGAATTGCCCACGCCCAATCGTGCGGGGTATGATTTTGACGGCTGGTTCACCGAAAAGGACGGCGGCACTAAGATTGAAGCGAGCACCGTTGTAACTGCTGTTGAGCCGCATACGCTTTACGCGCATTGGACGGCGCATGAGCATTGCATCTGCGGCGGCAGCATAAGCGCAGGCGACCATACAGGACACACGCCTGTAAGCTACCAAAGCTGGAACGGCAAAGATGCCATTTCGTACACCAATAAGACTGCCTATGTGTATCTGTCGCAGAATGTCACCTTCAACAGCAATCTGGTGGTGGATGGCACAACGCTCTACCTCTGCCTGAACGGAAAAACCTTCGCCAGCAACGGCACGAATAAGATCGCGGTCAACAACGGCGGACGGCTCGTCCTCTGCGACTGCGCCGGAGGTGGAACGATCAGGGGCGCAACCAAAGGCTGGGGCGGCAGCTGCGTGTATCTCTACCAGAGCACGCTGGACATTTTCGGCGGCAAGATCACCGGCGGTAAGGTTTCCGGCAACGGCGGCGGCGGCGCGATCGCGCTGGATGACAGCAAGTGTGTGCTGAACATCTACGGCGGCGAGATCTCCGACAACAACGGCAAAAACTCCGGCGGCGCGATTTTCCTGAACAATAAGGACAAAAAAGGCGGTACCGTGAATATGTACGGCGGCACTATCGCCAACAACACGGCGACCAACGGCGGCGTGATCTACTCCGCCTGCGGCGGCACGTTCAATCTGTCCGGCGGCACAATCTCTGGTAACACAGCAAACAACGGCGGCGTAGTCTACGCTACATCCGGCGGTGTGGTCAACTTGACCTTGTCTGGCGGTACGATCTCCGGCAATAAGGCCACGAACGGTGACGGCGGCGTCATCAATATGGCAGGCGGTACGGTCACCATCTCTGGCGCAAAGCTCACCGGAAACTCTGCCAGCCAGTACGGCGGTGCGATCTATCTTTACAATGGCGTGACGGCAACTATGACCGGCGGCGAGATCAGCGGTAATCAGGCTGCCAGCGAGGGCGGCGCGGTGCATGTGTACGGCACATCCACGTTTAACCTCTCCGGCGGCAAAATCACCGGGAACTCGTCTGTGGATGGCGGTGCAATCTACCTTAACCGCGAACCGTCCGTACTGAATATGTCCGGCGGCGTCATCAGTGGAAATACCGCAACGGGCAACGGCGGCGGCGTCTATATTTTCCGCACCGGCTCGGTCTGCAATCTCTCCGGCGGTACGATCGAAAAGAATACCGCAAATGTCGGCGGCGGAATATACGTCAACCCCGGCAACAACGGGCAGCTTAAAATAAGCGGCAATCCCGTTGTAAAGGGCAACACCGCTTCCGGCGATGCAAACAACGTATATCTTCCTTCCGGTAAAAAGCTGAGCATAAGTGCTGCCATGAGCAGCGGCGCATCCATAGGCATCACCACCGAAAGCAAGAACTATCCCGTGGTTTTCTCCGGCAAGTACAGTCAGGACTATTCGAATTATTTCTTCGCCGATGCCGCCGACGCCCATGTGAATTATAATGCAAACACGGAACTTGAACTTGCGGCGGGAGCAAAGAAGTACAATGTGTATATCATTACGGATGACAACGGCACCGCAACAGTAAGCGCTTCTTCGGCAACGGCAGGCACGACGATACAGCTTACCGCAACGCCCAATAACGGCTATCACTTCAAAGAGTGGCAGGTCGTAAGCGGCAATGCCGAAGTATCCAACGATACGTTTATCATGCCGGCCGGCAATGTGACCGTGAAACCCGTATTTGAGGCGCATAGCTTTACGGAAGAGCACGTAGAGAAACAATATAAGAAATCCTTCGCGGACTGCACGCACAATGATGTTTACTATAAGACCTGCTCCTGCGGCGCGGTAAGCGCAACCGAAACATTTGAAGTGCCTGGCACGGCGCTTAACCACGACTGGGCCGAAGCGACTTGCACCGAACCCAAGACTTGCCGGCGTGAAGGCTGCGGCGCGACCGACGGCAATCCGCTGGGCCACGACTTGCCTAACGCTTGGAGCAAGGACGAAAACGAGCATTGGCATGAATGCAAACGCTGTCACAGCAATGAGGACGCGGGAGAGCATGAATACGGCGATGATAACATATGCGATATCTGCGGATACGACAAGACTGTGCCGCATACGCATAACCTGACGCTTGTTTCTGCCAACAATGCGACCTGCACCAAGGATGGCAACAAGGCCTACTATACCTGCGACGGTTGCGATATGTGGTTCGAGGATGCTAATGGCAGCATAGAGATAGCCGACAAAACATCGGTCATAATCCCTGCTACCGGCCATGCGCCTTCCGAAAGCTGGAAGTTCGATAAGGCAGACCATTGGAAGGACTGCACAAACGCAGGCTGCGGAGTGATTATAGAAAGCAGCAAGGCGACGCATACGGAAAGCGGTTGGATAATAGACACCGCGCCCACTTACTTTAATAGCGGAACGCAGCACAAAGAATGCACGGTTTGCCATTATGTTACGGCAGTTGGCTTCATACCGGCAAAGGGCGGCGATATAGAACCGAGCAACCCGTCCGGCTGGACGCCTAACCCCAACCTGCCCGCTACCGGCGACGACAATACCTCATTCATTTGGATAGCGCTGCTGCTCATATGCGCATCCACGACCGCCGGAACCGTTATTCATGGCAGAAGGAAAAAGCAACGGTAAGATTCTGAATCAAACTAACAGCTAACACTAACATCCGCTCTGATGGACACGTCAGGGCGGATAATTTATTTTGCTTGACTTTTTGCCCGACAATTTGTACCCTTGACCGGCTTCTGGCACGGCGCAAGCTGGAACTTCGTGCTGTGGGGCGTGTACTTCGGCGTACTGCTGGTGCTGGAAAAGCTGTTTCTGCTCAAGCTTCTCAAAAAGCTGCCCGCAGCCCTTAGGCACGTTTACGCTTTGCTGCTGATAACACTTAGTTGGACGTTGTTTGCATTTACCGATATATCTGCCGGCTTTGCATGGCTTGGTTCAATGTTCTCGGGCGTTTTGTTCGATAGCGACAGCGTTTATCTGCTGCTTACATATGGCCCGATGCTGCTTCTGTGCGCGTTCGCAGCAACGCCTATCGGCAAACGCATATACGATTGGCTGAACGGCCATTTGAAGCAGGGGGTGCTTACCGTTGCCGATTGTGGCGGGATGCTGTGCGTGCTTACCGCAGCGGCGGCGTATCTTGTGAGCGGCAGCTATAATCCGTTCCTGTATTTCAGGTTTTGAGGTGGCTTTATGCGAAATAAGCTGATAATTTCATTCTTTTGCGTACTGCTGGCGGTATGTGCGCTTGCATGGCTGTTCATCCCGGATAAATACTATTCGGAGCGCGAAAAGCGGACCCTTGCCCAGAAGCCGGCCTTCACCGCAGCGGCTTCTTCTCCGGTAAGTTTGGCGATAAGCTGGAAACCTACCTTGTCGATCAGGTTCCGCTCCGCGACAAATGGATAACGCTGAAAACCTACCTTGAGCTTGGCATAGGCAAGCGCGAAAGCGGCGGCGTTTATACCTGCAAGGACAATTACCTGATGTATAAGTTTACGTCTTACAGCCAAAAGCAGCTTGCAGCCAATGCCGAAGCGCTTGCAGAATTGCAAAATAAGCAGGCTGAGAACGGTATATCCATGAGCACAATGCTCGTTCCCGTTGCGGCGCAGGTGCTAAGCGATAAGCTGCCCGCATGTGCCCCTGTTGCAGACTATGCATCCATACTTAAAGTGCTTAATGATGCAGGCGTGAGCGTAACCAATATCATTAGCATACTTACGGCGCATTGCAACGAAGCTATCTATTACCGCACAGACCATCATTGGACGAGCCTTGGCGCGTATTACGCATACTGTGCGTGGCGCGGCATTGAACCTACGGCGGATGAATGGACAAAGGAAGCGCTTTGCAATAACTTCCGCGGCACAACATGGAACAAAGCTCCACTGCCCACAGTTCCGGCGGAGGAGATAACGGCATGGTACAAGCATATGAACAGGCGAGTTTCATATAACAACGGGGAATATGAGTCGGACAGCATATATGAACGCAAATACCTTGACGGCAGCGAGCAATACGCCGCGTTCCTCAATTCCAATCAAGCGCAGACCGTGATACAGGGAAGCGGGGAAGAAGGCAAGCTGCTGCTCATAAAGGATTCATACGGCAATACGTTTGCTCAGTTTCCGGTTGAGGATTATGCCGAAGTTCATGTTATAGACTTGCGATTTTTCCGTGACGATATAGCCGAATATGCCAAGGCTAACGGCATTACGGATACGCTTGTGCTATACGGCGTGCAGAATTTTGTTAAGGATACCAATTTATCCTGATGTTTCCTTGACAACCAAGCCCCCAGTAACTATAATCACAACCAGAAAGGCTGCCGCATGGTGGCTTTTCAAAGACCATTGGGTTAGGGTAAGTTAACTGTGGCTATTTGGTCAATTTTAGGGAGTAACCGGTGTGGATGAGAAGATAACCCTTTCCGGTGTGCCGGAAACAATGCTGCAAACCATATACGCCCGTGCAAAGGAAAGCAAAGATCGCGGCGCTATCCACGACAAAAAGGCGGAGGAGATAATAGGCAAGCTTAACTATGATTTCTCCCTTGCTGATAAAGACGCCCCCATGCACAGCGGCGTCATAGCAAGGACCATAGTGCTGGATAAACTCGTAAGTGAATATCTAGCCAAGAATCCTGGAGCAACAGTTGTAAACATTGCCTGCGGGCTTGATACACGCTGCTACCGCATGACCGGCTTTAAGCATTGGTATAATCTCGATCTGCCGGAAACCATTGCCGTGCGCGAAAAGCTTTTACCGGAAAGCGGCAATATCACCCAGATTGCCATGTCCGAAATGGATGACTGGGGCAAAATGGTCGAGGAGAGTCGAACTCCTGTCCTTATAATCATTGAGGGGCTTATGAGGTAAAGCTATGGCATTCTTTGATAATACACGCAAGCCCACCGGGCTTGGTGGAAGAATAATGGTCTCCATGATGAACATTGGCCACCGCTCTTTGGCGGACTGGGGGCTTAAATACCTGAAACTGAATAACGATGCCAATATGCTTGACTGCGGCTGCGGCGGCGGAGCAAACATAAAGAAGCTGCTCAAGCTTTGCCCAAACGGCTTTGTGAAGGGAATAGACTATTCGCCCGTAAGCGTAGCCAAGGCCAACAAGGTCAACAGGGGAGCGGTAAGTATCCACCGCTGCGTTGTGCTGCAAGGGAATGTTGCGGATATGATATTCGCTTCTGAATGGTTCGATGCAGTTACGGCGTTTGAAACGGTATATTTCCGGCCTGACATGCTGCAAAGCTTCAAAGAAGTATACAGAGTCCTAAAGTCCGGCGGGACGTTCCTTATCTGCAATGAGTGCGGCGGAGACAATCTCGAGGATGAAAAATGGACGGAGAAGGTATCCGGAATGATCATCTACAAGGATGTTCAGCTTAAAGCCATACTGGAACAGGCAGGATTCCGCGATATACAGATACACAAGAACGAAAAAGGCTGGCTGTGCATCCTGGTACAGAAGTAGGGCATAACAGTAATAAACACATCGCTTTTACATATGCGCCGCAATGCAGCACCGTACCAAAGTGCATTACGGCGCATGTGCCTTTTTGGTCTAGCCATCAATTCTTATATCGTTTACAATATGCCGTCAAAAAAATGCTCAATATGATTAAAATAATCTATTGACATAGTGGTTACTATAGACTAAAATGAACTCATTCGATATAACATTATATAATGACTTATCAGAAGGAGATATAAATCGATGGAAAAGGTGCTGCGTGATTCGCCTTTGATTTTAGCCGTAAGGGAAGCGGAAGCGCCCGAACCGTTTACGGGTAAAGTGCGGCTTTATTCAATACGCTATCGTTCGGATGACTGTGAAGTGGAAGGCTATGCTGCGTTTCCGATGACTGGCGAAGGCCCATGGCCCGGGCTTATATTCAATCGCGGCGGCAACAGGGAATTCGGAACGCTGCGCACGGTAATGCTTTGCCGTTACGCCGCTAAAGGCTTTGCAGCATTCGGCAGCCAATACCGCGGCAACTGCGGCGGCACCGGACGCGAGGAATTCGGAGGGCGCGACGTATACGACGTTATCCATCTTATTGATTTGGCTCTTGGACTGCCGTGCGTAAAAAAGCCGCAGCTTTATATGCTTGGCCATTCACGCGGCGGCATGATGACATACCGCGCCTGCGCCATAGATAACCGTATCAGGGCAGCGGCAATAGGTTCCGGCCTTGCGGATGTGTTTATAATGTATGACCGTTTCCATGATGGGGAATACGATATGCATCAGGACTGCATTGAGCTTATAGGCGGCACGCCTGAGGAACTACCGGAGGAGTATAAAAAGCGTTCTGCCGTATGCTGGGCGGACAAGATAATTCCTCCCGTCCTCATATGCCAAGGCACGGCAGACTGGCGCGTAATACCGGAGCAAGCATACAAAATGGACAGGGCTTTGACCGCCGCCGGCAAAGAGCATAAGCTGATAGTTTATGAAGGCGCCGACCACTCCCTGCAGGGAACGAATTATACGAAGGACGTGCTTGATTGGTTCGCTGCGCATCCTTTACCTGAAGAATAAATATGACTACATGCCCATGAATCGGGCATCGTATAAACAAAACACCGAAAGGATAAAACCATGAAAAGAACTAAAAAGTATCTCTCTTTGATGCTGACGGTGCTTATGGTGCTTGCCATTTTCGTAGGCTGCGCCAGCAATCAGCCTCAGGATAACACAGCTGAGCCCACGGCAGAGCCAGCTATTACTCCCGAAGCCACCGCTACCGAGGAGCCCGCACCGCAGGAGACTGACATTCAGGATGCCGATGCTGACAGCTACCTTAACGTGCTGCTCAACAGCGAGCCTTCTTCTTTGGACGTTGCAAAGTTCCTTGATACTTACAGCCGCAGCGTTATGTATAACATTCTTGAGCCGCTTACCCGCATACAGAACGGCGTTGTTACCGGTGCAGGCGCAGAAACTTGGGAAGTTTCTGAAGATGGTCTTACCTATACATTCCATCTTAGGGATAACAAGTGGAGCGATGGTCAGGCCGTTGTTGCCGGAGACTATCTCTATGCTCTCCAGCGTCAGGCCGATCCCGCCAACGCGTGGCCGCTTGCTTCCGATATGTTCAGCATTGTTGGTTTTGAAGATATATTCGGCGGCAATGCGGACATGAGCACCCTTGGCGTTACTGCTCCCGATGACAAGACCCTTGTAGTTACCCTTAACAGCGCGGACACCGGTTTCCTTACCAACACCGATATTTTCCCCTGCCGCAAGGATTACGTTGAACAGTACGGCGACCAGTACGGCGCAGATGCCGATAAGGTCATCGGCTGCGGTCCCTTTGTTCTGAAGGAATGGAACCACAGCAGCTCCCTCGTGTTCGAGAAGAACGATCAATATTGGGAGGCCGATGCTGTAAAGCTGACCAAATACACTTCCCACATAATGGAAGATATGAACGCCAAGATGTCCTCCTTTGAGAATGGTTCTTTGGACTACATCAACGTTTCTAATATCGATTACATCAACAAGTTCTCTGCCGACAGCAGCCTTAACAGCAAAAAGCAGAGTGCTGCCCGCACGTTCATTATCGTTTTCAACTGTGAGGATTCCGTGTTCTCCAATCAGAAGATCCGTTTGGCATTCTCTCTGGCGCTTGACCGCGAAACCATGGCTGAAATCATCACCGGCGGCACTGGCACCGCGGCTACCGGCCTTGTCCCCGAAGAGTGCAACGTAGGCTCCATCAACTTCCGCGAAGCTGCCGGCGACGTTATAGGCAAGCTGCAGAACGAAAATCCCGACGTTAAGGCTCTGCTCATCGAGGGTATGGAAGAAGCCGGCCTTGGCAGCGATCCTTCCGCCCTTACCGTTAAATTTGCCTGGGGCGCCACCACTGCCGATGCAAGGACCTATTCCGAGCTTATCCAGCAGATGTGGCAGGAAGCGCTGGGCGTAAACGTGGAACTTGAGTTCAACGACAGTTCCACCCATATGTCCAATATCAACTCCGGCAACTATCAGATGGCTTCCACCTCTTGGGGCGCCAATCCCGAACCTTGGTTCCAGCTCAGCCGTTGGGCCAACGCCAAGGGCGGCCAGTCCCGCTGGGTCAATGAAGAATACACCAATCTTGTGAAGCAGGGCGTGTCCGCTCAGGACGAAACCGAGCGTACTGAGCTTTACCGTCAGGCGGAAGAAATGCTGCTCAGCGAAGCGGCAATCGCTCCCTGCTACTGGACCGGCAGCATCCGCTTCTCTTACAGCTATGTGAAGAACTTCAGCGATAACGTGTTCGATACCACCGGCATGAAGTATCTGTATACTCAGGGCAGGTAAAACAAAGTAATTCATTGTCGTATAGGCGGCTTAACAATAGCCGCCTATATTGGCAAAAACAAGGAGAGGTCTTTATGTGGAAATACATCCTCAAGCGCTTGGGCTATATGCTGCTCACGCTTCTGGCCGTGGTGTCCATTACCTTTTTACTGGTGCACACCATTCCCGGCGATCCGTTTACGTCCATGGTAGAGGACTTGCCTGAGGAGACTCGCCAGTTATATATGGAAAAATACGGCTTTGATAAGCCATTGATAGTTCAGTACGTTCGCTATATAACGCAGTTGCTTACGGGCGACCTTGGCGCATCACTCCGCTACCCAGGAAGGAAGGTAGGAGAGATAGTTGCTCAATATGCCCCCGTTTCAGCCAGCATAGGCGGGCTTGCCCTTTTCATGGGCGTTGTACTCGGCCTTACGCTTGGCATACTTGCTGCGCTCAAGCAGAACCGTTGGCCGGACAGGCTGGTGATGGTAATAGCGCTGCTGGGTACTGCTATTCCGACTTTCGTAATAGCAGCCGTGCTGCAATATGCGCTTACGGTAACATGGCCGGTATTTCCAACAACAGGTTACGGCACGTGGAAACATTTAGTGCTGCCGGTAACGTGCATGTGCGTGTCGCCCCTTGCATCGTATGCAAGATATATGCGTTCAAGCGTGCTCGATACGGCCAATCAGGATTATATCCTTACTGCCGAAGCAAAGGGCGTGGATAGGTTCCATATAGTTACCCGCCATATACTTCGCAATGCCATTCTTCCTTGCATCACAATGATATGCGTAAGCGTTGGCGGCATTTTCAGCGGCTCTTTCATAATTGAAAAGATATTCGCCATTCCGGGGCTGGGGAAGTATTTCATCAGCGCCATTAACGACCGCGACTATTCTGTGGTCCTTGGCCTGAACGTTATTTTTACGGGAATATACGTCATGGCCATGCTGCTTTCGGATATTCTGCTCATGCTGTGCGATCCACGTCTGCGGCTGAGCAATGATAAATAGGAGGTGCGTATGGAAAATCTGCCTTTGAATGAGCAGGATTTTATCCCCCTTGGAGCATCCGCTTCCGAAGGAGAAGTTCTTGCCGGCAAACCAATGACATACTGGCAGGATGCATGGCAGCGCTTCCGCAAAAACAAGGTTGCTCTGTTCGCAGCGATACTGCTTGTGATAATAGCACTGTTCACAATATTCGGCCCCGCGATATGCGGTTATGACTTTACAGCACAAAACGTTAAAATACGCAATCAAGCTCCAAGCACAGAGCATTGGTTCGGAACCGATTCATTGGGACGCGATCTTTTTGCCCGCGTAGCCGTTGGCGGAAGGGTATCCATAATAATCGGCATTTGCGGCGCGCTGATAGTTGGCGTTATAGGCTGCCTCTACGGCGGGTTGGCTGCATATTTCGGCGGACGGGTTGACATGGTAATGATGCGCATAGTAGATATACTCAGCAGCATACCAAATCTGTTGCTTGTGATATTGCTTTCAGTCGTGCTTGAAAGCAGCAGCATACCAACTCTCCTGTTTGCAATGACAATTACAAGCTGGTGCGGCGTGGCAAGGATAGTGCGTGCGCAAATGCTTCAGATAAACCGTTCCGAATACGTTATGGCGGCAAGGATAATGGGCGTTTCTCCCGTTAAAATAGTGCTTACGCATTTTATACCGAACACCATAAGCGTTATTATAGTCAACCTTACGTTCAGGATACCGGGCTTTATATTCAGTGAAGCATTTTTGAGCTATGTTGGTTTGGGTGTTGCTGCTCCAAACACCAGTTGGGGCACGCTTGCATCCGCCGCGCAGAGTACGCTGCTCTTTTATCCATATCAAATGCTTTTCCCGTCCCTGTTCATTGCCCTTACAACGCTTTCGTTCACCCTTATGGGCGATGGTTTACGGGATGCGCTGGACCCGAAGATGAGGAGGTAAAGGTATGGAACCGTTGCTTAAAGTTGAAAATCTGCACGTCCGCTTTGCTTCATACGCGGGTAATGTACATGCCGTCCGCGGTGTAAGCTTTGAAGTTGGCAGGGGAGAGGTTCTTGCAATAGTAGGCGAATCCGGCTGCGGCAAAACCGTTACCGCCAAAGCCGCGATGAGGCTGCTTGACCGCACGAATGCCATAGTAGATAAGGATTCCCGCATAGAACTTGACGGGCAGGATATGCTCCATATGCCGCGGCGCAAGCTGAACACCATCCGCGGTAAGGATATATCCATGATATTTCAGGATTCAATGACATCTTTGAATCCTACTATGACAGTGGGCAAGCAGATAATGGAAAACCTGCTCACCCATACGTCCATGACAAAGGGCGCGGCAAGAAAACGCGCGAAGGAACTGCTTGAGCTTGTTGAGATACCAGACCCCGAAGATAGGCTCGATTGCTATCCGCATCAGCTTTCCGGCGGTATGCGTCAAAGGGTGATGATAGCCATTGCGCTGGCATGCGACCCTAAGCTGCTTATTGCGGACGAACCCACAACTGCATTGGACGTTACGATTCAGGCTCAGCTTCTTGACCTCCTTGGCCGTATAAAAGAACAGAATGGTATGTCCGTAATACTTGTTACGCATGACCTTGGCGTGGTCGCAAGCTTTGCGCAGCGCGTGCAGGTAATGTACGCCGGGCAAATCGTTGAACACGGTACCGTGGAGGACATATTCAAGCGGCCTAAGCACCCCTATACATGGGCGCTGCTTTCTTCAATCCCAGGGCGCGCGCTTTCCAGCAAAAGCGAACTTTATGCACTCAAAGGCACTCCGCCCGACCTTAGGCGTCCTTTAATTGGCTGCCCGTTCGCGGAGCGTTGCGAATACTGCATGGGCATATGCAAAAAGCAATGCCCGTCAGAAACCGAAGTAAGTGAAGGGCACAGCGCGAGTTGCTGGCTTTGCCATGAGTTTGCGCCAAAGGTACAGCCGCCAAGGATATTCGGAGGGAATGAATGATGAACAACAACGAAATACTTTATGATGTTCAGGGGCTCAGCCGATATTTCCCCAGCAAGCGCGGCGTTGTGAAGGCAGTCGACGATGTAAGCTTCCAAATCCGCAAAGGCGAAACATTCTCATTGGTAGGCGAATCCGGCTGCGGCAAAACCACATGCGGCCGTACACTGCTCGGCGTATACAGCAAAACCGCCGGCAAAGTGCTTTACCACGGGGTTGATAAGGACAGCCTAAACAAGGCACAGCAGAAGGAATATCTTCAAAAGAATCAAATGATATTCCAGGATCCCTATGCCTGCCTTGACCCGCGTATGTCCATTGCCTCAATTATAGAAGAGGGCATGAAGGTGCATTTCTCCTATTCTGCAAGCGAGCGCACCGCTATTTGCGCAGAGCTGCTGCACGAAGTCGGCCTTCCGGCTGAATTTTTAAGTCGCTTCCCGCATGAGCTTTCTGGCGGCCAGCGCCAGCGTATCGGCATCGCCCGCGCACTGGCAATGAATCCTGAGTTTATAGTTTGCGATGAACCTATAGCCGCGCTGGATGTATCCATACAGGCTCAGGTAGTCAATCTGCTTATCCGCCTGCAAAAGGAGATGGGGCTGACATATCTGTTCATATCGCATGACCTATCAATGGTCAAGCACATTTCGGATAAGATAGCCGTTATGTACCTTGGCAGTATAGTCGAACTCGGCACTCCGGACGTGATTTATAATAGGCCTATGCACCCGTATTCCAAGGCTCTGCTTTCCGCTATACCCGTAGCAGATCCGGATGGCAACTGGGCGAAAAAGCGTATTCCGCTCACGGGCGAAGTTCCAAGCCCCGTTGATGCACCAGCAGGATGCAAATTCTGGAAGCGCTGCCCATATGCAAAAGAAACCTGCAAAGAGCAGCGGCCTGCCCTCAGAGAACTCGAAACAGGGCATTTTGTAGCCTGCCATTTCACAGAAGAATTATAAGAAAGGAAGCGTATTTATATGGGACATTTTATCAGCCAGTTGACCTATGAACAGCTTAACCCTTTGCTTAATGAGGATAGCGTGGTCGTATTGCCGATAGGCGGCGGCTCGAAGGAACACGGGAACCATCTTCCCATGGGCACGGACTTTTATGTTACCGATTATGTTGCAAGCGAAGTTACAAAGCGCTGCAACGTGCTTACGCTGCCAACATTGCCGTATGCTTATTTCCCCGCGTTTGTTGAATGGAAAGGCTCGGTCAGCGTTGAACATGCGCACTTCACGGCCTATGTTCAGGATATACTTCTAAGCTTCATACGCTTCGGAGTAAGGAAATTTCTTATAATAGACGGCGGCGTATCAACCCATCCGCCGCTTTGCCTGCTGGCAAGGGATATGGACAATCACTATGGTGCTAAAATCGCCGTGAGCGACATAAAGTACCTTGCCAAGGAGACAGAGGACACCATATGCACGCAAAAGCGCGGCGGCCATGGCGACGAAAGTGAAACGTCCACCATGCTGCACATTCACCCCGAGCTGGTGCATATGGATAAGACGGTTGAAGAATACTGCGATGTTTTCCCCGGCGCAGTCGTAAACGGACTGCCCAAGATAACTTTTTCGTCCCGCATGGAAACGGCGCACGGCATAAACGGCAACAGCACTCTTGCTACGGCCGAAAAGGGTAAAAAGATACTTAACGCTATGGTTGAAAGCATATGCGTATTTTTAGAAAATTTCATTCCATGGACGCCCGAGAAATGAAGTAAGGAGGGTGGGTATTTATAATGCAAGAAAGTATAGAAGAATTCGACCTTTTATCTCCTCTCTCTAATGGCAACAGCCATCGTGCCATAGGCGGAAGCGGTGCGCTTTTGACCATGGAGAGCGGGGAAACGACGGTCGATCTTAACGAAATGCGCGTGGTGCTTGGTCAGCAGAATATTGCGTTTAATCAAGCCATGGCAAACGCGCTCGGCGGCTTTACCGCCCCAAAGGATGGTTATTCGAAGGAAAAGCAGCGGTTGCTGCAATATCTTAACGATGCAACGAAAGGCCGCTTCAGCAGCGCATTTCTTACTTCGTCCGGCTCCGAAGCGGTGGAATGGGCCGTTCGTCTGGCAAGGAAGCTTACATGCAAAGCCGAGGTGTTCTCATTCTTTGAAAGCATACATGGGCGCACATATCTTGCCGCCTCAATGTCCGGTTTGCCAAAGAGGAAAGTGGGCTATGGGCCGCTTGCCCCTGGCATTGTGCTGCTGCCGTATCCAAACTGCGCAAGAAAGCCGCAGAGCATGAGTGCAGAGGAATGTGGAGACGCTTGCCTGCAGCAGGCTAATGATATATATCGCTACGGTTCTTCCCAGTCGGGTGCTGCATTGGTAGTAGAGCTGTGCAAAGGCTTCGGCGCAGTAAGACCGCCCAAAGGATATCTGCCGAAGCTTCAGCAATGGGCTAAAGAGAACGGCATGCTGTTCATTGTTGACGAGATACAGACCGGCATGGGGCGCACAGGCTCGATGTTCCTTTATGAACAAGAAGGGCTTGACCCAGACATGCTGCTTTTGGGCAAAGCTCTCGGCAATGGGCTGCATATTGCGGCGTTGCTTGTTAAGGATGCTCCCGCTAAAGATGACCTTGTAGCGCTTTCCGGTGGCTCCGGCGATGACCCCTTAGCCTGCGCCGCAGCGTGCGAGGTATTCCGCCAGCTTGAATGTGGCCTGCTCAGCCACGTAAAATCGGTCGGTGATGCGCTCTGTGAAGGGCTTAATAATCTTTCTCATTACAACTGTGTACGCGAATGCCGCGGAGTAGGGCTGATGGCTGCGGTGGAGTTCACATCTGCCGATGTCTGCGCCCGCGTTGCAGCAAAGGTTCAGGCGGCAGGTTATCTTCCCGGCTGCACAGGCAATGTGCTTTTCTGCAAGCCTCCGTATGTTATAACAATGGAGCAGGTTCAGGGCTTTATTAAGGCGTTGAGCGATGCATTGGAGCAGGAGAACTAAGAATGCCGTGTTGCATATCGGAACAGATATGCAGTTATTTGACATTTGCATGAGTTTTTGTTATCTTTATTAAAGATAAGCTATTGTTCAGTCAAATAATGCTGTTCCGTAGGCAAGGGAGATAAAAACATGGTAAACAATAATGTGATCACTCCGCTTTATGTTCAAATCGCCAATGAATTGCGCAAGGAGATACTGTCCGGCAAATACGGGCAGCATGGCTGCATAGGTACTCATAACCATCTTACGGAGCGGTTCGGCGTAAGTCTCATCACCATACGCAAGGCGATGCAGTTGCTTGAAAAGGACGGCATTGTTGAAATACTTCAGGGTAAGGGCACATTCGTGCGCCAAATGGCATTGGTTGACCCATTGCAGGACTTGACCGGCATAAGCAACATGATGTCTTCCATGAAGATGGAGAATCAGGTAAGCGTACCCGTATTTGAACTGCGCCCCACGCCCGATACATTGGATAACGACACCATTCAGGCATTGGGTGAAACATCGCTATTCATCCGCAGGATAGTCAGCGTGGACGGTGTGCCCATGGCAAACGCAGACATGTATCTGCCCGGGCGATTTGCCGGCACATTTACGCGCGAAGAAGCGGAGAAGCGCACCATTTACCAAATATATCAGGATAAGCTTGGCATGAACCTTGGTAAGGGCAGGCAGATAATTCGTGCCGCAGGAGCATCAGATGATATAGCCAAAAGCCTATGTATTGAGCCCGGCAGTCCCGTGCTTCAAATAGAGCGCAAAGCCTACGACGACAAGGAAACCCTGATAGAATACATGATATTGACATATGAAGCCAGCAAATACTGCTTTGAAGTTGAGCTGGCGCTAAACAGACAGCAATAAGGTGGGGAAGGAGGCAGCAGCCTCCTTTCTGCTAAAAAGGAGATAACTATGGATAAGTTCAACGATATAGAATCATTCAGCCACGGATACAAGCAGTTTTTGAACGCATGCAAGACAGAGCGTGAAACAGCAGCCAAGGCCGCAGAAATGGCAAAGGCAGCGGGCTTTGTGCCGCTCGATACGGTACAGGCGCTCCATCCGGGCGATAAGGTATTTACCTTATATAAAAATAAAGCTGCCGCGCTGTTCGTTATAGGCAAAAAGAGCCTAAAATCAGGCATGCGCCTGCTCTGCGCCCATACGGACGCGCCAAGGCTTGACATCCGCCCATGCCCGCTATATGAAAAGGATGGTCTCGGCATGCTTAGAACGCATTATTACGGCGGTATCAAGAAGTATCAATGGACAACGATACCTTTGGCGATCCACGGAGTAATAGTAAAGAAGGGCGGGGAGAGGATAACTGTATCCATAGGTGAAAACGAGAATGAGCCCGTTCTCTATATAAGCGACCTGCCCAAGCACCTTTCCGCCGAACAAGCTAAGAAGCCCATGGGAGACGGAATCAACGGAGAAAATCTTAACCTTGTTGCCGCGTCGCTTACCGCTGAAGAGGAACAAGCAGGGCTGTCTTTGCAACAAAAGCTCCTTGCGCTGCTCAACGAACGCTACGGGATAGATGAAGCCGATTTGCTCAGCGCAGAACTGGAGATCGTCCCGGCTGGCAAAGCAAGAGATGCGGGACTTGACGGCAGTCTTATAGCCGCATACGGCCATGATGACCGCAGCTGCGTATACGCCGGACTGCAGGCCATATTACATACCGATACGCCCGAACATACCGCTGGACTGCTCTTGCTTGACAAAGAGGAGGTAGGGAATCAGGGGGCAACGGGCATGAAATCGCACCTACTTGAAAACCTAACCGCCCGTCTGCTGCGCCTTCTGAATGAGGATGAGCCTCTTGCCCGTGAGGAAGCCTTAGAACATTCGCAGATGCTTTCCGCGGACGTTGTTCTTGCAATGGATCCGAACTATTCTCATTGCTTCGCGCTCGGCAACACAGCCCATCTCGGCCATGGCCCTGCCATTGTAAAATATGCAGGGCACTTCGGCAAAAAGGATGCCAACGACGCAAATGCGGAGTTTCTTGCCCTTCTGCGCGATGTATTCGATGAAGCAGGCATACGTTGGCAAACCGGCGAATACGGCATTATGGATCTTGGCGGCGGCGGAACAATGGCGCCCCTGCCCGCACAATACGGCATGGAAACGGCAGACTGCGGCATACCGCTGCTCAGCATGCATGCGCCATACGAACTTGCCAGCAAGGCTGACGTGTACGAAGCCAGCCGCGCCTATGCAGCATTCCTTGCGTCAGATAAAGATATAGAGCAGTATCAATAAGTAAGCAAATCAGAACAGCCGCCCTGACTTAGCTGTCAGAGCGGCTGTTATCATCTTATAAGCAGCTTTCTAATGAAGTTATTATGAACGCTTTCTCCTGCACGCCACAATCAGTACGACCGCCATTACGATGAGCATGATGGGAGCAAAGTTCTCAGCATCACCGGTCTGAGGCGGAAGCACGGTAGTGTTACCGCCTGCGGTAGCGCCCTGATTATCGTCCTGCCACGGATAATCAAGCTTGGTATCGAGCAGCTTGAGCGCGGCTTCTATTTCTTCAATGGAAGACGCAGCTTCTATCAATGCCCTTGCCTGATTGGCTATCTTGGCCGCTTCGCCATACACCTTAGAGGGTTGATTTGCAAGATAGTCGCTCACTTTTGCAAGCGCTTCGCTTTTCTGCTTATCAAGTGTGTTAACGGAAATTATCTTTGCTGTATACGTCATGCCGTTGTTATGCACAACGTACAGATTAGCGGTATCGCCCGCGGCAAGCTTGGCCTGCAGGGCTTCAGGCAGCGCAAGCGTACCATCCGCATTCACGATAATATCATAATAGAACTTGGAAGCGGCAAGCTTTTCTCCGGCCTTCACTTCACTCGCAAGCGTATAGGCTATAACGCCGTAGCCGAGCGTGGAGCTCTTTTGGGCAACGAAGTCCTCAGGCAGGCTGATGGTTATGCCATCCACCGAAAGACGAATGGTAGCCGCATCAACTATCTGTGCAGCAGCAGGCACGCGCTTCATGGAAGATTCTTTTACCTTGCTGCCAACGACATACATCATGCCGCGTGCGCTGGCTTTGACGAAACCGGAAATAGCATCGGCAAGCTGTTCCGCTGTGCATGTTCCGAATACAACGCCTTTAGTCAGTTCACTCACATCTCCGCGTGGGCAAACGGTCTTGAATATAACGGTACCGTCATCCAGCGTTTCGTAAGCATAAACTATTACTTGGCTTGAACTGTCGCTATTAGTGGTTTTAAGTTTTCCGCCATGCACATACAGACCTACAATATTGCCGTCTGCTATTGCCTGCTGAACAAGCGTAGGATTAGCCCCAAACTGAGTATAGGCATTATGCCCGAACAGGCCTGCCTTGAATATGGTATAGGCCCAGTTGCCCCAGCCACCGTTGAAGTCAAGACCATTGAGCGCCACTTCCTCAAACAACGCATCGGAGCCGCGGCTGTTTACCATCATCAACATCATGTTCTCAAAGCGCCATGCGCTCATACCGTTTGCATAAGCATATGCACTTGTGGCGGTTATATCCACGGATGCAGACTTAGGCAGAGCACCTGCGGAGGTTTTGCCGGTATACACCGCTTCGTTTGCGCTGTAACTCGATTTCTTATAGGTGAAATTAAGTCCGAATACTTCGGGTGCATTGCCGGCATCGTCCGCGCGGAGCAGAACACGGAACTGCACATCCTTTACGTTGGCTGTGGAGCTGCTGCCGCGAACGACAAACATATCTGTATTTATTATATAAATAACCTCAGCTTTTCATTGCGCTGCCGATGCTTTTAGAAATAAGGAACACATTAACGTTGAAGCAGCCGGAATATGCTATTGCATAAATGAGCTATCTTGCTGTAAAACAGCGCCAAAGGATATGCTCCGGTTTTACATTAAGGATATAAGATTCCCGCGGAGGCCTTGAAGCATGCTTTCGATATAACGCTGCGGTAATCGAGCCCATAAGCCTCCAAAAACATCTTGTGTACATATAGTGCATCATTTTTTGTGCATTCGATATCCTTACGTGTGAATAACGACTTTAGCGTTATATTCAAACGAAAACAGTGCGCATAATCGTTTTAACGAATAACGCATATAATATTATCTATATATATCGTTTCCTTTTTGGCAAAAAATATAGTAAAATAACAGTTGATGTGCGGCTAAAATCGATGCCGTGCATCAAAATGACTGTATTTTTCAAGGAGAAATGTAATGAAAAAGACACTATCTCTGCTTCTGGCCATAATGATGGTCATAGGCCTGCTTGCAGGCTGCACTACCAATGTGCCTTCCGAATCTCCCGCCAACAGCGAAGAACCCGCTCCCACGGAAACTGTTCCCACCGAGCCTGTTCCTACCGACGCTGCACCCGAAGCTACTCCTGTTGCCGAAGAACCCAGCGCGTTCCCCATGACCGTTACCGATCAGATCGGCAATGAAGTGACCGCTGAGCATGTTGCAGAGCGTATAGTTTCCGGTTACTATATATCTTCTTCCACCTGCATAGCTCTTGGCCTGAAGGATAAGCTGGTCGCTACTGAGGAAAAGACCGACAAGCGCCCCATATATAAGCTTGCCGCGCCCGAACTCATCGGTACCATAGGCAACGTTGGTTCCGCCAAAGCGTTTGACCTTGAGGCCTGCATAGCTGCCGAGCCCGATCTGGTAATCCTTCCCAAGAAGGCAAAGGATTATGCTGCCACGCTCGCCGAAATGGGTATCCCCGCAATAGTTGTCAATCCCGAAAGCCATGAGCAGCTTGTGGGTATGGTAAACCTTATTGCTCAGCTCACCGGCGCTGAAGAGCAGGCCGCTGCGCTCATAGCCCGCTATGACGAAGTGCTTGCCAAGATAGCCGAGCTTACTGCCAACATCGCTGACGATGCAAAGCCCGTTGTATACATGTGCGGCACCAGCTCCTATCTTACCACCGCTCCCAAGGATATGTATCAGGCGAGCGTTATAACCACCGCCGGCGGCAAGAATGCCGGTGATGAACTTGAAGGCGATTCATGGGTAGATATATCCTATGAGCAGCTTATTGCCATGAATCCCGATGTTATAATCATCCCCACCAACAACATGGCCAACGGCCAGCCGGATTTCACCGCCGCCGATGTTATAGCTGACGAACAGCTTAAGGATATCACTGCCGTTAAGAACGGCGCCGTGTACAATATGCCTACCGGCTTTGAAGCATGGGATTCTCCGGTTCCCTCAGGCGTACTCGGCATGCTTTGGATGACCGCAAAGCTTCATCCCGAAGTATATAGCATGGATGAGTTTGCGGCTGATGCCACCGATTTCTATAAGACCTTCTACGGCTTTGATATGGACACTTCTTCCATATTTGCCGAAACCGCAGAGAAGGCTGCATAATTAAAAAGTGAACGGAAAATCTGCAAAAAAAGGCCTTGTGCCAGCATTATTTGCAGCAGTCACCGCGGCAATATTAGTTGCCGCGGTGGTTTCGATTTGCGTAGGCAAATACTCCATTACTGTTGATGACATACGGGCCATATTCGCCGGCAAAGAGGTGGACGATATGACCCGAAGGGTATTTTTAACGCTGCGCCTCTCTCGCACCATAATGGCAATAATTTCTGGCGTTGGCCTTGGCGTAGCCGGAAGCGTATACCAGATAATATTCAAAAACCCTCTTGCATCGCCCGATATAATCGGCATAGCCGGCGGTGCTAACCTTGGCGCAGCCATAGCGATAGTATCCGTTTCAACATCCGGCATGTTTGCAATAGCAAGCGGGGCTTTCTGGGGCGGGCTGGCCGCTGTAGTATGCGTTATGCTGCTCGTTAAAGCCACACGTTCGCGTTCAACAAGCACATATGTGCTTGCAGGCATAGTAATAAACGCCATATCCAAGGCCATAATAATGGCGCTCAAATACTTTGCCGATCCCGAAAACGAACTTGCTGCAATGGAATACTGGGAAATGGGCACGTTCGGAAACACAACGCTTTCAAAGCTTCTTTCCATACTGCCCATGTTCCTTATCGGACTTATAGGCATACTGCTGCTAAGGCGGCAGATAGAGCTGATGTCCCTAAGCGACAACGAATGCCGTGCATTGGGCGTAAGGCTAAAGCCCGTGCGCGCGGCAGTACTGGCGTTATCAACCCTTATGGTAGGCTCCATAATAAGTGTTACCGGACTTATATCTTTTGCAGGGCTTATCGCGCCGCATACAGCGCGGCTTATGCTGTGCCGTAATAATTCCACAACGATTATTATGAGCGGCATGGTGGGCGCGTTTGTTGTGCTTACTGCGGACATACTCGCAAGGGTGCTTTACAGTGCCGAGCTGCCCATATCCATACTTACAACCGTTATAGGCGTGCCGATATTGGTTTATTTCCTTTGTACGCGCGGAAAGGAGACCGCATGAGAGAACTTTTCTCATTAAAGGATGTAAGAATAGCCTATGGCAAAACGGAGATTGTCCATGGCGTGGATATAGGCATTGCTCCCGGCGAATTCTGCGCCCTGCTGGGGCTGAACGGCAGTGGTAAAACGACCATACTTCATGGATGCTGCGGCTTTTTACCTATACAAGGCAGTTTTACCGTGGCCGATACGGACTGCCGCAGCCTTAACGAAAAGAAGCGTGCAAGGCTTGTGTCCTTCATTCCGCAGGTATGCAGCTTACAGGGAGGGCGTACCGCGTTCGAAGTGGTGCTAATGGGCTTCAACTCGCAGCTTGGCCTACTGGAATCTCCTTCTGCGGAGCATAAACGCGCAGCGCTTGAGGCAATGCAGCGGCTAAACTGCGCCGAATTTGCCGAAAAGGATTTCGGCGCGCTCAGCCAGGGCCAGCGGCAGATAGTCATACTTGCGCGCTGCATTGTGCAGGATTCGCCCGTAATGCTTATGGATGAGCCCGACAGTGCGCTTGACTTTCTGAACAGGCATATGGTTCTTTCGAAAATAAGCGAACTTATAAAAGAAGAAAACAAGGCGGGGCTTATAACGCTGCACGACCCGAACTTTGCCATGGCATATTGCGACAGGCTGTTCCTGCTAAAGCAAGGCAACATAGTAGGGGAGCTGGACATGCGCACGGCAAACCGCGACGAGGTGCAGCAAAAGCTTTCGCTTATATACGGAAACATAGATATTGTTGAAAACAACGGCAGTTTCCTCATGGGTAGGGCCAAATAAGTGTAAGGAGAAACAAACGCATGAACGCAATAGATATAGTTAAAGAACAGGCTGCGGCATATGATGCGGGCAAAAGCTATGCCGTGGTGACAATAGTCCACAGCGATGGCTCGACACCAAGAAGCAGCGGCAAAATGATTGTTTATGCCGATGGTACAACGCGCGGAACCATAGGCGGCGGCGCGGTCGAGCTTATTGCCATTAAGGATGCAATAAAGTGTATTGAAAACGGCGCAAATGCCTATAAAGAATATGACCTCACTTCGCCTTCATCAAACACAGGAATGACCTGCGGTGGTGATATGAGCGTGCTGATAGAAGCATTCATTGCCAAGCCTCTGCTTGTTATGATAGGTGCGGGGCACGTTGGCGCAGCAGTAATGCATATTGCGGAATTTATAGGCTACGATACGCTGCTTATAGACGACAGGGCAGATGAACAGATAGCCGATAAAATTGCCGCGGCAGGCCGCTTTGTGCGCGTAAAGGATTTTGAAGCCGAAATAAAGGCCATGGTTATACCGGATGGTGCGTATTATGTTATCGCTACGCACGGCCATGCGCACGACGGCGCCGCGCTTGCAGGTGTGCTTGATAAAAACGCTGCATACATAGGCATGATAGGCAGCAGCAAAAAGATAGCTGCGCTTTTCGCTAAGCTTACTGCACAGGGTGCAAGCGAAGAACAACTGAGCACGGTTTATACGCCAATAGGCCTTGATATAGGCGGCGAAACGCCGGAGGAGATAGCCGTTTCCATAATGGCGCAGATACAGCAGGTGCGCTACGGCGCTCCCGGCGGTCATCTGAAGGGAAAGGATAAGTAAATCGTGGGCAAAACAATCGTCATCAACCTAAATACGAACAGCATAAGCGAGATGCCCACGCCTGCCGAGCACTACGGACGCGGCCTTGCTATGAAGCTTGTACGGCAATATGCAGAAGATGGCTGTTCAAGGCTTGATGAAGGAAACGCGCTTGCGATAGTCTGCGGTCTTTTAACAGGCACTAACGCACCCTGCGCAAACCGCGCAAGCGTTGCAGCCATGGGTAATAACGCTGTTGCCGTGTCCAGTATCTCTGGCGATTTTCCTTAGAAGCTTGCTTCGCTTGGCATAGACGCGCTTGTGCTCACAGGCAAATACTCCGATGGCAATGCCGTAATATTGGTTGAAGCATCATCCATACGAATAGAGCATATGCCTCAGCTTCAGGGCAAAAGCTGCAATGATATAGTTGAATACATACGTTCAACATTCGGCGACAACTGCGCAGCCATAGGTACCGGCCGAGCGGCCGACATGCTGCTGCCCCTCGGCGCACTTTTTACAACATATCCCGAAGGCACTCCGCGCTTCACTTGTCCGCGCAGCAGCTTTGGCGATGTTGCCGCAAGCAAAGGCATACGGGCGATAGTTATCAACGGGCAAAGCATACTTTGGCAAGCGCTGTGCGAATAAGGCCGCGCTGCAGGCCAATTCAAAGAAGCTTGCCGGAATGATACTGTCCGACAAAATATGCGGCGGGGCGCTGCCGGGGCTTGGATCGATAACCATATTGCATCTGCTCAAAAGCCGCAATGCCATACCCGAAATACCCGAACGCCGTGCGCACGGTAAACGCGATAATGACGGCAGGTTAAACTACTGCTGCGCACCGGGATGCGTAATCGGCTGCCTGAACAGGCATACCGCTGCAGACGGGCACGTGTTCTCCGCGCCGGAAGAATCGGAAGTTAAGGCAGCTATGGCGCATTGCTTCGGAATGATGGTGGAAGGTGAGCGTGCCGATACAGCGCTTGCCCTTTCAAAACGCGGAATGGCGCTTGGGCTTAACACAACCGAGTTTGTATATACCGCGGCCATGTATATGGAGCTTAATGGAGAAACGCCTTCGTCCGAGAAGCTTATGGAGCTTATTGGTGAAATAGAGCGCGGCAGCATAACCGGGAGGCTGTTAGGCAGCGGAACTGTGGTAATAGGCTCGCTTTACCGCGACAACGCCTCAGTACAGCAGCGCATAACAAAACCTGCAAATACCAACGATTCGGCGCATAGGCTGGATCTTGGCAAGCTATATCCGGAATTAAGCGAAATAGACGATCTTGATATGCTGTATAGGCAGATATACCTTCTTGAAAACATGGGCATATGCATATTCTCCGCTTTTGCCCTTATAAACCGCAAGGAAGCACTTGAAACCATCGCTTCGCTTTACGGCAATGTTACCGGCAATGCTGTCAGTGTTGTGCAGCTATTGAATTACGCAGTGGAATGCCTTGATAACGAGCTTCAAATGGTGCGCAGCAATTCCGCATCAGGCGTAAAGCAGAGCATACCCGAATTCGTAAAGGTATTGTACCGTTACTTTGGTGAATAAAGCTATGCTCAATATAACCGAATGCCCGAACCTAAGGGACTTGGGCGGGATACGCACAAAAAACGGAATGGTAAAACCAATGCGCTTGATACGCTCAGGCGCATTGTGGCGTATAAGCAATACTGCGGCTCTTGGTCAACTCAGCGCGGTTTTCGATATGCGAAGCGAAAACGAACGCAGTTTCCATCCAGATCCTGCTTTTCCCAGCGCGGACTATATTCATATTCAGGTTTCTGAAAGCGGACGCAGGGAATTCACCCAAAGCAAACGTACTTTTGAAGATAAGGTGGACGATATACTTGCCGGTTACTACCGTGGTGAGCAAAGCGCAAGCGAAAGGATGAGGGAAGTATACCGAAGCATAGTTCTTTCTGAAAACACTGCCGTATGCATACGCGGAATAATTCGCGCCGTTAATGCCGAAAGGGGAGCGGTACTGTTCCATTGTGCAACGGGTAAAGACCGCGCCGGCGTAGTAGCAGCGTTGCTCCTTAGGTTTCTTGGCGCAGATGATGCAGCAATATATGCCGACTACATACGCACAAACGAAACGCTTGAGCATGAGCTTGCTCAGGCCTACTCGCTTGCCATGGCAAAAAGCGGGAATGACAAAGCTGCCGCCGGCTATGTACTCGGCTTCTTCGCTGCCTGTCCATGCTGGCTCACGGCTGCGCTCGACACGCTCGACAGCAACTTCGGCTCTGCGGCTGAATATGCTGCGAATATTGTAGGCGTAAGTGAAGGCGAAGTTGCAAATTTCATAAGAACATGTGTTGAGCATTTCTAAATCGCGTATCATTCGCAATATAAGGTAATGTTAAGAAAACTGAACTTGCATATTCGGTTTTTAGTGCTATAATTAAGTCATGCCCTAATGGGTAAATAAAAAACAACATAACAACAACGGCAAAAGGCAGAAGGGTAATAGCTTCTGCCTTTTTTTTTGCGCGAACTAATTGTCCTAACTAATAAGTAATACAATAGTTATGCCATTGTCATATAGCATTTAATCATCTTTTGAATCGCATCACATTGTCCTTTTATGCGATTGCACGCCCTTATAAATTCTGTCTTAGCACACAAAGCCAAAACTGTACCATGCATATTCTTTGCAGTCTTTACCGAACTGGCAATGATGCCAAACGGTTGGTAGGGTGAAGACAAATCTTGCTGATACATGCTTCCAGCGGAGTAAACAAGTCTTACCAGTTCACCTGCAACCGATTTAAAAAACGCATCATAATCCGTACTGGGGTTGTCCTTAATGCACTCTACCAAAATAGTACATGCTGATTTTACGTTACCAATCGATGCTAAGACATCCTGCATACCAAATCCGTCTGGAGTTTCTTTTTGAATGCTTATAAGACACTTTTCTACTTTGTTTATGAACTCTATAAGGTTCACCGGCAATGCACCACTATTTGTTATCAGGCATACCGCCTTAGCATTAATACGCAAGTCTCTTAGCAGAATGTTTACATCAAGCTTATCCAGAGTGTCTTGATCGGTATGCCACCATGGCCCACCGCTTGGGCATGGGGAGACTCTTGTTTCATCCGTAGGTTCATACTTAAACATAATATGAATTGGTATATGTACTCCCCAGAAACTTTGGTCGGCACCGCGAATCATGGGGATATATGCCTTGGCATCCACACCCGTAAACTCTTTTATAAGGTTTGCAGTAAAGCTTTCACCTTCCATGCATGCCGTGCGGGCGCGTATCTGATTTGCGCATTTACACCCTGTAAGATCAAGGTTTATGCTGGCTACACACTTTTTATTCAGTTCATCCCAATGTGTATCACAATACCATGTCGAACCCGCATAGCGAGCATCCGAATGTCCTGACCACCAAGCAATCCGTATACTTCTCTTTAATTTATCACGGTTTGCATAGAAAGCATTTGCCAATTCAAGCAATATAGCATCGCTTGCCGCATTATCTGTTATTCCTTCATACCACGAATCATAATGACCATGCAGCAACACAAATTTATCGCTATTCCCTTGAATTTTAACTATAGGCATGCGCGTAGTAACTATGCATGTATTCATTTTTATATTCAGCGTTGCATAAACGTCCTGCTGGTCAAGCATGTTTATCAGTTTGTCACCATCTTCCAACGATATGCCTACCGACGGCAGCACGCATAACATGTGCGCCTGATTTATACATGGTGTCCCCCAAACTGGGCTTATGTTGCTATGATGAATATATCCGCCCTTGCTTTTATTTATATGCAGCAAAGCCAAGCCACCATAGCGTGCTACTTCGTTGGCAAACTCTCCGCCGCTGCTATGAGATAGAACTATCTTGTTTTTAAAAGCGGCATATCTTATCGCCGTTTCTTCTGGAGTATTATTATTGTTTTCAGACCAATGATCATATATTATTTGTCCATATAAATCATCTGTAGTATCCGCACTATACACATCGGCTATGGTACGAACGTCATCTCCGTTACTTAGTGTCAAACTGCTTTTCACAGGGATGCTTGCATATGCCTGATATGTTTCGATTTCATATGGGATATCGTATTCATCAAGGCGCCTTATCAGATCATCCACAAAAGCCTCACCGTCAGGCGTGCCGGTATACCTATGCCATTGGTTCATTTTTTCTATATGCGCCAGAATACGGTCTACATCTATTTTATTATTTATGCACTCATACAGCGTATTTCCATCAATAAACGAGCATGTAGTTTCCATGTACATTCCTACCTTTTAAGCATTATTGACTGTCATTCCAAAGTCATTCATAGAGAAAACGCCTACTCCATCTGCATCTCCGGCATGTAATTGCATTCCGTTCAACACATGGCATGATTTTGCAATATCCTTTTGGCTTGCATATGTTGTCAAATCGCATGCCGATTGTATGTTGGGAAGTGCAGTGGCAAGATGCAGACACGCACCGCAGCCAATATGCGTATCATATGTGCTGGCAACAACGATACCCATTCCGAATGCTTCGGCTATGCCGGCAATCTGTTTCGCTCTATATAGCCCGCCGCATTTGCACAGTTTTATCGTAAATGCATCTGCTGCTCCGCTCACAGCATAACGAACAGCCTGTTCCGGTGTATTCACCGCTTCATCGAGCAGAATAGGAATACCTAAGTTTTTACGCAACGCTACCGTTTGGTCGATATCCCATTTCGGAAGCAGCTGTTCATAGTACTCTACATTGCAGTCATATACGCCTTTTACGAACTCTGAAGCTTGCGTATAATTATATCCGGCGTTTGCGTCTATTCTTATCTTAGCATCATCGCCAACCGCTTCACGTACTGCCCTTACTCTTGATATGTTGCTTTGCACATTCCCGCCAACTTTCATTTTTATGCTCATGAATCCCTGGCTCACAAAGTCCTTAGCTAAAGAAACGGCTTGCACATTATCCATTATGCCTATGTGTCGGTTTATGCTTACGCTATCTCGGCATTTGCCGCCAAGCATTTGATATAGAGGAATCCCTAACTCTTTTGACGCAAGGTCATGAAGGGCACAATCCACCGCGCACTTCGCTGCGTGGTTTTCAGCAATGGCATTATCCATGATAATGTGAGCCCTCGCTATGTCAAAGCAGTCTATACCTACAATAGCTGGCAGAATCACATTTTCTAATATGTTTACAACAATTTCCGTCGTTTCACCAGTAAACTTTGAAAGCGGGGTAGCCTCACCGTAACCAACTTTACCATCTTCACTGTAAAGAATAACGATAGCATGACTACGTTCTTGCTTAGTCGCGCCATAAGACGTGGTTAACACAACATGGGGGCGTGTAAGCAGTTTTACTTCGCACTTTACTATCTTTGGCATGATAATGTTTCCTCCTTCTATTTCATAACGCTATCCAGCAAGTCATTAGCAAGCTTTATATTATGATTAATGAAGTTCCTTGCACGCAAGAGTTCCAACTTTAGTGCTGGAATATCAACTTCGGCAGTATTCTGGTCTATAAGCTTATGTATTGATGAAAGCACAGGTATTGCGTCTATAGGTAGGGCAGGCTCGTTTCCATATATACTTCCACGCGTAAAGTTTATTGCTGTCAGCAAACGGCTGAGTTTCAATATGCACTCATTTTTAACACTATCCGATAGTTCCGTATCCATAAATAGTTCGACTTTGCCATTAAGCTGTTTTGAGCGTTCTATCGTATCATCTAAATCAAACTTATCGCCCGCCAGCGCTGCCCACTTTTCAAGTTCACTGGTTATTTCGGCTACAGCACATTCAAGATGCATAGGGATTACCTGCTCTGTTAGGCATGTCATAACATACTCGCCGACTATTTTGGCATCGCGCAGAAGATTATTAGGATCTATATGCTTTTCAAGGTCATCCGGAGTATGCCAGCCTGGTCCAAGTTCCGAATTGCCGCGTTCAAAACCCATCTTTCCATTAGGCAGCATTCGCTTCTTCTGTCTTGAGAATGATGCAAAAGCGCTTGAAAGGCCTACATTCCAAAAGCTCTGATCACCAAGGCGGCCGCAGCGTTTACCCTCGAATTGTTCGCCAGTTTGCTCTTTAACTATTTGTACTGCCAAGGGCTTAGCTTCAGGCATAACTATAGAATGGATAATATCATCAGCGCCCCTGCAACCTGCGCTGTCTGTGTTTATATTGGCTATGCAGTTTGCACGCAGATCCTCAAAGAAGTTATCTGCATACCATGCGGAACCGGCATACCGACCATGCGAATGTCCGGAATAGAATACGACCCTGAAGTTCCTCTTTAATTCTGCCTGATGTTCTTTCGCTATACGTGCTATTTCTACTTGCAGCGAATTGCTTGTGCCATTATCTATAGCACCGTAGTACCATGAATCGCAATGACCAGTCAACTGAACGAACTGATTGCAGTTTTCTGGTGCCTTGATATCACCAATAAGCAGGGGAATATTTTGCCATCCTGTATCTACTTCTGTAGTAATGTCTGCAATAAGCGTAGATCCAGATTTGAGCTGTTCTATCATCGGATTCCCTGCATCATCAATTATTGATGCAACTGGTATTTTAGGAAGCAATCCCCAGTCATGCGTAGTAGGACTGCCCCAGCAGGCAGATGGGATGCATTCGCGTATAACTGCTTCCTGAACAAATATGATACCGGCAGCATTTCCGTCTTGCGCCGCCTTTACAGGCCCATATACTGCGCGGCCATTTGTCAACACAATCTTGTTGGCACAGTTTGTGTTCCTTATTTCTGTTTCATTTTGGCAATATATCAACGGTGCAAGCGCATGGGCATTAGGTACCATGGAATGCGTTTGCGCATAAACCGGCTCATCGTTTACTTTCAGCGTGCAGCTGACAGGTAAGCTTATATATGTTTCACATGGAATAAGTCTGGTTGTATATCCAAAACCGTCAAGTACTGATTTTAAGTATTTGAATGCTTCAAGTTCTTCGGCTGTGCCTGAATGTCTTTTCCACTTGGCAAGCTGATGAACAGTCGCCATCATGTTATCACTTGATATTTCGTTTCTTATAGCTTTATAAGTATTCATGTTTTATGCCTCATTAAGTTATTGGTAATTTAGCACGGGAGAACTGCCGTATATGCAGTTCTCCCAATGTGTTGCACTGATAAATGGATAATGCTATACGCATTAACCTGGCAATAACGTTTTAAGCAATGCTTTAGTTTTCGTATACCACAACGTGGCAATACTGGTGAGCACCGAGAGGATTTATTGAGAATCCTTCTACCATGTTGCTCGTGCCTACGAGTATCTGCTCATAGAAGAGCGACAGCTGCGGCATATCATCTGCCATAAGGTCATGGAACTCATCATATATAGCCTGGCGCTTAGCATCATCAGTTTCTGCGCGAGAACGGTTAATGAGATCAACCATATCATCATTGAAGTAGACCTGACCATAGGTGGTTGGGAGAAGCTTCTGCATTATGAAGTCCGTATCGGCGCAAATGTTATTATAGAAGGAAAGACGGATGGGGATTTCCTCGCCGCCATAGAACTTTTCATCTATCTTAGCGCTTTCCAACAGATTTATGTTTATATTGATACCAACTTCAGCAAGCTGAGCTTGTATTATAGTAGCAATCTCTTCATAGATTTGTCCAGTGCGGACATATACTTCAAGGTCGAATCCATCAGGATAGCCTGCTTCAGTCAGCAACGCCTTTGCCTTTTCTACATCGTAAACATTACCTCGGTCCTTTTCGGCATTGTAACCAGTGGTAGCAGGAGTGCAAAGGAGAGAACCTACCTGAGCATAACCGGCCATAACGGCATCGGCAAGCGCCTGTTTATCTATGGCATATTCAAATGCCTGACGAACAAGCTTGTTGCTTACCGGGGTAGAGGAATCGCATTTGAAAATCAATGCATAGTACTTATTGCCGGTCTCATTATAAAGCTTAAGGTTATCAGCAGCAGCTATCCTTGCTGCATCATTAGAGGGAACATCACATATAATGTCGGCTTCGCCGTTTTCAAGCATTATAGTGCGCTGGGATCCTTCGGGTATAACTTTGAATATAAGGTTCTTTGTCTTAGCCTTTTCTCCCCAGTAATCATCGAAAGCAATAAGCGTAATTGAGTCGGCCTCAAAGCGCTCTACAAAAGCATACGGACCAGTTCCGATTGGTTTCTGAGCAAAGCCCTCTTCATTTGCTTCAACAGCAGCCTTAGATACCACAACGGCAGCAGGATAGGTAAGTGCCTGTATTATCTGTGCATAAGGCATTTTAATGGTTATAGTAACGGCATAATCGCCATCCGCAACTATCTTATCGATATAGTCAACATAGCTGGAAACGACGCCGCTGCTCATAATACGCTCAAAGGAGTACACAACGTCTTCTGATGTCATTTCGGAACCATCATGGAACTTTACGCCCTGACGGAGAGTGAAATGCCAGTTCAGATCATCTATCTGCTTCCACTCGGTTGCAAGGCAAGGCTCCACGGCCTTGGTCTCGGGATTAAACCTTACCAATCCCTCAAATATCTGAGAGTATATAGTGAAGGACTTCTGGTTAACTATTTTTGACGGGTCAAGGGAAGATACATCTTCGCTCTTTACAACAATCAACGTGTCCTTCTGCTTCCGCTCACTAGATGTTCCATTAGCTTCTGTGCCGCTATTGGTGTTGCTCGGCTCATTGGTCTGGTTTGTGCAAGCAGCAAAAATGCATACGATCATCATTACTGCAAGTATACAGCTAATTATTTTGCTGTACTTCTTCTGAGATTTCATTCGTATTTCCTCCTTGAATTCTTTTATAAGTTAAATCGGATATCACCGATAAAACTACATCATGTCTTTGACCATAAAGCAGGCGACTTTATGTCCGGATTCCACCTCAGTCATTTCGCAGGATCTTTCGTGGCACTCCGGCTTTGCATAGACGCACCTCTTTGCAAATCTGCATCCAGGACCAACGTTGATCGGCGATGTTATTTCGCCCTTAAGCTGTATCCTTTCCATCTTTATTTCCGGATCCGGTATCGGTATTGCCGAAAGCAATGCCTTCGTATATGGATGGCAGGGGTTATGGAACAGCTGATCAGGTGATCCAATTTCAACAGTCTGACCTAGGTACATTACCATAATCTGCGTTGAAAGATGTTTTACAACAGATAAGTCATGCGTAATAAACATATACGTCAAGCCAAGCTGCTCCTGGAGATCCTGTAGCAGATTCAATACCTGCGCCTGAATTGATACATCCAGCGCCGATACAGGTTCATCACATACAATGAACTTCGGTTTAAGCGCAAGCGCACGCGCAATGCCAATTCGCTGCCGCCTGCCGCCATCTAACTCGTGTGGATAGCTATTTACAAGCCTACGAGCCAAACCAACCATATCCATCATTTCTAATGTCCGTTTTTCCAGGGCAGCTTTGTCCTTTGATTTATACATGCCCTGAATAAGCATAGGTGCCTGTATTGCTTGGCTTACGGTCATTCTTGGATTAAGCGATTCATACGGATCCTGAAATATAAGTTGCATGTCCTTTCTCATGTGCTTCATTTGCGCATGATTAAGTGAAAGAATATTCTTGCCTTCGAAAATGACTTCACCTGCCGTTGGCTCATGTAATCTAAGTATGGAACGGCCAAGCGTTGATTTTCCGCAGCCAGATTCGCCAACAACACCAAGCGTATCGCCTTTATTAATATTGAAGCTCACATTATCCACCGCATAAAGAAGACCATGCGGGGTAGGAAAGTACTTCTTAAGATTATTTACTTGCAACAATGTATCATTGTTAGTCAGTGACATATGCGCTCGCCCTCCTTATTTCTTCTGAAAACACCGCACGGAATGGCCGGACTCGATTTCAACTAATTCCGGATGGTTGATACGACATTCTTCGGTAGCATATTTGCACCTGTCGCAGAACCTACATCCTTCTACATCAAGCGTTGGATCAAGCATCAATCCCGGAATTGAGTTGAGCCGTTTCACATCTGCGTTTATCTGCGGTATGGAAGAGAATAAACCTTGTGTGTACGGGTGTTTCATGCGTTTGAACACGTCCATTACTGTGCCATATTCAACTATCTCACCGGCATATATAACCGCAACACGGTCGCAATTCTGGGCAACAACACCAAGGTCATGCGTTATCAGCAGCATCGATGTATTAAGCTGACGCTTAAGTGACTGCATCATTTCCAGAACCTGAGCCTGTATGGTAACGTCAAGCGCCGTCGTAGGTTCATCCGCTATAAGCATTTTAGGATTACATGCCAGTGCAATAGCTATAACAACCCTCTGCTTCATGCCGCCAGAAAACTGATGCGGATATTCATGCACACGCTCTGCCGGTATGCCTACAAGTTCCAGCATTTCTTCAGCACGCTCCATAGCGCGCGCCTTGCCACAACGCTCGTGGTTTTCAACGGCTTCAGCTATCTGCTCACCAACCGTAAGAACAGGATTGAGTGAGGTCATAGGGTCCTGGAATATCATGGCTATCTGTGCGCCGCGAATACTTTGCAACTCTTTTTCGGAGCACTTTAACAAATTCTTTTCTTCAAACGTTATTTCTCCGGACCTGATTTTTCCGGTACGCTTTGGCAATATTCCCATTATGCATTTGGCCATTGTCGTTTTGCCGGCTCCGGTTTCACCTACAAGGCCAAGCGTTTCACCCTGCACCAGTTCAAGACTTACGCCGTTAAGTGCATGAACAATGCCATCATCAGTCACGTAGTCAACTTTTAAATTATCAATACTTAAAAAGCTCATGTGATATCTCCATTTAGTTTTTCAGCTTTGGATCAAGCGCATCGCGCAGTCCATCTCCTGCAACATTCAACGAAAGTACCGTTATCATTATCATCAATCCAGGAATGACTGAAATATGCCAAGCATCTCTCATATATGTGCGGGCTGCATTAAGGATTGAACCCCACTCCGGTGCAGGTGGCTGCACGCCTATGCCAAGGAAGCTAAGACCTGCTATTGACAAGATTGCAGCGCCTACACTCAGCGATGCCTGAACAATGATAGGGGAGAGGGCATTTGGAATTATATACTTGAGTATTATCTCAAAATCACCAGCGCCAACTGAACGCGCTGCTTCCACAAATTCCCTATCCTTTACAGACATTACAGATGCCCTGACAATTCTTGCAAGGCGTGGTATCTGCGGCACAGCTATTGAAAAGAGCAAGTTCGTCATGCCTGTACCTAAGGCCGATACGATTGCTATTGCCATAACCATAGAAGGAATAGAAAGGAATACATCCATCACTCGCATAATCATTTGGTCCACTTTTCCGCCATAGAATCCGGCAATAGAACCAAGTATACCGCCGCCTACAAGCGCTATGGCTATGGATACAACACCAATGAACAAAGAATATCTCGTACCCCAGATAAGCCTGAAAAGTATGTCGCGGCCATATTCATCACAGCCGAATACGTGTTCAGCACTCGGCGGAGCCAATTTTAGAGAAAGGTTCTGCTTTACAACGTAAGCATTGTATATTTCATTGGACGTAACCAAATCCAATACCAAGGTAGCTATTGATACGACGATAAGAAAGGCAACGAATATTAGTCCGGCAACAGCTACGCGATTACGTTTGAACCTTAGCCATGCTTCGGCCCATAAGCTGCGGCTGTTTATACCATTAGTTACTATATTGCCGGTTTGCTTTTCATTCATGGTTATTTCCTCCCAGCACGCTTGTACTGTGCCTTTATACGTGGATCAACAAAGGCGTACAGAATATCAACAAGAACATTAACAATCGTAAACATCACAGAAAGGGTTACTACGCAGCCCAATACGCTTGGGATATCCTGCGTTTTTATGGATTCTATTACATACCTTCCTATTCCCGGCCATGCGAACACCGTTTCAGTCAATACTGACCCGCCAAGCAGAACACCAAAGTTTAGACCAACAGCCGTAATTACGGGTATCAGTGCATTTCTCAGCATATGCTTGCGAGTAATCACCTTCTCGCTAGTACCTTTAGCCCGCGCCGTGTCAATGTAATCCTGGCGTATCGTATCAAGCATTGATGATCGCGTAGTCCTCGCAGCAGTAGCCGTACCATGCAGACTCAACGTTATAGCTGGAAGAATGAGAGATAGGAGACAGTTGATGAAGCCTTTGCCCATTCCAGATGCTGGAAGGATAGGTAATTTAAGACTAAACACAAGAACGAGTATAAGGCCTATCCAGAATGCAGGCGATGCAGCGCCAAACAGGCAAAACACCATTGATATGTTATCAAAGAAGCTATACTGCTTTTTTGCCGCCAATACACCTATCGGGATACCAACAATTATAGTAAGCAGCACAGCGGTGCCTGCAAGCAATATTGTATTTGGCAGCCTTGCTGCAATCTGATTTGCAACAGGAGTATGGTAGTTATAGGATGTACCCATATCTCCTTTAATCAGGTTCAGTACATATCTTGCATACCTTACAAGAAATGGATCATCCAATCCTAGTTCTTCATGCAGCTGCGCTATGGTTTCTTCTGTAGCCGCATCGCCTAGCATCACCTTAGCAGGGTCAACATCAGACTGATCCATTATGAAGAACACCACAAGTATCGTGCCAAGCATTACGGGAATAAGCAGCAATAATCGCTTTAATACGTATTTCCACATACCACTATGCCTCCTCTTTCATTTTATTCTTATTGCGAATAAACTCATCTTTTATTTCAGCAAGAAGCGAATCATCCTTTATCATTTCATATGCTGCATTAGCAAGCACCTTTGCACCATATATTATTGCATTGTGACCTGTTTCCGCTTTTCCGTTTGCAAGAAACTCCTGCGAATGGGACGCTGCGTTTTCAGGCACAAATGCTACGCGAATGCAGGAGCCGGGAACAATTTCCATAACGTTTGCAAAATCGGTTGAGCCTGGCTTCTTCCTTGGACCGCTTATGCGTGGAGCGCCAATCTCTTCAGCACAGTCAATCAGTAGTTTGTTCAATGAAAGTACCGGTATTTTGGCCGCCATATGAGATTGTACCTTTATTGTGGCCGTAGTTTCGGTCATTTCTGCCGCACCATGCACTATGCGCTCAAATCTGGAGAATATGTTTTCCAACGTGTACATATTGAAAGACCTGAGTATGAAGCTGCCTTTGGCCTTGTCTGGAACAACATTGGCAGGAATGTTATATGTATCCGCCACAGTATAATGCATGCGGGAATCTTCTGGAACATGTTCCCTGAGGAACTCTATACCTTGGAATGTAAGCAGTAGAGCATCCAAGGCACTGCGGCCTTTATCCGGATTTATTGCCGCATGGGAGCTTTTACCTTCAAACACAACATCAATGTGGTAATTAGCCATGGACTTAATGTCGCAAGTTGTCGTCGGGCTACCGTGCATCATAAGTGCCACATCAATATCCCTAAAGCAGCCCTCTTCAAGCATAGTTATTTTGCCGGCAAGGTTTTCTTCTGCAGGGGTACCATATATTACCAACTTATACGGCTTATCTATGCTAGCTTCTTTTATGGCATTGGCCGCTGCTATTATACAAGGGCCTTGGAGGTGATGTCCGCAGGCGTGCCCAAGTCCCGGAAGCGCATCATATTCACAAAGCAGTCCAATGGATGGGCCTCCCGCTCCATTTTCATAGGTAGCACGGAAAGCAGTACTCATCGTGCCCAAGCCTCTGGTTACGTTGAATCCATGCTGTTCAAGCCAATCTTCAAGCAAAGTACTCGCAAACACTTCATGCAAAGCCACTTCCGGATTATCATAAATACTATCGCCAAGCGCCCACAGCTCTTCACGTATGTTATCAATAGACTGATCCATTAAGGATTTTATTTCATCCATTTTCTTTTCCCCTTTTTTGACGAATGTACTTAGTTGTTGATTAAAATTGTAAGCGCTATGGTCTAAAAACAAAAGTCGAATTTGCTTATCCTAACAATAAGACTTTATTATTGGTTGTGTGGTGACAGTGTTCTGCGCTATGCCAATCACAGTAGATAAATTAGTCTCGGCTAATCATAAGGTTCTGTTGTTCAAGTCATCATACAAAGACAAATAGCCACACGAGTTAAAGTATGTAATTATATTATTGTTGATAAAATTAAGCAATATCTTAAAATAATGTAAATATGGTATTATCGACAAATAATATTTTCTTATAAGCGCTATTGACAATAGAGATATTCAGAAGTATAAATATATAAAAAAGGGGGGGCTGTCATGAACCTTAAGACCCAAGAATATATATGCACATTGGCAGAATGTGGTTCCATAACAGAAGCGGCTAAACGGCTGTATATATCCCAGCCGGCTCTTAGTATGTACATAAGCAATGTAGAAAAGTCGATGGGCATACAACTCTTCGATCGCAGCGGTAAAAACCTGAAACTCACATATACTGGAGAACTGTATGTGCACAAAGCACGCCAAATGATAGAGTTGCAGGATGAGTTTGAACGAGAGGTAAATGACATTCGCGCTGGCATTACCGGTCGAATCCGAATAGGACTTCAACGAAAGCGCAGCACTACACTTACCGTAAACATCATAAAGAACTTCCGAGAGAAGTATCCGGATGTTGAATTGCAGTTTACACTTGGTGAATGGGCATCTTTGATAGAAAAATACGAAGATAAAGCCCTTGATATATTGATATACAACGACCAATTTGGTATAGATAGCAATGATGGAGAAGTCCTGCTAAACGAAAAAGTGCTATTAACCGTCTCAAGAACAGATCCGGTAATCGGCGCAAGCGTATACCTTCCGGATATGAGTTACAGATGGATAGACATACATACTGTAAACGGTCCTTTCATTTTGTCTCCTCACGGCGCAAGTTTGCGGAGTGATATTGACTCATTTTGTAGGCAAAACTCATTTAAGATAAAGAACTATACCGAAATAGCTCACATTGAGACGGCAATGCAGCTGGCATCAGAGGGGCTTGGAATATGTTTCACAAGAGAAAGCTATGCCGCGCAATTTCATTATATTAAGCGTCCTGTGTTCCTGATGGTAGGCGATCCGATACTCTCAAGCCCTCTATGTATCAAATATGACCATGAGCTACTTAAGAAAGAATATTTTGTAGAACTTCTAAACGTCATTAAGAAATGCGTAGAAAGCGTTATATCAAATAATCTGATTTAATAACCATGCGCTATGTTATATCGTTTTTTCTGAGAACAAACAACACTCAGATTTTCTACATTGTTAAGCTTTAGCCTGCCGGGGCCGCCATCTGCAAGACAATTGCCATCCCTTTGTTATAAACACCATCGCAGCATATTTCATAGCCCTTATACGAAAAATATATCCCCCAAGGGGTTGTATATTCCGCAAATATGCTGTAACATATATATGTGAAAGCGGTGTTTGCCGCTGGAAAAGCCAAATATCAGCTGTTGATCCTTCCGGATGAATTCGGAGACGGAAGTGGGTGAGATGCCCCGCGAGTCGGTCACTGTGATGCCCTTTACGGGATAAGTCAGATACGTTATAGGATCGTATGGTTCCTGCCGTCACCGGGAAGCTGCTTTTTTTGTTCATGAATATCAAGAAAGACAAGATCCGCACGGCATGTGTGGGTCTTTTTTAGCGGAGTTAATACACGGATAAATACAAAATAGGGGGAGGTATAAGCTCATGGAACAAGGCCGGGCGGAAAGCACAAGCGTGCATGATGCGGTAAAGGATATAACCACGCAGGATTATCAAGTGCTTAGGCTGATGCGGGAGATGGATTACGGCCATCTTGTTATCACCGTAAAAGGCGGACAACCCGTCCATGCCGAGGTGCAAAAAAGCGTTCAAATCAAGTGACGCACAACTAAAAATTGCAGAAAAGTTTTACGGCTGTGAGGCCGGACTGTCGGAAGAACCGAAGTCCAACGAAGATGTCATACGGAAGCATACTCTCCGCATGAATCGCGTTGGCTTTTTTTATTATAAAAAGCGCCTCTAAAGACCGCAAAACATGTAACTTAGGAGGTATTAAACAAGCAATGAAGAAAAAACTTCTGTCCCTGCTGCTTGTGCTGCTGATGCTTGCAAGCATACTGCCGGCGTCCGCACTTGCAGCCAACAAAACGTTCGACGACTTTTTCACCGGACTCCCGCTCATAGCAGAGACTGAGCCCGGATCATCGAGCAGCACCAACAAATGGAAAGTAACCACGCTTGACGGCGAGGACGTGCTGATGAGCGGCAATAAGGGCAAATCAAACAGCTCCAGCACGTTGAAGCTAACAATGACCGCCGATACAAACCTTATATTTGAATATAAGGTTTCTACAGAACAAAAATATGATAAGCTGACCATCACTCAGGGAAACAAAACGCTTGTAGACGGCGTAAGCGGCATAATAGACTGGACGCGGCTTGTAATAGACGCCAAAAAGGGTGATGTTGTAACAATCGTTTACAAAAAGGACAGCAGCGGCGATAAAAATGACGACTGCATATATGTCCGTGGCTTTAGTGCAGGCGCTCCTACTATCATAACGCTGCATGCCAACAACGGCACCAATGAAACCGCCACGCAGAACATATATGGCGGCAAGGGCGTGCTTAATGCCAACGCCTTCACCTGCGAAGGCAAGCTGTTCGCTGGCTGGGCTACCGTCAAGGACGGTGCAGTAACCTATGCCGATAAGGCGGCTATAGAAACCGATACGGCTATGGATCTTTATGCCGTGTGGGCCGATGCCGTTACCGTAACGTTCAATTATAATTATGGCACCACCAAGGATAAAACCGTTGCCGTTGCCAAGGGCGCGCAGATAGGCGCTAACAATATCCCCGCGGCAATCAAACGTACCGGTTATAACTTCGATGGCTGGTTTAATGGAAGTGTTCAGCTTACCGCAGAAACCGTCATAAACGAGGATATAACCTATACCGGCAAATGGGCTCCCATAACCTATACCATAGCATTTGATGCTGACGGCGGCGAAGGCAGCATGGATAGTATCTCTGCAACCTATGACCAGGAAGTAACAATTCCTCTTGCCGAAGGCAGGTTTACCCGCACGGGCTACACATTCAGCGGATGGAGCACATATAAAGGCTATATGACTCCCACCGTACAGGATGGCGGCACGGTAAAGAACCTTACAAATGTTCAGGACAAAGTCATAACTCTGTATGTGACGTGGAAGGGCAACCCTGTTAACATTACCGTAAATTATAACTACGATGGCGCTGAAAGCATCACACGCGTAGGCATGGTTGGCTCCCATTACAACTATGTGCGTCAGGATGACGGCAAATATAAGCAGGACTCACTTCCTGATCCCACGCGCACAGGCTGGATATTCCTTGGCTGGTATGACGCCCCCGAAGGCGGCAATGAAGTTACTCCATCCAACAAGAAGTTCACCGCCGAAGATGCCGAAAACGGCTTTATCATGTATGCCCATTGGGAAAAGGGCATAACCGTACATTTCGACGGCAACGGATATACGCAGACCATCAACGACAAAACCGTAGTACCCGGCAAGGTGTATACCAATCTGCCTTACTTGGCGGAGCGCTATATGCCCACCGATAAGCGGCTTGAAAGCTGGTATATCAAACTTGATGGTGAGGGAGACGCCCGCTTTGGCGCGGCTGTTACCAAGGATACGGATTTCAGCACCATGGGCGATGAGGTAACGCTCATAGCCAAGTGGCGCGGATATCAGTACATAATCAAATACAACATAAAGTATTCCGATAAGTCATCCGTCACCGGCACCATGGCAGACCAGGCTGCTCCTTTCGGCGAAAACGTTGTGCTCAACCGCTGCACTTACAGCCGCGAAGGTTATGACTTTGCCGGCTGGGCTACCAGCAGCTATGGCTCAACCGTAGCCTATACCGATGGCGCAACCATAAAGCGCGATTGGGAAGAAGATGATTGGGGAGACGGCAGTGAGGATAACGAAACCTTCAACCTTTACGCCGTTTGGACTGAAGCCAAGAGCGAAGAGGAGAAGGAAGCCGACGCCAAGTTTACCGCAGCCGAAGAAGCTATAAGCAGCACCTATCTTCCCACCTATGGCAAGGACACCAACGCCCTTACCATGATACAGGCCAAGCTGACCGCCGCCGGCATAACCGATGTTACCGTTTCCGTAAAGGCCGGTGCAAACGACAACTATTCAAGCTATAACTATGTTGGCGTTGCAGACGACGGCACCCTGATTTACAAATGGAACGAAAACGGCTCCACCTCCAGCGCTACAGGCTATGTACGCCCCGTTTTCATCCTGACCTACAAGACTTACACTAAGGAAACTACCGCCTGCAACTTTGGCATGGGTCTGGACGAAGCCAAGGCTAAAGCCGCGCTGAAAACCGTTGCGGACAGGATAACTGTACCCGAAACCATAGAAAGCGCTGAC
Source organism: Christensenellaceae bacterium Phil1 (assembly GCA_001940855.1). GTDB lineage: Bacteria > Bacillota > Clostridia > Christensenellales > CAG-138 > Phil1. The sequence goes on along the minus strand of MSGS01000031.1, from coordinate 201,976 downwards.
GATCTTACCAAACTGCCTAAATACCCCGTTAAGGCCGGCGTAGATGAGAGCAAGGTTGATTACAGCAGTTCTACCGACCTTGAGCTTTGGGCCACCGCAACATGGCAGAGCAGCAGCAAGGACATTGCCATTTCAGAAGTAAGCTATCCTTACTTCTCGCCCTACAAAGCTACCGTAAGCATACCAAGCAGCGATACTGCCGTAGTGCTTACGCTTAAACTCACTTACAGCGGCAGGGACGACCTGTATCTCTACAAAACCTACAACGTTACCATAAAGGGCAGCGTTGTTGAAAAGGACGTAGATTATCAGGAACTGCTGAACAAGATGCTGGAAACCGAAGACGCACTTACCAATCCGCGTAACGACAGCAATATCGATAAGGCCAACGTTGCAAGCGACATTCAGTTCTTTACTACCAAGGACCTTAGTGCGCTAAGTATGCAGCTTTATAACAAGGGCTTTGACGGCAAATATACGCCGATAAAGATCACCAGCAGCAACGAGGACGTTATCAGTTCCACCGATGTATACAACGCAGCGCGCGTGCTGGCCTATCGTCCGCTGCCCGGCCGTGAAGCCAAAAGCGTTACCATCACTATACAAATACTGGATAGACCGAGCGGCGAAGGCGAAGCCACCGATGTGCTCGCAAGCGCAGCCATAGAAGTTACCGTGCAGCCGCTTACCCAGAACGAGCTTGATACCGCGGCAGCTTTCATGAAGAAGGTCTGCACAGAGGAAGTGTATTGGGACGGCATAAAGAAGGCCAACTCCGCTAAGGACAACATAACAGGCGATATGTGGAGTTTCATCGAGATAGTTCCCGATGGAGACGGATACAAATTCATCCGCACGGCCGATGATGCCAAGGGCGTTGGCGTTAAGGCCGACAGCATAGACGGCTGGTACGCCTCCGAAAAGTACCGCTGCTTCCGCTCCAGCAAGGATACGGTAATTAAGCACGAAAACCTGCTGCTGACTAAGCCGCAGTACAATACCAGCGTTAAGATAGACAGCGTGCTTTCTTACAGCGAGTATTCAAAGTACTACGAGAAGTTCAAAGACAATGCCGACTATGCTCAGTTTGCCAAGTTCTATAAGCAGCCCATAAGCATAGTAGTGAAGGTCATAGGCACCGAAGGTATAGATAATCCCAATGCCGAGACTATAAGCGTTACCGTAAACATGGACGGCAACGCCATAGACAAAACCTTTACGGACTTCAACTATACTTACACCTGCAACAGCGCGGATTACAAGACCGGCATGGATGCCGTCGTTGCAGCCATAACCGAAAGCGGCTACACCTATACCGGCAACGGTTCATACCTTAACTCGGTAACTTCGCCTGATGGCGTAACCCTTGGCTTGGCCGATGAGAAGTACGGCCCGTGGTCCGGCTGGATGTTCACCGTGAACGGTTCTTCTCCCATGCTTGATGAGACAACTCAGGCAAGGCTTGACCAGTATATTCTCAAGAAGGGTGATATTATAAGGTTCTACTATGTGGAATGCCCCACCGAGACCCGTCACCATATCCGCGGCACCGATGACAAGACCAAGTGCAGCGTATGCGGCAAAGTAATGCCGCTATTGTACGGCGATGTGAACGGCGATGGCGAAGTAACTTCCACCGACGCGGGTATAGTCATACTTTACCTGAAGGGTAAGACTGAGCTTGCCGCTGAGCAGCTTCTTGCGGCAGACGTAAACGGCGACGGACAGGTCACCTCAAGCGATGCCGGCAACATAATTCTTTACTGCAAGGGAAAGATAAGCAGTTTTCCCGCAAGTGCCAACTGATAAAGGAGAATATATAAAGTGAAAAAAAGACTATTTTCTGTTGTACTGGCAATTGCGCTGGTATTGGGCATTGCAGCCGGTGCATTGGCGCAAAGCCTTACGCCAAGCGTAGATAACGCCGCCATAAAGGCGGGCGAAAGCGTAAACGTTTCGCTTACGCTTGAGGAGGCTATAATCAATATGGCCTCAGCCACGTTCACAGTGGGCTTTAACGGAAACCTGTTCGAACTTACGGGCAGCAATTCTGTGAGCAGCAACCTCAGCGCAGACCTTATAAAAGGTACCGCGCCCGATAACTATCTTGAGATTAACTGGTTCGATATGAACCTTGATCAAACTCTCCCCGCAGGCGTTATAATGACCCTGACCTTTACCACCAAGAGCGACATAACAAACGAATCTCAGGCTGCATTTACCTCAGGCCTTAGGGAATGCGTAATGGTTCCCGGTACCGATAGCCCCGCTATATCGGCTGATTCCGTATCCGTTTCCGTAAGCCCCGCCAGTGGAGATCCCACGCCTACTCCAACAGTAGAACCTACCCCTACGGTTGAGCCTACACCGACGATAGAACCTACTCCTACGGTAGATCCTACTCCTACGGTAGATCCTACTCCTACGGTAGATCCTACTCCTACGACCGATCCTACTCCGACGGTTGAACCCAGCCCTACAGTTGAACCTACTCCGACTATGGAACCTACTCCTACCGTAGCGCCCACTCCGACATCGGAACCTACTCCTACCGTAGCGCCCACTCCGACATCGGAACCTTCTCCGACAGTAGCGCCTACGCCGACCATAGCACCCAGCCCGACGGTGGCTCCTATTCCGACTGTAAAGCCCACGAGCAATCCGGGCGGCAATGGCGGTAACCCCTACCCAGGTTGGTCCGGCTCAAACGTGCCTACTCCGCCTACGGCTGAAATGCCCGTTACCGGCGATGAGGACAGCATAATACTGCCTGTAGTGTTGCTTGTAGCCGGCATTGCACTCTTTGTTGCTTTTAAGCGTAAAAAGAAGGCATAAACGAGCAGCAAGGGATAAGCCGAAATTGAGTTCGTGCACAGCGATATGGGTGCAAGATGATTAAGCTGACGCACCGCTTATGCTGCTAAATGCTGACGTTTGCATCTAATTCGCATTATAAGGTAATATAAAGAAATCTGAACTTGCATATTCGGTTTTCCGTGCTATAATTAAGTCATGCCCTAACGGGTAAATAAAAAACAACATAACAACAACGGCAAAAGGCAGAAGGGTAACAGCTTCTGCCTTTTGTTTTCATATCATCAATTATAATCAATTAACGGGAGCGGTAAAATGCACGTTAAAAACACATATCCCTTAAACACCGCCGATGAGGATCTTATGAAGTTAGTCGGGACGGTAAGCTATTATCTCAGCAATATTACGGCGGTGCATACAGCAATCGATATATCAACCACGCTGCCCGAAGAATACATAAACGACATAATAGCCGATTTGCAGAAGCGGTGCGATATGATTTGTAAGAGCATATTTATAGTTAAATAATCTCTATCCATGCCTTATAATAATCCCAGCGTGTTTGGCCTTCACAAGCGATTGTGATATATCGCACTATGATTTCACCAATGTTATAACCGCGGGCCTTCAGGTAATTTATTGCTTCGTCTAAATTGGTGTGTTTGCGGTCTTTTACGTCAATGCGAAGGATAAACTGCACAAAGTGGCGATCTCCTTCCGCAAAGGTCCATGCAAGCTCCTCATCAGGCTTGCGGGATTCTGCAGCCCATCCCCAAACCCATTCGCAATTCGGCGGACCCAAGCGCACTCCTGCAAACTGATACTGTCCGGAAAAATGTTTCTCCCATACCTCCTTGTCGTAAAGCTTGGAGTGACTGAGCAGAAACGATATATCCGGCCGTGATTCTTTATAAGGATGCTCCCGAATATACTCCAATTCGTCCATTAAGTTAAGCGTTTTGCGCAGCATGGTATAGGTATTATGCAAACTGTTGATCTCTGCTTCAAGCTCTGTTTTCTTGTTTAAATATATGGCTTTGCTGTCCTCAAGGCTGAACATTTGATATTCTTTTATGGCCTTGACGGAAATGCCGAGCTTACGCAGATAATATATATCGCTAAGATCCAGCAGGGAAGAATAGGTATATTCGCGGTAGTTGTTGTCGCACCGATTTAAAGAGATTAAGCCCATGGACTCCCAATAGCGCAGCGTTGATGCAGGAATGCCTAATGTTTGCGAAATTGTTGAAATGCTTACCGTTTTATTTTTCTCCCTATCCCACATTTTCTGCTGTCCTCCGTATTATTTATTGTATATTATAAATTATATCAAAAAAGGTATTGACATTCAAGCAACTTTAAGCTTTAGAATGTGTTAAAAGATAGGGTTGCCAAGCAGATGGAACCGAGCTGTATCTGCATGGGATACCCACTTACGAACTTTGATTGCATGTAGGAACAAAACAACAGATCAAAACAATGTTGCGGAATGCAACGCTTTGAACAACGAATGAACACCTGTCATCGCTTATACTTGCGATACAGTGCTCAAATAAATAACATTATTTAGGAGGTAACCATGAAAAGAAGTTTAGTACTGATGCTTGCCGTTATTCTGGTGGCTTCGCTTTTTGCAGGCTGTGTACAGGGCGGCGGCAAAACTACCACGGATGCAATTCTATACTATGCATGCGGATCGGAACCCTACCTAACACTGGATCCCAGTGTGGAAAATTCCAACGGCGTATGCGTCCTCCAAAATGTATATGAAACGCTAACCCGCTACAACGATCAGACCGGCGAGGTGGAACCATATCTTGCTACCTCCTGGACGCACAACGATGACGGTACGGTATGGGAGTTCACACTGCGTGAGGATGTAAGCTTCCATGACGGCACAAAAATGAATGCAAATGCAGTCAAAAAGTCTATCGATCGTACTATCAAACTGGGCAAGGGTGCTGCATACATTTGGACCAATGTTGAATCCGTTGAAGTAGTAAGTGATTATGTGGTTAGGTTCAACTGCTCCGAGTCTACATCGATAGACCTGATAGCTTCCGCTGCTTACGCGGCTTACATCATATCCGAAGATGCATGCGATAAGGATGGCGACTGGTTCAACAGCGAAGAAGGAAATGATGGCGGCTCCGGTCCGTACACCGTAAAGAGCCTTGTTACCGGCGACCAGGTAATGCTTTCCGCGTATGACGGATATTGGCGGGAATGGAAAGAGAATTCCTATAAAATGGTCGTCATAAAAAAACACGTCGAAAGCGGTACCCGCCGTCAGCTTCTTGAAACGGGCGATGCTCATGTCGGCTACAATTTCTCCACTACGGATATAGCCGCGCTGAAGGCAAATGAAAAGGTCGAAGTTAAGTATCTGAATACTTATAACAACATACTGCTATTCTTTAATAGCGAAAAGCAGCCCTGCAGCAACGAGGATTTCCGCAAAGCGCTTGCTTATTCGTTCCCGTATGAAGAAGTGATCAACGGCGTGCTTGAGAATCGCGGACAGCTTTCCCACGGTCTTGTAACGCCCGGTCTTTGGGGACATGACGAGAACTGCAAACAGTACGAGTTTAACCTGGATAAGGCGAGGGAATACCTTGAAAAATCCGGTATTGATGTAAGCTCTGTTAAGCTTGAGTTTTCCATCCAGTCTGGTTACACCGAATACAAGGATCTTGCGCAGCTTTGGCAGACATATCTTAAGGAAATCGGCATCACAATGGAAATCCGTGAGCGCGGCTGGGATTCCCATATTGAGCATGCACGTGCTACGCGTCCCGAGGACAGGCAGGATATATTCATTATGATATGGTGGCCGGATTATGCGGATCCTTCAAGCTGGTTCCAGAGCATGGTACACTCTCAGGAGACCCCTGCATTTAACCTGAGTTATATTAAAAACCCCGAGTGGGATGCAAAGATTGAAGAAGCTATGCGGCTGACCGCAACGGACCGCACCAGAGCGGAGGAGCTGTACAAGGAAGTGCAGGAGGGAGTTTTGGACGGCGCATATATGATCCCCGTTTACGATCAGGTACTCACCTGTGTGGTTTCCAAAGAAATCGATGGCTTCTACTATAACCCGGCGTATCCAAACTCTGTACTGTTTTTCAATATAACCCATAAATAAATTACCTGTTTTACAGGTATAAGGCACACCGGCAAGGGGAGCTGCTGCTCCCTTTGCATAACAAAGGAGAATGCTGAACATATGGTAAAATATATTATAAAACGATTACTTAACGGCCTCATTGTATTGCTGGGCGTAGTCACCATTACGTTCTTCATCACGCGCGTCGTCCCTTCGGATGTAGCCGGCAAATGGGCCGGGGAACGCGCTACGGAAGAACAGCGTAAGCAAGCTATTGCTGAGCTTGGGTTGGACAAACCGTTGGTAACGCAGTATGTGAACTATTTGAAGGATCTTCTTTCCGGTGATCTTGGCCGTTCATTGCGAACCAAGGAACCCATTACTAAGGAACTTGCAAGCTATTTCCCCGCAACGATGGAGCTGGTGCTGGTAGCTTTCCTGTTTGCAATGTTTGTGGGTATCCCAATGGGAATTTATTCCGCGAAGAAAAACGGAAAAATGCTGGATCACACCACCCGCTTTTTCTCAATAGGTGCGGTTTCGCTGCCGACTTTCTGGGTGGCGATGGTATTTCAGTTAGTCTTTTACCGTCTCCTCAACTGGCTGCCGCTTGGCGGACGCATGAGCATAAGTGCATCGCTGATGTACGATGTGCCAAACGTTACGGGTATGCTGATACTCGACTGCATTCTGACCGGTTCATGGGGTCTGTTGGGAGATGCTTTTGTGCATATTATTATGCCTGGCTTTACCATTGCGCTTTATCCTATCGGACTCGTTGCGCGCATGACGCGCTCTGCGCTGCTTGAAATTCTAAACGAGGACTATATAACCGCCGCAAAATCCTACGGTATACGGGAAGGCAGGGTGCTTTGGCGTTATGCGCTGAAGAACTCCCTGGGCGCTACCGCAACGGTTGTTGCGTTGTCCATGGGATATTCGCTGACCAATACATTCCTTACGGAAACAATTTTCAGTTGGCCGGGATTAGGAAGCTACGTCAGCAAATCGGTTACTACGCTGGATTATCCGGCAATTATGGGTATTGCAATTATCTCTGCAATATTCTATGTAATACTTAATCTTGTTGCGGATATCATTATTGCGCTTGACCCGCGCATCCGGCTGTAAGGAGGACAACATGAATCAGAAAATGAAAGATATTCTTCGGCCGACAATTAAAGAGCTGCGGGACATGATATTCATGCTGCGCAAAAACGCGCTTACAATGGCGGCAGTCATTGCGCTGATACTGATTTTGGTCATTGCTCTGCTTGCCCCCGTAATTGTTCCTTACCCGCAGGATATAGCGGATAAAACCAACCTTTCGGTAAAATTCCAGCCCCCTTCTTCGGCGCACCTATTCGGAACGGATGAGCTTGGGCGCGATGTTTTTAGTCGAGTTCTTTACGGAACGAGGATATCGCTTAGCACGGCCGTTCTTGCGGTAGCCCTGTCATTGGTTATCGGCGTGCCGCTCGGCGCCGTTGCAGGTACATCCGGCGGCGCGGTAGATGAAGTAATCATGCGCATTACTGATATTTTCCTTAGCTTTCCGCCCATGCTTTTGGCAATCCTGCTTGTTTCCATGCTGGGACCAAGCTTGAATAATGCCATTCTCGCCATTGCGCTTGCATGGTGGCCGTGGTATACGCGCATTGTACGCGGTCAGGCAATCTCGCTTAAAGAGCGCAAATTCATTCAGGCTGCGGAAACCATCGGCACGCCGAAGTGGAAGATAGTTGCCAAGCATATTATTCCCAATACGATTTCACCCGTTGTGGTGCAGGCGTCCATGGATATGGGCGGTGTTATTCTTACCATTGCGTCGCTGAGCTATCTCGGCCTTGGTGCGCAGGCGCCTTCTCCGGAATGGGGACTGATGATAAGCACCTCACGCAACTACTTCCCGGATATTTGGTGGTATAGCGTGTTCCCGGGCATTGCCATCTTCATAACCGTGCTTGCATTCAATTTGCTGGGTGATGGTGTGCGTGAGATACTCGACCCCAAAACACGTAAGAAATGAGGAGGAACATCCGTGAGCTATTTTGAAGTGAACGGCCTGCAGGTCAGGCATAAAACATCCGAAGGCGTTAAGGAAGTTCTGAATATAGAGCATATCGCCATTGAAAAGGGAACAACATACGGCATTGTCGGCGAAAGCGGACAGGGAAAAACCGTCCTTGCGCTTACGATTCTTAAACTGCTGCAATGCCCGCCGGGAGAAATCACAAAGGGCTCCATCATGCTGGACGGCGAAGATATACTTACATACAGTCAGCATAAGATGCAGTCAAGCATTCGCGGCAAAAAGATAGCAATGATCTTCCAGGATCCCATGTCCTGCCTGAATCCCGTGTTTACTGTTGGCCAGATGTTGGATGATGTAATCCGCACGAATCGGGGACTTCATGGCAAGGAAGCGACTGAGTATGCGTATAAGGTGCTGGACATGGTAAAGCTGGTGGATGCGGAGAGTACGCTGAAAAAATATCCGCATCAGCTTTCCGGCGGACAGCGTCAGCGTATAATTATTGCGCTTGCGCTATGCTGCGGTGCGGAGTTCCTTATTGCGGACGAGCCCACGCGCAATCTTGATGTAACCATTCAGGCAAGCATCCTCAAGCTGCTCAAGGAGCTGCAGGAAACGCTTGGCATTACGGTTCTCTTTATTGCCAACAACATGAGCCTTGTTTCCGCGTTCTGTGACAGGATAGGCATACTTCATGAAGGGCGTATAATCGAGGAAGGCGAAACGGAGCGGATAATACGTGCGCCGGAGCAGGAATATACACGCATGCTTGTTGATGCCGCACGGCTGCATATAGCTCCCGCAGAGGAAGTAGAAGCAGGGGAGGAACTGCTGCGCGTAGAGCATCTTAAAAAATACTTTGACGTTAAGAAAAAGAATAAGAAGCTGAGCCTCAAAGCCGTGGATGATGTAAGCTTCACCCTGAATAAAGGCGAGGTGCTGGGCATCGTAGGCGAAAGCGGATGCGGAAAATCCACCTTGGTTAATACGATCCTGAACCTATACGATCCTACGGACGGAAAGGTGTACTTTGACGGCAAGGACGTGTTTTCGGATGAGCGCAAAAACCGAAACGCATTCAAAAAGAATGTGCAGATAGTGTTCCAGGATCCGTACTGGTCCCTGAATCCGCGTTGGCTCGTAAAAGAAATCGTTGCCGAACCGCTGGATGCATATGAGAAGCTGCATGGACAGGAGCGTCTTGCGCGCGTTGTGCAGCTGCTGGAGATGGTAGGCCTCAGCCGGGATGATGCACACAAATATCCGCATGAATTTTCCGGCGGAGAGCGGCAGCGCATCGCAATCGCCCGCTCGCTTGCATCTAACCCCAAGCTGGTGGTGCTGGATGAGCCTACATCCCCCATCGACGTGTTTTCTCAGGCGCAGATATTGGAACTGCTCCGTGAGCTGAAGGAAAAATTCCAGCTTACGAACATATTGATTTCGCATGACCTTGGCGTAGTGAGTCAAATGGCCAATAAGATTGCCGTAATGTATCTGGGCAAAATTGCGGAGTTTGGCCCTGCATCGGAGGTATTCAGCAATCCGCAGCACCCGTATACCAAGGCACTGTTTAACGCCATACCCCAATTTGAAAAGTTGGGTATGGATCAGTTGACTACGTTGGAAGGTGCAATTCCGAGTCCGATTAATCCGCCTTCAGGCTGTGCTTTCCATACCCGCTGCGCGGAAGCATGCGAAGCATGCAAGAGCTGGACTCCGGAACCGATTTATCTAAATGATGCACATTATGTTTCGTGTATCCATTTTGCCAAGCAACAAGGAGAATGTAAATGCGAAAAAAGATAACAATTGTCACAATGGGGCAAATCCCGGCTAATACTAAAATGCACGACATATATAATATGTTTGCTCAGGACTGTGATGTGGAAATGCATGGCATTCTTGACGGCATGAGCGAGGAGGAAATAGATATGCTTGCCCCGCAAGGCTCTGAAATGTTGATTGTCAGCTCTCTGCACACGGGGCGTGAGGTACGCATAGCAGAGCATAATGCGATTCGCCTTGTAAATGAACGCTTGATAGAGGCAGAGAAAGGCGGGTCTGTTGCTGCGTTGATACTTTGTACCGGCCACTTTGATATTCCGGATATGCGTATGCCCGTTTTTGTTCCGGAAAAGATTCTTTTCTCACTGTTCAGGGCAATGGGCGTAAAGCGGCTGGGCGCCATTGTACCCAAGCCTGAGCAAATTGCAGCTTCGGAGGCCTATTATAGCGAGTTTTCTCCGCGTATCCGCGCAGCGTCACCATATGGAACAAGGGAGCAAATTGAAGCGGCTGCAGCTTCGTTCCGCGATAGTGACGTAGATATACTTATGACGGATTGCATGGGGTTCACGGAGGAAGCTGGTAAAATGATTCAGGCAGCATCAGGTAAGCAGGTATTTGTGCCTCGTGTGGTAGTGCCTGCGCTTTTGAAGGCTATTGTTTCCTAACCACACTAAACCACTAAAACTATTCTGCCATATGGCAGCGTAACAAGAAAGGAGCATTTATGAAAGTTTTAAGCAGAGAAGACATTTTGGATATACTTTACGGCGGCGCCATTCTGGGTACAGGCGGCGGAGGAAGCCTTACTAAGGGACTTGCATGCATAGACCTTGCAATAAGCAAGGGTAAAACATTTACTCTTGCCTCCTTTGACGAACTTGATGCGGACGATATCATAGTCTGCCCGTATTCCTGCGGTGCGATATCACCCTTGAGTGAGGAAGAACGCAAAAAATACGAAGGCTTGCCTGTACAGGAGGATACTTATCATATTAAGGCGCTTAAAAGCATGGAAGAATATCTCGGCAAGCCGGTTAAGGCCGTGATTTCAACGGAAATCGGCGCCGGAAACACCGCGAAAGCGCTTTACTGTGCTGCCATGGGAGATAAGATAATTGTGGATGGCGATCCCGCCGGTCGTTCTGTCCCCTGCTTGCAGCATTCAACCTTCTATCTGCATGATGTACCCATTACGCCAATGTCGCTTGTAAACAAGTTTGGCGAAAGCCTTATTGTTAAGGACGTTGTGAACGACTATCGCGCGGAAGCAATCGCACGTGCTTTTGCAGTTGCCAGCCAGAATACAACTGCGGTATGCGACCATGCTAATACCGCCGAAGTGATCGGGAAATCCGTCATCCGCGGCGCAATTTCATATACCCAGCATATAGGGCATGTCTACCGCTCCGCACTTGCGGCAGGACAGGACTATGCAGAGGCCGTCGCAAAGGCCGGCGAAGGCTTTGTGGCGCTGCGCGGTAAGATTCGCAGGAACGACTGGGGAACCGAAGATGGCTACACCATAGGAACCATGCTTATTGACGGCAGCGGTGAGTTTGCCGGAAATGAATACAAGATATGGTATCAAAACGAGAATATCATTCTTTGGAAAAACGGTGAGTATTACATTACGGTGCCCGATCTTATCTGTGTGTTCAACGATGACGCTAAGGAGCCGCAGCTGAACCCGTATGCTCAGGAAGGAGAAGCCGTTTCGGTCATTATCCTGCCTGCTCCTAAGGAATGGACTACCGAAAAAGGACTTGAAGTTTTCGGGCCGCGCAGCTTTGGATACGATGTAGACTGGAAGCCTATGGGAAAATAACATGAGAATTAAAATCATTGACGCGGTTGTAAAAAGTTCCGATCGGCTGAGGACAAACGACAAGTATATCCGGGAAAGCCTGCGTCCGGATACCGAGATAGACTATGCACATATGTCAAAAGGCTTTCCGTCTGTGGAATGCGATTTGCATGCGGCATTTAATAAGCCCCAAATTATTGCGTCAGCGATTCAGGCGGAAAGGGATGGGTTTGACGGCATATTCATAAATTGCTTTGATGACCCGGGAGTATACGAATGTCGGGAAGTGCTGTCCATCCCCGTATTTGGCGGCTATGTTCCGGCAATGATGACTGCGCTCTCCCTTGCCGAAAGGATTGCCGTAATTACAACGGATAAATTCGGGGTATTAAGCGAGGAACGCAAAGCAAGAATGCTGGGGATTTCCGAGCGCGTTGCGGCAATCGTCCCTGTTGAAATGGGCGTTCTGGATTTGCAGAGTGATCCTGAAGCCTTAGCGGAACGCGTTGCGAATGTCTGCTGCACGCTGCATGAAACGGAGCGCATCGGTGCGGTATGCTTGGGCTGCACCGCCATGCACTGCATGATAGATTTGCTCCGTGAAAAGCTTCAGGCGCGCAACTGCCCCATTATGGTAATTGAGCCTCTCCGCAACGGCTTACGCTATTGTGAGCATATAATTTCCATGGGATACCGGAACGGGCTGCATGTACTCAAATCCGTAACGCTGCCCAAAGGATACGAAAATGGCTGAGCAAATTGATTTGTATAAGCTATTGAAAGACCGGCGCACCTGTCGGTCTTTCAAACCGGATCCGATTCCTCAAGAGGTGATGGCCAGGCTATATGAGGCTGCCTGTTCTGCACCGAGCGCAGGCGGTTTTCAACGGATATCCATCGTTGAGATTGCAGATCAGGAAAAAAAGGACACACTTGCGCGCATTTCACGGAATCAGCGCTTTATTGCCGATGCGCCTATCAATCTGGTATTCTGCATAGATGGGCACAGGATGCGCAGAATTGCCGAATATGAGGGCGCACCCTACGGACAGGATTATGCAATATGTACGCTTTGGATGGGAATTATTGATGCTACCATCAGCGCACAAACCCTTGTGCTGGCGGCAGAAGCGGAGGGATTACGCAGCTGCTATAACGGAAATGTTGTAGATAATGCGGATGAAGTATCGGAGCTTTTGAATTTACCGGAGCATGTGATACCCGCTTTTATGCTAACGCTTGGATATCCGCGCTCAAACAGCCAACGCTCCCGCAAGTATCCATACGATGTGATAGTGCATCATGAAACGTATAAGGATATGAGCATGGAGAAGCTGTATCCACATCATATTGAAAAATGCGGAAAGCCGCATTTTGCTGCAAATGCCGCCCGCTGCGCACAGCTGCAAAAAATCCTCATAAGGCAATATGGCACGGAGTTTGCGGAAAAAGCAATGGAGCAAGTAAACGAACAGGGATTCCTTACGGCGTATCAATATTGGTTCGGCTGTTACTATCCGAGCAATGAGGATACCGCAATGACAGCAGAAGGTTACCGCAAGTTTCTCAGAAATAAAGGGCTGGACTTAGATGAAAACGGAATGCGGTAATAATTGAAAACGCTTGGGCGGCCGCTATATTGCAGCCGCCCTAATACTGCTTTTGCCATTATTAGGCAAAGTATGGTTAGGTCCTTTGTGGGATAAGTTTGTTGCTTTTAAGCGTAAAAAGAATGCATAAACGAGCAGTAAGGGATAAGCCAAAATTGAGTTCGTGCACAGCGATATGGGTGCAAGATGATTAAGCTGGCGCACTGCTGATGCTGCTAAATGCTGATGTTTGCATCTAATTCGCATTATAAGGTAATATAAAGAAATCTGAACTTGCATATTCGGTTTTCCGTGCTATAATTAAGACATGCCCTAACGGGTAAATAAAAAACAACATAACAACAACGGCAAAAGGCAGAAGGGTAACAGCTTCTGCCTTTTGTTTTATTTTTGTGCTATAATACGTCATAGGGAGTTGGTAAATGAGGCAATAGTGCAAACGAGAAAAGAATTCGTATCATAATGAGCCGAAAAAGAAAAACAAGCATTAGCTCAGCGCCAACTCTCCGCCCCTCATAAATAATTTACCCAAAATCCGCCTTTACATATGGTATCCATGGTATCAATATCCCATTGTATCACCTCGTACCCAAGGGAGCGCATCGTGGTTATTACGGTGTCGTTATATTCGCCGAAAGGCGCGCGGAATACCTTGCAGCGTTTGCCGGCAAGTTTTTCTATTTTGTCGTCGTATTCAACGGTTTCCTTGCGCATCTGCTCTTTCGATATGCTGTTCATATGCGGATGAGTTGCGCTGTGGTTGCCTATTTCGTGGCCCCGCTCGGCTATCATCTTCACATCGTCCGGATATTTATCCGTCCAATACCCGCAAAGGAAAAACGTTGCCTTTACGCCGTATTCATCAAACGTATCCAGTATGAACTGCGTCTTATCGTCCTCCCATGCCGCGTCAACGGTTATGGCTATTTTCATGTCGCTCCTCTCAACGCTATAAACGGGCAGTTCTTTTTTCTTGCCTGCCAATACCTCAAGTTCATATTCCTCCAGCTGCGCCATGGCAGACGTTGGCGATACTGCTCCATCGGAAAACGACAGCGCGATAATTACAGCTGCCGCGACAACGAATATTACCGCCGCCGCGATTATGAGCATCTTTTTCGTGATAACAAATATCTTCATATTGCACCCTCCAAAACAACATTTATGCATATGCTTATGCATCATATTTCTAAAGATTGCCTAAGTCTAACGTGCTTTTTAGAAAGGCTTTGCCTCACAACGCCATATATGATAGAATGACCATGGCACATGAGGGAGGCTTTTACTTTGGATACGCTGAAGGGTACAGTAAAAAGCATAATATACAGGAACGCTGAAAACGGATACAGCGTTATTGAAGTTACGGATGACAATGGCGATGAACGCACAGTAGTCGGCCCGCTGCCGCTTATAACCATTGGCGAACGGGCGGAGTTTACAGGCGATTGGGTTGAACATCCCGCATACGGCCCGCAATTGAAGGCAAAAGAGAGCAAAACCATTGCCCCGGCATCGCTGAGCGCACTGATAAGCTACCTTGGCAGTGGGCTTATAAAAGGCGTTGGCGAAGCCACGGCGCGCGACATTGTTTCAACATTCGGCATGGATACGCTCAACGTACTTGAAAACGAGCCTGAGCGCCTGCGTGAAGTACCCGGCATAGGCCGCCTCAGGGCAAATAAAATAGCTGAGTCGTTCGCCATGCAAAAAGGTATGCGCGATGTCATGCTTTCGCTGCAGGAATTTGGCATAACCGTTGCGCAAAGCATGAAGCTTTATAACACATACGGTGCGCTGTGCATAGCGAAGCTGAAAGAGAACCCGTACAGACTGATAGATGATATTGAAGGCATAGGCTTCATCACGGCGGATAAATTGGCCGTAAAGGCTGGCTTTGAACCGGATTCGCCATTTCGCATCAAAGCCGGGCTTAAATACACGCTGCAATGGGCGCGGCAGGAAGGGCATACTTTCCTTCCGCGGGAAAAGCTTTTAAGCGTAGCCTGCCAGCTTCTGCATGTTGATACTCTTCCCGCCGAGGAGATGCTTGATGAGCTTATCATTTCTGGCGACGTGCTGTATAAGCTGATAGACAATACGGACGCCGTATTCTTGCCCGGCATGTACAGCGCAGAAAGCGAATGCGCACGGCGGCTTGTGGGAATTGCTTCGCGCGACGGCATGCAGCTTATGCTCGGTATAAACGCGCAGATAAACGCCCTTGAAAAGGAGCTTAAAATTCCGCTTGCGCCGCAGCAGAGAAAGGCCGTTGAAACGGCGCTGAAAAACGGCGCAATGGTCATAACCGGCGGCCCCGGCACAGGTAAAACCACAATACTCAAATTCATAATCCGCCTCATAGAGCGCATGGGGCTTGATTATCAGCTTTGTGCGCCCACGGGGCGCGCCGCAAAGCGCATGAGCGAAGCTACTGGTGCTGAAGCGCGTACCATACACCGCATGCTCGGCTACGGCACATCCGGCGATAGATTCCTGTACGATGAAGATAATCCGCTGCTGACGGATGTTATAATAGTTGACGAAATGTCCATGGTGGATGTTTTGCTAATGCGCTCGCTGCTCAGGGCCACGCCGAGCGGGACGCACCTTATAATGGTCGGCGATGCTGATCAGCTTCCGCCGGTAGGACCGGGCAATGTATTGAGGGATGTTATTGCCAGCGGCGTTGTGCCGGTTATTCGGCTTACTGATATATTCCGCCAAGCAGAGCGCGGCATGATAGTTGAAAACGCGCACCGTATAAATGACGGCAAGCAGCCTAATCTTTTCGCGAATGCGGACGACTTCCGTTTCGAAGAAATAGTCGGCGCGGAGCAGATAATACGCCGCGTTATTACGCTGTGCTCGGGCAAAACGAATAAGCTTATGACTACGGAACCGATAAAGGACGCACAGGTGCTTGTGCCCATGAAAAAAGGAGCGCTCGGCGCGATAAACCTGAACGCAAGGCTTCAGGCCGCGCTCAATCCGCCTTCACCTTATAAAAAAGAGCGCAAGCAGGGGGAGATGATACTGCGCGAAGGCGACAAGGTGATGCAGATAAAGAACGATTATAAAATTCCTTGGAAACGCGCAAAATCCGGCGAGGAAGGCACGGGCGTATTCAATGGAGACCTTGGCACGATAGAGCGGATAAACCTGTCCGAACAGGAAGTTACCGTTTTGTTCGATGATGAACGCGCTGCGGCTTATGATTATTCAATGCTTGATGAACTGAATCTTGCATATGCTTCAACGGTGCATAAAAGCCAGGGCAGCGAATATCCCGTTGTCATAATGCCCATCGCCGGCGGCGCACCGCAGCTTATGACGCGTAATTTGCTCTATACCGCCGTAACCCGGGCGCGTGAGCAGGTATTCATGCTTGGCAGCAGCAAATGCATATATGACATGGTGGACAACAACCAAATTCGCCACCGTTACAGCGCGCTTAAATGCCTGCTGATGGAACTTGATACCATTGTACTTAACGGGAGCAGCCATGAGCCGACTGACAGAGACGATACTTGACGCAATATATCCGCCGAATCTCGCCTGCGCCATATGCGGCAGCGAGGCGCATGCCGATATACATGGGCTTTGTGCCGAATGCGCGGCATTGATACAGCCCGCCGGCATAATAGGCGGCAGCGGTTTTATAGACAATATCTACTGCGCCGTGCATTACACCGAGCATATTGCAGCCGCTGTACACAACTATAAATATAACGATGCGCGCTACCTTTGCCGTTTCTTTGCTTCGCTTATAGAATTGCCAAAGGATTGGCAGATAGACGCTGTGCTGCCTATGCCGCTGCACCCGAACAAATTAAAAAAGCGCGGCTATAATCAAAGCGCGCTCATTGCCCGCGAACTTTGTAAAAAATATGGTCTTACGCTTGACGAATCGCTTGCTGTGCGAATAAAGGACACAAAAAGCCAACGTGAACTGGACAGGTCTCAGCGCGCGGAAAACATGAAGAACGCCTTTTCCTCTGACGACAGCGTAAAGGATAAGCGAATACTTATAATAGACGACGTGTTTACCACCGGCGCAACAATGAACGAATGCGCCAAAGCCCTTAAATCAAAGGGCGCCGCGCATGTATATGCCGCATCTGCCTGCATGGCCGGCGGCGATAGTGCGCAATAAATATTAAGCCCTTCGGTCATTATGCGCGCCGTACCCTCATAAGCTTTAGCAAAGCTTATTTGAGGGGGATCACATGTACGCATATATTGAGGAACGCGTTATGAACGTGGCGGAATACATAGTGGAGCACGAAGCAACAGTAAGGGCCGCCGCAAGCAAATTCGGAATAAGCAAATCTACTGTTCATCACGATATGCAGGTTCGCTTAAAAGGCATAGATGCAGACATGGCGGAGCGCGTGCGCGCAATACTTGATAAAAACAAAAGTGAGCGCCATATCCGCGGCGGCATGGCAACATATATCAAATATAAGGGCAAAGCGCCCGCTAAAAATAACAAAGCATCAAAAAAGAACAAGCCTATAATACTATAACTATTGCTAAAGCGGTCGGCATAAAGTATACTGTCGCTCATGGAAGAAAGATTTGTTAGAACTCAGGCCTTGATAGGCAGTGAAGGACTCACGCGGCTGAATAACGCCAACGTGGTCCTTTTCGGCGTTGGCGGCGTTGGCTCATATGCCGCGGAAGCGCTTGTACGCAGCGGCGTAGGCTCGCTCACGCTTATAGATGGCGATATCGTTGCAAAAAGCAACATAAACCGCCAACTTATCGCGCTCGATTCAACCGTGGGCCTTCCGAAGGCGCAGGTAATGGCCGCGCGTGCCAAGGATATAAACCCAAACTGCCGCATAACTGCGCTGAATTGCTTCTATGATGAATCCAATAAGGATATCATAGACTTTGCCAAGTTTGATTATGTTATAGACGCGATAGATACTATATCGTCTAAGCTTTTGATAATCGAACTTGCAAGCCGCGCCGGCACAAGGATAATAAGCTGCATGGGAGCGGGCAATAAGCTTAACGCTGTCGGTTTTGAAGTGAGCGACATATACAAAACATCCGTCTGCCCGCTTGCGCGCGTAATGAGGCGGGAGCTAAAAAAGCGCGGCATAGCCAAGCTGAAGGTTGTATATTCAAAAGAAGAACCGCTCACGCCCCGCTTCGATAACGCCGCGGATATAGACCCGCGCAGGCGCTCAACACCGGGCA
Source organism: Christensenellaceae bacterium Phil1 (assembly GCA_001940855.1). Classification (GTDB taxonomy): domain Bacteria; phylum Bacillota; class Clostridia; order Christensenellales; family CAG-138; genus Phil1. The sequence goes on along the minus strand of MSGS01000031.1, from coordinate 183,605 downwards.
GCATAGCATTTGTTCCCGGCACAGCCGGGCTTATATTGGCAGGCGAGGTAATAGAAGACATCGCATTTAATTGTCATTAACGGCTTTTTATCGCGGAATAACATCAACCCCGTAAGGCAACCATAAGAGCATCAAGTTTCTTGAGGGGGTGCTCATATGGCGCTTAACAAGGTTGAGATCTGCGGACTGGATACGTCCAAGCTGCCGAAGATCACGCAGAGCGAAAGCAGGGAGCTGCTTGGCCGAATAAAGGCAGGCGACACCGCGGCAAGGGAGGAATTCATAGGTGCAAACCTTAGGCTTGTGCTCAGCATAATACAGCGCTTCTCCGGCCGCGGGGAACAGATGGACGATCTGTTTCAGGTAGGCTGCATAGGCCTTATAAAAGCAATTGATAACTTTGACATAAATTTACAGGTAAGATTTTCCACTTATGCCGTTCCTATGATCATTGGAGAGTTACGTCGATACCTGCGAGACAACACAGCACTAAGGGTAAGCCGCTCCATAAGAGACACGGCATATAAGGCGCTGAAGAAGCGCACGGAGCTGATGGACGAGCTTTCACGCGAGCCTAAGCTTGGCGAAATAGCAAAGGCGCTCGATATGAAGGAAGAGGACGTTGCCTTCGCCCTCGAAGCCATACAGGACCCCGTTTCGTTATATGAACCCGTGTATCACGACGACGGCGATGCATTGTTCGTTATGGACCAAATAAGGGACGATAAGGATGGGGACGAAAAGTGGCTGGATTCAATAGCCATAAGCAACGGCCTTAACAGCCTTGCCGACAGGGAACGCAGAATAATAGAACTACGCTTTTTCCACGGGCGAACGCAAATGGAGGTTGCCGAGGAAATAGGCATAAGCCAGGCGCAGGTTTCCCGCCTTGAAAAGAACGCGCTTAAAAGCATGAGAAAATATGTATAGCACAGCTTAAAAGCATAACCGCGCCGCGCCCGCCATACAATGGCTGTATGGGGGCGTTTTTATATGAAAAAACCAAGGCGTATGATAAGGCTTGGCCACAGGGTTGGCCAAATAATGGATATTCCGCTGGAAGCAATAGGCGATACGGTAAAGATATGCATTATTGCGGACAGCTTTGCAAGCATAGAAAACTATAAGGGCGTATTTGAATGCACGGAATCACTCATACGGCTGCGCACGGCATACGGCATAGTGCGAATCGAGGGCGAAAATCTGTCCTTAGGTGAGCTTAGAAGCGAGCGCGCCGTGATAAACGGCAGGGTAAAATCGGTTGCATTTGAAAACTAACCGTTAAATATTTAAGAAAATGCATTTTGAAAGGCAGCCTATGAGGTTTGGCGTATGGCATTATCTTTCGGGATATGTTATTATTGATATCAAAGGCAAGAACCTTGAACGGTTCCTCAATCGCGTGGTGCAAAGCGGTGGAGACATTTGGCACGTTAGGCGCACCGGAAGCGAAAGCGTGCGTGCATGCGTATCCGTCGCCACGTTCTATGCACTCCGGCCCATCGTACGTCAATGCGGCGTAAGGATAAGCATAGCCGCCAAGCGCGGCGCGGTGGTCTCACTTTCGCGTTTTCGTTTCAGGAAGGCGCTGCTGTATGGCTGGATGGTTGTGCTTGCGCTTATAATAGCTGCGTCGCGCTATGTATGGATAGTGGACGTTTCCGGCTGCGACAGGGTGGATGCCGATAAGCTTATAGCCTCGCTTAAGGACATGGGCGTGGGCATAGGAACGCATAAACGCGCCGTTGCAACGTATTCCTTGGGTCAAAGGCTCATGGCTACGGATGAGCGCATAGCATGGGCTGGTGTAAGCATAAGCGGCGTGGTGCTGAAAATAGAGATATCCGAAGCGGGCGAAACAAAGCCCGATACTTCGCAGTCAACGGAACCTACCAGCCTTTACGCCGCTAAGGACGGAATAGTAACCGAACTGAAGGTTATTGACGGCAAAGCCAAGGTGAACGTTGGCGATGCTGTAGTAAAAGGGCAGGAGCTTGTTTCCGGAATATTGAGGAACGATGAGTTTGGGTTTATAACCACGGCGGCACGCGGAGCGGTAAGCGCAAATGTTATATATGTAGTCTCTGCCAAGGCAGGGCCGACAATAGAAAAGCTTTCGCTCAGCGGAACAGAGGCATATTACAACGCCGTAAAGCTGTTTGGCATATGCATTGCCGATGAACCGGAATACGCAAGCTATACCGATGAAACGGTATGTGAATATGAACTGACCGGCTGCATACTGCCATTGAAAGCGGAACGCCGCCTGCGGCAGGAAACCATAGTGAAGCAGTCTCCCGCAAGCAGGCAGGAGCTTGAGCAGGCCGCCGCGGCAAAGGCTCAGGATAAGCTGAACGAGCTTATCCCGCACAGCGCCACAATAATATCCAAGCATACCGAGTATGAAACGGATGCGGACGACGCCGTAACGGCCATAATAAGAATAATGACAGAGGAAAACATTGCTGAGGCAAGAGGTATATATGGACAACAATAACGAAATGAACCTTAGTGAAGCGACCGAAGCGCTTTGCACCGCAGAGTCTGCCGTTGAATCGATGGACGAGATGATAAAGCTTTTCGGCGTGTTCGACGAAAACCTGAAGGTAATAAGCGCCGAAACCGGTGCGCGTATAATTGCCGCGGGCGACTGCATACGCATTGAAGGCTCCGCCGAGGCAGCGGAGCTTGCCAAAACGGTTGTGGACAAGCTGCTTATAACCGTGCGTCGCGGCGAAAACGTGGACCGCAGCCGTATACGCTATGCCGTTGATTTGGCAAAAGAAGGAAACGCGGACCTTATTACTGAGCTTGAAAGCGACGTTGTGGCCTTCACCGCCAAGGGCAGGCGAATAAAGTGCAAAACGCTTGGCCAGAAGAAATATGTGAATGCGCTCAAGCGCAATACGGTAGTGTTCGGCGTTGGCCCCGCCGGCACGGGCAAAACATATCTTGCCGTTGCAATGGCCGTATTGGCATATAAGAACAAGGAGGTAGAGAAGATAATTCTTACCCGCCCCGCGGTTGAAGCCGGCGAAAAGCTGGGCTTTTTGCCCGGCGATCTTCAAAACAAGGTCGATCCTTATCTTAGGCCGCTTTATGATGCGCTTTATGACTTCCTTGGCCCGGAAACGTTTAAGAATCTTTCCGAGCGCGGCGTTATAGAAGTTGCACCGCTTGCATATATGCGCGGGCGCACGCTCAACGATGCATACATAATTCTTGACGAAGCGCAGAACTGCACCATAGAGCAGATGAAGATGTTTCTGACTCGCTTCGGCGAAGGATCGCGCGTGGTAGTTACGGGAGATATAACGCAGATAGACCTTCCGCCCGAAAGGAAGAGCGGACTTATGCATGCGCTTGGCGTACTGAAGGACGTGGAAGGTATTTCCCAGATATATCTTACATATAAAGACGTGGTTCGGCACGAAATGGTGCAGCGCATAATAAGCGCATATGATAAGGCGTACAATAAGAAGAACTAAGCAGGAGGTGCATACGAATTGACAAAGCGGGAAGCGCCGAAACAGATCACGAAGAAAAACGCAAGACTGATTTCACTCGGTATGCTTGCGCTGTCGCTTGCAATAGCTTTTGTGTGCGTGAAGGGCATGCTCACGCCAATACGTTATGACGTAAAGGTGGGGGAGGCATCCCCCGCGACAATTCTTGCCACATGCGAAGCTGTTGACGAGATAAACACCGAAATAATGCGCGAAAAGGCGCGCATGGAAACCGGCAGCATATATGCCATCGATTCCGTCAAAATAGGCGAATATAAACGCGGGGCGGAGGATTTCTTTTCCGGAATAGATAAGCTTTACGGCAAAGCAGCTGCGAATATTCCGGAGGATGCGGATATTCCCGCGTCCGCCGCACAATGGGGCGAAACGCTTTCAGCTTCCGCAAAAGCGGCGCTGTGCTCAAGCGTATCTCCCGCCATAGACGAAGCAAGCCTTCTTGCCGTGCTTTCATCTACGGACGATCAGCTGCAAACACTCAAGGACATCACAATGTCCAAGCTTGACACTGCGCTTGAAGCCGGCGTATCGGAAGAAGGGCGCGATGGGCTTGTTTCAAGCTGCACGCGGGAGATAAACGCAATGAGCGCAATACCTTCCGGCCTGAAAAAAATAGCGGTGCAGGTATTCGATGCATTCCTCAAGCCTACGCTCAGCATAGATGCTTCCGCAACGGAAGCCGAGCATGCCGCGGCAATAGAGAGCGTTGAGCCAATAGTCGTAAAAAAGGGCCAGGTCGTTGTTGAAAAGGGCAGCATAGTGAGTGAATCCCAGTTTGCTCTGCTTGAAAGCATGGATCTTGTTAAAGGGGAGGACAGCAATACCAATCTTACCTTCGGCGTGCTGCTTATAACGCTTTTGCTTTTCGCGCTGTTCGCCGTATACATGCGCTTCATGGAAAAAGAAACGCTTTCAAGTATAAAGCAAATGGCGATAGTTGCGGTGCTTATAATGCTTTCATGCGCGCTTGCATATCTTACCAACCGCGTGGATTACCGCTTTACGCCCATACTCATACCCGTGATGCTTTGTTCCCTGCTCGTCGGCGAAGGCACAGCGTATGCGCTTACCGCGCTTTTGAGCATTTTTTTCGGCATCATGGCCGGCGGGAGCGGCAGCGGCATACTCGGTTCGCATTGCGCCGTTATGATAATATGCAATACCATTTCCGGTCTTGCTGCAATATTTGCGCTTAAACAAGCGCAGAGCAGAGCATCCATGATAGCTGCCGGCGCGGTTGGCGGCGGTTACGCGGCGCTTGTTATGGTCGCGCTTCAGCTCATGCTGAAAACTGCTTTCTTGGGCGTTATGGAATCGCTTGCGTGGATATTCGGCAGCGCAATACTGTGCGCTCTGCTGGTTACAGGCTCGCTTTCCATATGGGAAACTTTATTTGACGTAGCCACACCAGCACGACTGAACGAGTTGAGCAACACTAACCATCCGCTTTTAAGGCAGCTTATGGTGGAGGCGCCCGGCACATATCAGCACAGCATAAATGTTGCCGCGCTTGCCGAAGGCGCGGCCGAGCGCATAGGCGCGGATCCGCTGCTTGCACGCGTTGGCGCGTATTATCACGACGTAGGCAAGCTGAGAAGGCCGCTGTACTTCAAAGAGAATCAGAAGAATGGCGAGAATATACACGATTCTTTGCCTCCGCTCGAAAGTGCGCAGGCCATAATTGCCCACCAAAAGGACGGCGTAACACTGCTTACTAAATATAAGCTTCCCTCCGCAGTCATAAAAATATGCGGCGAACATCACGGCAATTCGCTTATGACTTACTTCTATTTCAAGGCTAAACAGGCGGACGAGACCGTGAAGGAAAAGGGCTTCCGCTATGTCGGAAACCGCCCTTCCACAAAGGAAAGCGCAATAGTAATGATGGCCGATGGATGCGAAGCTGCCGTAAGGTCGCTGGGCGATACCAACAGCGCCGCGGTTGAACAGATGGTGCACAAAATAATATGGGGCAAGCTGAACGAGAATGAGAACATGATGTCCAATGCACCCTTGACCATCGCCGAAATATCAGAAATCGAAAAGAGCTTTCTCAAGACCTTCGCAGGTCTTATGCACGACAGGATAGAATATCCTAACATGGAGGACCTAAAGGCATGATAGAAGTAATACTCGAAGCCGAATGCCCTAATGAAACGGAAGCCATAATCCGCCGCGCGGCATCCGGCGCTCTCAGCGCACAGGGCGCGAAGGGGGATATAAGTGTGTTGGTAACGGACGATAACGGCATACGGGCCATGAACAGGGATTACCGCAGCGTGGACAGGCCGACGGATGTGCTCAGTTTTCCTTCAAACGAAGGGGATGCTCTTTCCGCAGTGCCGGACGGTTTCTTGGGCGATATTGCAATATCGATTGACCGTGCTAAGGCTCAGGCCGAAGAATACGGGCACTCGTTTGAACGGGAGCTTTCGTTTTTGACCGTGCACGGCTGCCTGCACATATTGGGCTACGACCACATGAATGATGAAGAAAGGCAAGAAATGTTTGCCCTTCAAGATAAAATATTAAACGACATGGGGATAACAAGATGAGAAACATACACGAATTTGAAGTAAAGAACCTGCTCAGGATGGCTAACGACGCTAAGGAGCGCGCGTATGTGCCGTACTCCGGTTTCCGCGTAGGCGCGTGCTTAAAGGGCGCTTCCGGCGCATATTATTTCGGCTGCAATATTGAAAACGCCGCCTATTCGCCAACCGTTTGCGCCGAGCGCGTTGCAATGCTACGCGCCATATATGAAGGCGAACGCGAATTCGATGCCCTTGCAATAGTTTGGGATGGCGATACTCCTGCGGTCCCCTGCGGCGTTTGCCGCCAGGTACTCAGCGAGTTTTGCGATGGCGAAATGCCAATAATCTGCGCCAACCGCAAAGGCGAATACAAAATGGTATCGCTTGATGATCTGCTTCCGTATGCTTTTTCAAAGAAGGACATGAATCTATGATAAGTTCCTCTTACCGTTCCGGCTTTGTATCCATAATCGGTTCACCAAATGCGGGCAAGAGTACGCTTATGAACCGCATAGTCGGGCAGAAAGTGTCAATAGTTTCGCCCAAGGCGCAAACAACCAGAAACCGCATAATGGGCGTTGCAACAAGGCCGGATTATCAAATCGTGTTTCTTGATACGCCGGGCGTTGCCGCGCCAAAAAACCGCCTTGGCGAATATATGCTTAAAGTAGCATATGAATCGCTTAATGAAGTTGAATGCGCGCTGTTCATGGCAGATGCCGCGAACGGCATACGTGAGCGCGACGAGGCGATAATCGCAAAGCTTAGGGACGCCAAGGCGCCGATAATCGCCGCAATAAACAAATGCGACATTGCAGGCGCAGACGCAATATCAGCCGCGCGGCAAAGGCTTGAAAAGGAGAATTGCTTTAGGCAAATAATAGAAATTTCCGCTGAAAGCGGGAATGGAGTAGATGCACTTGAAGCCGCCATAGCGGCATACCTTGTGCCGGGACCTATGTATTTCCCCGAAGACATGGTCACCGATATGCCCGAGCGTATAGTGTGCGCTGAGATAATCCGCGAAAAGGCACTGAACCTTTTGAAGGACGAAGTGCCGCACGGCATAGGCGTCGGAATAGATAAAATGGCGCTTAGGCCAAGCGGCGAATTATACGACATGTGGGCCACCATATACTGCGAACGCGAAGGCCACAAGGGCATCATAATCGGCAAAAAGGGCGCAATGCTGAAGCAGATAGGCAGCGAAGCGCGCAAGGACATGGAATGGATGCTGGGCGCGCGCGTCAATTTGCAGCTTTGGGTAAAGGTGCGCGACGATTGGCGCAACAGCCCCGGCGCATTGAAAGAACTTGGTTACGAATAAAAAGAGGTATTTACCATGAGAATGGTTGACTTGATAATGAAGACCCGCCACGGCGAGCCGCTGAGCAAAAACGAGATAGAGGCCATAGTATCCGGCTTCACTTCCGGCAAAATACCGGATTATCAAATGTCCGCATGGATGATGGCCGTATGCTTAAAAGGGATGGGAGCTAAGCAAACAGCCGAACTTACCATGGCCATGATGAATTCGGGCGATACAGTGGATCTGAGTGATCTTAACGGCATAAAGGTGGATAAGCATTCCACCGGCGGCGTGGGGGATTCAACCACGCTTATTGCCGCGCCGCTCGTTGCCGCATGCGGCGGTACTGTTGCAAAGCTAAGCGGCCGCGGCCTTGGGCATACCGGAGGAACGCTTGATAAACTTGAATCAGTTCCCGGCGTAAACATAGAACTCAGCATGGAGCGTTTCAAGGAGATAGTATCGCAAATAGGCGTATGCGTAATGGGTCAAACCGGAAACTTCGTGCCCGCGGATAAGCTTATGTATGCCCTAAGGGACGTTACGGGAACAGTTGAGGGTATCCCGCTTATAGCTTCAAGCGTTATGAGCAAAAAACTCGCCTCCGGTTCCGATGCGATTGTGCTGGACGTTAAGGCCGGCAGCGGCGCATTTATGCACACGCCTGAGGATGCGGAAACGCTTGCGCGCACAATGGTGGACATAGGCAACCGCATGGGCAGGCGCACAATGGCGCTTATAACGGACATGAACCAGCCGCTCGGTCTGGCCGTTGGCAATGCGCTTGAAATAATAGAGGTATACGATGCGCTTTACGGTAAGCTTGACGAAAACGACCCTCTGCTTTCTGTAAGTCTTACGCTTGCGGGCAAAATGCTTATTCTTTCAAACCTTGCATGTGACATGGCCGATGCCAAAGCGAAGCTGATGCGCGCGCTTAAATCAGGCGAAGGGCTTAATAAGCTTAAGCTTATGCTAAGCGCATTGGGCGGCAGGGATGAATTTGTTGAAGATCCTTATAAGCTTGTAAGCGGCGTTAAGCAGAGGATAGACATATATCCGGCAAAGGATGGATATATAGGCGATATGCATGCGGACATGATAGGCATAAGCGCTCAACTGCTCGGCGCGGGCCGCGCAAAGAAGGGGGACAGTATAGACCCCGCAACCGGCCTTGTGATGCACGTAAGGCGCGGGGACAGGGTAACGACACGCGATGCGCTGGCCACAATGTATGTGAATGATGCTTCGCATCTTGATGAAGCCAGGCAGACGTTCGTCAGCGCGATACGCATAGAGGACGAAATACCCGCACATATTCCCATGGTATATAAAGAGGTGGATTAAATATAATGGCAAAGCTCATCGCAATAGACGGCAACAGCCTTATGCACAGGGCATTTTATGCTCTGCCGGCCATGACCAACCGCGAAGGCACGCCTACGGGCGCGATATACGGCTTTTTAAGCATGCTGCTGAAGCTTGCCCAACAGGAGCCTGAATATATGCTTGTCGCTTTTGATATGCACGGCCCTACATTCAGGCATGAAGAATACAGCGAATACAAGGCCGGCAGAAAGGCCACTCCGGACGAACTGCGCACCCAGCTTTCGCTTATACGCGACCTGCTGCCCAAGATGGGCATAACCGTGTGCCAATGCCCAAGCTATGAAGCGGACGACATACTCGGCACATTTGCGCGCATAGCAAACGAAAACGGTGTTGACGCGCTGCTTGTTACCGGCGACCGCGATGCGCTGCAGCTTATAGGCGAGCATACGCATGTGCTCATGACCAAAAAAGGCATAAGCGATACCATTGAATACGATGAAGCAACGCTTATGGAGCAATACGGTCTTGAACCCAAGCGCATGATAGACTTGAAGGCGCTTATGGGTGACAATTCCGATAATATTCCCGGAATACCCGGCGTTGGCGAAAAAACGGCATTGAAACTCCTTGCCAAATACGGCACGGTGGAAAACACGCTTTCACACGCAGCCGATGAAAAAGGCGCGCTCGGGCAAAAGCTTGTAAACGGCGCTGACAGTGCACGCATGAGCTACCGTATAGGCACAATAAACACAACTGCGCCTGTGGACATTGCACTTAAAGACACGCATTTCACCAAAGACACTCTGTGCGGCGGTATTGCCATGATGCGTGAACTTGAACTGCGCAACCTTATAGACCGCCTACCGCAGAACGCTGCATCACCAGCAAAAGAGGCGGCTGCATTCACAGCTGAGCATATAGCAATAGATAATTCCGCTGCCCTTGCCGAACTTTGCGCAAAGCTTGGCGGCGCCGATATTGCCGCATTCCATATTGACGGCGTATTCAGCGTAAGCATAGACGGCAGCGCGCAATATGACATTATGCTTGGCCAAACACTGCTTGACTCCGGACTAAGCGAAGATGAGGTTTACTCCGCATTAAAGCCTATACTCGAAAACGCAGCCATCGAGAAGGCATTTTTCGACAGCAAAGCAATGCGGCATATCGCGGCGCGCTTCGGCGTGAATATATCAAACGTAAGCTTCGACGCAATGATAGCGGACTATCTGCTGCACGCAATACATCCTGCGGCAAATCTGAAAACGCTTTCGGCCGAGCGGCTTAATTCTTTGGAGGTCGGGGCAGCGGCGCTTTTTAAGCTTAAAAGCGAACTTATAGGCGAACTCGAAGCCAAAGGACTCATGAAGCTCTATAATGAAATCGAGTTACCGCTTATAGATGTGCTTTACGATATGGAGCGCATAGGCTTCACGGTCGATCGCGATACGCTCGGCGCCATGAGTAAAGAACTTAACGCGCGCATAGCATCGCTCGAGGCAGACATATACGAATGCGCAGGGGAAAAATTCAATATTCTTTCCACCAAACAGCTTGGCACAATTCTGTTCGAAAAGCTTGGCCTGCCGCCAGCAAAAAAGACGAAAACCGGTTATTCTACCGATTCGGAGGTACTTGAAGGCTTATACGACATGCATCCGATAGTACCAATGATACTTGAATACAAAACGCTCACAAAACTGTGTTCAACTTTTATAGACGGTTTGCTGCCGCTTATCGATAAGCAGGGCCGCGTACACACGCGCTTCAACCAAAGCGTTACGGCAACGGGCAGAATATCAAGCACGGAGCCCAACCTCCAAAACATACCCGTGCGCACGCAGCTTGGGCGGGAGATACGCAAGGCGTTTGTTGCAAGCGAAGGCCGCGTGCTTGTGGATGCGGATTATTCGCAAATAGAATTAAGGCTGCTTGCCGCCATGAGCGGAGACGAAGGCATGTGCCGCGCATTTATAGAAGGCGCTGACATACACCGCCGCACCGCAAGCGAGGTATTCGGCGTGCCGTTTGATGAAGTAACAAGCGAAATGCGCAGCGCCGCAAAGGCCGTAAACTTCGGCATCGTATACGGCATAAGCGATTTTGGCCTTGCGCGGCAGCTTGGTATATCCCGCAAGGAAGCCGCCCGTTACATAGAGCTATATTTCATGCGTTATCCCGGAGTGCATACATATTTGAAGGGATGCGTTGAGCGGGCCAAGCAGCAAGGCGCAGCCACTACGCTTTTCGGCAGAAGGCGCGAAATGCCTGAACTTAAATCTTCAAACTATAATACGCGCTCCTTCGGCGAACGCGTGGCCATGAACATGCCCATACAGGGTACCGCGGCAGACATAATAAAGCTTGCCATGGTAAGAGTGCATAATGAGTTGAAGGCGCGCGGTATGAAGTCAGAACTGATATTGCAAATACACGACGAACTTATAATAGACGCCGTGCAGGAGGAAGCAGATGCCGCAGCGGAAATATTGAAAAGCTGCATGGAAAACGTCGTCAACCTGAAAGTGCCGCTTCTTGCCGAGGTACACACTGGGCATAGCTGGTTCGATACTAAGTAAAAGGGCAGGGCAGCTACCATGATAATAGGGCTTACGGGAACGATAGGTTCCGGCAAATCCACTGTGTCTGCGCGGCTGAACAGTCTTGGTGCGCTTATATTGGACGCGGATATCATCGCGCGCGAAGTTGTTGAGCCGAATACCGAAGGGCTGCACCAAATAGAAAAATCATTCGGCAGCGGCGTTATAGCTGCGGATGGCTCGCTTGACAGAAAAGCCGTTGCCGCGATCGTATTTGCCGATAGCGAAAAGCGAATGTTGCTTAATTCCATAATCCATCCGGCCGTACTAAAAACGCTTGAGGCGCGCACGGCTGCCGAATTAGCTACGAACAGCAACCGGCTGATAGTTTGGGATGTGCCGCTTTTGATTGAGGTGGGCTGGACAAAATACGTTGATTCGGTTTGGCTTGTGACTGCACCGGAAGCCGTGCGCATAGCGCGTATAATAAAGCGAGACGGCTGCACACCTGCCCAGGCCGAGGCCCGCATACGCGCACAAATGAGCGAGGAAGAAAAGCGGGCATATAGCAGCGAGGTAATAGACAACAGTTCGTCTATCGGTACGCTTTATGAGCAAATAGACGCGCTGTATAAGCAATACGCCGGCGCCGGAGCCAATGCATGAGCGCAGCACAGAGCGCAAAAAGAACGCAGCCAGGCAAGGCCTATGCAAAGAAAACGTCCCGTCAATCGGCCGCTAAGCGCAGCAAAAAGGCAAAAGCAGTAAAGAAAGCCAGTACGCGGCGCATCATCATTGCACTTGTTGGCATTGCGGCAATAATCATGCTTACAATAGGCGGTTTTATGGCAAACAGGATGCTTGAGCGGCGCACCTATAAGCTGATATACGCAGACGAGATATTGGCCTGCGCGGATGAGTTTTCGCTTGATCCATGCCTTGTTGCGGCAGTGATACATACGGAAAGTTCAAATCGCGCGGCTGTGGTATCGCCCAAAGGTGCAATCGGCCTTATGCAGATAATGCCGTCAACAGGCGAATGGATCGCGGGTAAATTAGGCATGGCGGACTACAGTGAAGAAAAGCTGATGGAACCGCTCATAAATATCCGCCTTGGCTGCTGGTACCTTAGATATCTATCGGATAAATACGGTGGAATGGAACGCACGGCGCTTTCAGCATACAATGCAGGCCCGGGCAACGTGGACAAATGGTTAAACGACCCAGCATATGGCGACGGTAAACGGCTTATCAGCATACCATACGTCGAAACGGCCGCATATGCCGACAAAGTCCTTTCGGCAAAGGAGAAATACAGCGAACTATATGAAAAAGAGTTTTGCAAATAAAATAAAAAGACCCTTGGCGTTATGCATGGCAATAATAATTCTTACGCTTTGCGGCTGCGCCGGCAATCAGCAGAATGCCGAATCAACGCCCGATGCAAGCGAACCCACTGAAACGCCGGCTTTGCTTGCGCCTACGCCCGCGCCCGCGCCCGTGTACGGCGGCACATTAAGGCTTGCCATGCCCGAAAATGCCGATACGTCAGACCCGCTTTCGGTGAATACGAAGGAGATGCTCGGCTTCTTTTCGCTTATATACGAAAGCCTTATAGTAATTGACCAATCGGGCGTAGTTACGCCTAAGTTAGCGGAAAATTGGAGCTGTGACGATACCGGCCTTGTTTGGACGATGAAGCTGCGTTCTTCAGCCCGCTGGCAGGATACAGGGGCAAACGTTACCGCGGCGGATGTTGTATATTCGTTTGAACGCATAAAGCAAACGGGCGGATACTATTCATACGCCACGGATAAGGTAGAATCCATTGCCGCGGGAAGTGACGGCAGTGTTGTAGTCACAATGAAGCAGCAAGGCATAGCCTCGCTGTACGCGCTGAATTTCCCTATTATAGAAAATCCCACTGCGTCAACATCCCGCTATGGCGCAGGGACAGGCCCTTATTACATCACCTCGATATCAGGCGATAAAGTTACGCTTGAAATAAACCAGAACTGGTGGAAGGAAGAACCCTATATAGAAAAAATAGAGTTCTATCAAAGGAGCAGCAACGATGTCTCCCTCGCTTCTTATGTTGCCGGTCAGCTTGACATGGTATTCACATCGTCGCTTTCCGTGGGGCGGTATCGTGAGGACGGCGTTACGAATGTTATGGACGTTATGACGCAAACGGCAGAGGTAATGCTGTTCAATTATGGCAATTCGGAACTTTCCAACCCGCTCGTGCGCCAGGCCATAGCCTATGCCTTAAACCGCAGCGCCATAATAACGAACGTTTATATGAACCGTGCGCGTGCGTGCGACGTGCCGATCGCACCTGACAGCTGGCTGTATAACAGCCGCTCCAAAGTATATGATTATAATACGGAGCTTGCGCTCAGCCTTTTTGATCAAGCTGGGTGGAAGGATACCGACGGCGATGGTTATCTTGAAAAAAATGCGCACCGCTACAATGAGCTTACTTTAAAGCTGCTTGTGAACAAGTCAACCGATTCAACGCGCGAAACTGCGGCGGGCGTTATCGCAAGCCAGCTTGAAGCGATCGGCATACACGTTGAAATCGTAACCGCTGGCTTTACCCTTGGCGACAGCAGCAGCGAATACGCCCAAATGCTTGAAAACAAGGATTTTGACATCGCGCTTGTAGGTTTCAATCTGGCGCGTGACTGCGATATTTTGCCCTATATTGACGCATCCGGCGCATATAACTACGGCGGATACAGAAACGACGCCCTGTCAGCGCTTGCAAGATCGCTCAATACCGCGCGTGACGAAGCCGCCTGCCGTGAAGCCGCGGACGCGCTGCAAATGAGCTTTGTTGAGGATCTGCCGTTCATAACGCTGTATTTCCGCCTTTCAAGCATACTGTACCATGATTCTATCAAAGGCTTAGAAAGCGAGCGTGAGCCGGATTTGATGAGCAATATAGCAAATTGGTACATAGAAAGTTGAATGCAGCGCCAAGGCATGATAGAATATGCACCGATGAAGGATTTGGGGGTTGACCTATGCTGAGCATAATTATAATACTTATAGTAATAGCAATAGACCAGCTGAGCAAAATTGCCTGCGCAAATGCGCTTAAGCTGGGCGAAAGTGTAGAGATAATAAAGGGAGTGTTCTCCATTGCATATGTTGAAAACCGCGGAGCGGCATTCGGCATGCTTCAGAACGCGCAGGTTTTCTTCATAATTGCTACGGTAATCGCCTGCGGAGCAATGCTGTATTTCATGATAAAGGAATACAAGCGTATGCATACGGCCATGCGGATATCGCTTGCGCTTATATTCGCGGGCGCGCTGGGTAACTTTATTGACCGCGTTGCGCTGGGCTATGTTCGCGATATGCTCTATTTCAAGCTTATTGATTTTCCCGTTTTCAACGTGGCGGACAGCGCAATATGCATAGGTGCTGCAATATTGATAATAGACGTACTTTTCTTTAAGGGCAAAACGTTTATAGACAGCCTTGATAAAAAGAAAAATACCGACGGCAGCGAAGAAAAGGAATAAACCGCAATGGAGCAGCCCAATTTGCCGATAATTGAATACAGCGAATACGGCCGCACTATAAAGGCAACGGCGTCCGGCGGTGAACGGCTGGACGTATTCCTTGCATCGGCCTGCGGCGAAACGCGCTCCTATGTACGGCGGCTTATTGACGAAGGTGAGGCCAGCGTAAACGGCAAGGATGAGACAAAGGCAGGTGCAAAGCTGAAGGCTGGGGACGCAGTTGAATTGTTTATAGCCCTTCCCGCAAGCACCGAACTTGCCGCAGAAGATATACCTCTGTCTATAGTATATGAGGACAGTGACATTGCCGTTATAGATAAGCCGAAGGGCATGGTGGTTCACCCTGCGCCCGGTAACGAAACAGGCACTCTTGTGAACGCCATAATGTATCATATAAAGGACCTTTCCGGCATAGGCGGCGAAATGCGCCCGGGCATAGTACACAGGATAGACAAGCTTACATCCGGCCTTATAGTTATAGCCAAAAACGATAACGCACATAGGAGCCTTGCCGCGCAGATGAAAACACACGAGGCCGGCAGGGTGTATCTGGCGCTGGTAAACGGGAATATAAAAAAAGATAGCGGCACGATAGACGCACCGATAGGCCGCCATAAGGCGGACAGAAAAAAGATGGCTGTGCGGCCGGACGGTCGCAGCGCGGTAACGCACTTTTCCGTGCTTGAAAGGCTTGGCGATTATACGCTTATCGCCGCAAAGCTTGAAACCGGACGCACACACCAAATAAGGGTTCACCTGGCGCACATAAAGCACCCCGTTGCGGGAGACAATGTATATGGGCCTGAAAAAAACAGCCTTGGCCTTGAAGGGCAGGCGCTGCATGCCGCGCGGCTTACGCTTAGGCATCCGTCCTCGGGCGAAACGTTAACGTTCCGTGCAGCCATACCCGAATGGTTCACGCTTGCGCTGAAAAAAGCCGGACATGACAGCAATATCGATATAGATAAGCTTATAGACGGAGCGAAGTTTGATGGATAAGCAGAAGCAAAACGGCAGCGCTGCAAAGGAAAAACGCGCAAACATATTGCTCACGCTGTGCATTGTGCTTATTGGCATAATGCTGTTTCTCATGACCGATAAAGGCGCCGCAATGCTTGCTTCGCTCGGCATTAGCAATACGAATGCTGATTATTACGAGTACACCGTAATAGGTGAAAATGAGAAGGTAGACCCCGAAATTTACGCCGATATTGATCCGGAGGCAACCGTAAAAGTAATATCCGCCGATTGGCCGAGCAGCGAATGGTGGAACGCTTATTCCGATGCCGGCAAGCAGGAATATAGAATAGCTTCAGAATGGCTGAATATAGATATTACTTTTATCAGCACCGGCGGCGTTTTCAGCAGCATTACCGTTCAGTATGCTGCGCAAAGCGAACCAAGCGAACCTAAAGGCGAGCTAAGTCCAATTGAGCAATATATGTTTGCAAAAGAGCGCGAAACCTATGATGCGCATTGCCAGGAAGTACGCATAATGCTCAATGCTCTGCTTTGCGCAATAAACGGCGGCACAGACGGAATAGACACCGCGCTCAATATGTTATACAGTGCAGCGGTCTCAGCCGAAGAAAGCGGCAAAGTTAATTCATTTAGCGAGATGCACATGGACTTTCGCATATATACAACCGGCTCCAAGGCCGAAAAGGCGATAGTTATCAGCATTGAGCAAAATAACCAAACCAAATAAAATCAGCCAAATCATACAATATGTAGATGAAAAAGGTTGAAAGTTGCCACAACGCATAGTATAATATGACTGAGGTGTTGCATCTATGGATAACAATCGCACTATCGTGCGTATAGCCGGAATGGAATTTAAGTTGACCGGCGACGAAAGCCAGCAGTATATGGATTCTCTGGCCGAAATGGTAAATGCAAAGGTGGACGAGGTCAAGCGTACATACCCCATGCTGAGCACGGGTAACTGCGTACTGCTTGCGGCGCTCAACATGGCGGACGAGCTTACCAAGCTTCGCAGCGATTACGAAGCGCTAGATCAGCGCATATCCGATCTTAGGGAAATGCCAAAGCGCAACGGCGCTTCCGCGCCCGTAAAGCGTCCTTTTGCCGCCAAACAGGAAACTGGCGTACACTAAAAGGGGCATTGGCGGAATAGACCACCGCAATTCATGACCATAGGTTATTTGGCGCGGCCGGAGCGTTTTGTTTCGGTCGCCTTTTTTATGTTCAATAATTGCGGCGCTTGAAAGAATAACGGAGTAAACAATGGAAAAAAGAGTACTGAAAACACTTGAATACGATAAAATACTTGCCATGCTAAAGGAGCGCGCATCGTGCTGCATCTCACGGGAATTGGTGGATACTATGGAACCTTCCGGCGATTTTGATACGGTTGAACGCGAACTTAAGCTTACCGCGGAAGCCGAGACGCTTTTCTACAAAACCGGCCGCTCGCCTGTGGACGATTTTCCGGACATGCGGCACTGCCTTGAGCGTATGCATGCGGCGCTGTTCCTTTCAACCGGCGAATTGCTGGGCATAGCAAGCTGCCTTAAAGCGGCAAGGATAGCCAAAGACATACTTGCCAAGGAAGTGGGGGAGGAAAGCTATCTTTATAACCTTGCCGGCCTGCTCATTACCCACAGGAGCGCAGAGGAAGAAATAAACCGCTGCATAATAAATGAAGACGAGATATTCGACGGGGCATCGCCCGCGCTTGCACGCATACGCCGTGCCATGCGCCTTGCCAACGAAAAAGTGCGCGAAAAGCTGAACAGCATGATACGCTCCACTGCATACCAAAAATATCTCCAGGAGCCGATAATAACAATACGCAACGGCCGCTTTGTAATCCCAGTTAAGCAGGAATATCGCCAGCAGGTCCCCGGGCTTATACACGACCGAAGCAGCAGCGGCGCAACGCTGTTCATTGAACCGTCGGCGGTAGTCGAACTCGGCAATGAATACAAAAAGCTGCTTGCGGAAGAAGCCGACGAAATAGAGCGCATATTGACGGAGCTTACGGCAATGCTTGCGCCTTATGCCGACGAAATACGCGAAGATCTTAACATAATGGGCCAGATAGACCTTGTATTTGCAAAGGCAAAGCTTTCGCGTGAGCTGAATGCCGTTATGCCCAGGCTCAATCGCAATAACTATGTGCGCATAGTGCGCGGCCGTCATCCGCTCATACCTGCGGATAGGGTAGTGCCCATCGATATATGGATAGGTAGGGATTACCGCTCGCTCATAATAACCGGCCCAAATACCGGCGGCAAAACGGTTACGCTCAAAATAGTAGGCCTATTTGCGCTAATGGTACAAAGCGGCATATTCGTACCCGCAAACGAAGGCAGCGAATTCCCGGTGTTTGAGCATATTTATGCCGATATAGGCGATGAGCAGTCCATTGAGCAGTCGCTTTCCACGTTCTCTTCGCACATGAAGAACATCGTGGGCATACTCGATAAGGCCGACGAAAACTCGCTTGTACTACTGGATGAACTTGGCGCAGGTACAGACCCGATAGAGGGCGCTGCGCTTGCAATGAGCATATTGGAAGAACTTAACGAACGCCATTGCATATGCGTATCCACAACGCATTACAGCGAAATAAAAGCATTCGCAATGACGCATGAGGGCATGGAGAACGCCTCCATGGAGTTTGATATAGACCGCCTATGCCCAACATACAGGCTTTATATCGGCATTCCCGGAAAATCGAACGCATTTGAGATATCCTCACGCCTTGGGCTGCCTAACAGCATTATAGATAAGGCAAAAGGCTTCCTAAAGGGAGAAGATGTGCGCTTTGAGGACATTATTTCAAGCGCGCAGTCTCAGCACCGCATAGCCGAAGAGGAGCGAAAAATGGCAGAAGAAGCGCGCGCAGAGCTTGAAAAGCTGCGTGCCGATGCCGAACGCGAACGCAGAAAGCTGGACGAGGATAGGAATCGCCTTCAAGCCAAGGCAAAGGAAGATGCAAAGCGCATAGTTGCGGACACGAAGCGCGAAATGGAGAAGCTTATCGTTGAGATACGCTCCATAAAGGATATAGACAGAAGCGCCGCCGATAGGGTCATACAGGCCGCGCGGGACACGCTTAGGGCAACCGAAACCGCCGTGAACGAAAAAGAGGCAATAAAGAAGGAGGATAATACCAAGCCTCCCAAAACAGTGCGCGCGGGGGATACAGTAAACATTGTTACGCTTGACCAGAAAGCAACCGTGCTGTCCGCTCCCGATTCAAAGGGCGAGGTCATGGTACAGGCCGGCGTTATGAAGCTGAACGTAAAGCTTAAAGACATACGCCTTATAGAAGAAAAGAAGGCCGCTGCGCCCACATCCGGCAAAGTTGGCCTTGGTGCGGGCAAGCAGGTAGGGCTCGAGCTTGACGTGCGCGGAATGCTTGTTGACGAAGCCAATATAATAGTGGACAGATACCTTGACGATGCGTATAATGCAGGTCTCAGCGAGGTAAACATAATCCATGGCAAGGGCACAGGCGCGCTGCGAGCGGGCGTGCAGGCATTCTTAAAGCGCCATCCGCTCGTCAAGGGCTACCGCATGGGCAGCTACGGCGAGGGCGACGCCGGCGTTACCGTTGTCACGCTTAAAAAGTAAATTAATTAGGGCATTTTGTCCTTATTCATACCATGTTCACAAATTGATGCTATTATTATACCTATCATGGTGGCTTTTAAGCCGCCGATAGGCAAAGGGAGGTAGGCATGGAAAACAATAACGTTATATTGGTTGTTGATGACGATACTAACATACTGGCTATAATAGAAATGTACCTGAAAAAGGAAGGCTATACCGTGGCCACCTGTACCCGCGGGGATACAGCGATAGACGCATTCCGCAGCGTTAAGCCCACGCTTGTTCTGCTGGATGTTATGCTGCCGGGCATGGATGGCTGGACCGTGCTTGAAAAGCTGCGCAGCGAAAGCACCGTGCCAGTTATAATGCTCACGGCAAAAGGCGACACGCTCGACAGGATACAGGGGCTTGAACTCGGCGCGGATGATTATATTCCAAAGCCGTTTGAAGCAAAGGAGTTGCTTGCCCGCATAAGGGCCGTGCTGCGGCGTAGCGCCACACCCGGAGACGAAAAGGAACTCAGGTTCCCCGGCCTTACCATATCGCTTGATAATTACACCGTAACGCTTGACGGCAAGCAGCTTGATATGCCGCCAAAGGAAATAGAGCTGCTGTTCTTCTTAGCTTCGCGCGAAGGCAAGGTGTTTACCCGCGAGCAGCTGCTTGAGCAGGTTTGGGGCTTTGATTTCTTCGGCGATTCGCGCACGGTAGACGTGCACATCAAGCGCATACGCGAAAAGATAGGTGAAAGGCCCGAATGGGAAATAAAGACCGTTTGGGGCGTTGGGTACAAATTTGAAACGGCTAAGTGATATGGCTTAGCGGCGGAGGCCGAATGGGCAAAAAATCGTTCAACACATTGTTTTCGCGCATGCTCAGCACATATTTGGCCATAATATTGCTGATAATATTCCTTTTGGGCATCACCATAAGCGGAATGTTCAAAAGCCAATACATGACAGAGAACGAAAACGAGCTCAGGCGTGAAGCCGCTGAAATAAACCGCGTTATAGTTACCCAATATGTGGACGCCGAAAAGCGCGCCGTTGCAAAGGATACGCTGCGGACTACCATGCGCAAGTACGACGCAATGCTTCAACTCTATTTCATAGATTCGGCATTCGGTAAGGTGATATTGCGCGACGAACTGAACGAAGCAAAGTGGGACCCGCTTTGCGATGCAGATCTTAGCGCGGACGCATCGGCAATAATAATGGGCAATGGCGAAATAGAAATAAGTTCGGATAGGTTTACTTCCGGCAATATCCCCATAATGACGCTCAGCCGGCAGATAACCACCACCGAAGGCGAAGTTATAGGCGCAATGTTCTTCCATACGGACGTGAGCCGCACAAACGATTCCATACGCAAAGTATACCTTGATGTTCTGCTTTCGGCCTGCATTGCGGTAATACTTGCCATTCTTGCGGTAACGTACATAACAAGCCGCATGACAAAGCCGATAGTGGACATGAACAACGCTATAAATCGTTTCTCCCGCGGCGAATACGAAGCAAGGGTGAATATCACCAGCCACGATGAAGTTGGTCAGCTTGGCCAAAGCTTCAACGAAATGGCAAATGAAATAAATGCGCTGGAGCAATCCCGCAGAAGCTTTGTTGCAAACGTTTCGCATGAGCTGCGCTCCCCGCTGACCAGCATGAGGGGCTTCCTTGAGGCCATGCAGGACGGCACCATTGCCAGCGAGGATCAGCCGAAGTATCTTGACATAGTAATAAACGAATGCAAGCGCATGACGGGCATGGTGAACGATCTGCTCGATCTTGCGCGAATAGAATCGGGCCAATACGAATTAAAGCTTGAGCCGTTTGATCTGAACGAACTTGTCATTCGCACCGTGCTTACGTTCGAAGCGCGCATCAATGCAAAGCATATAGACGTCAATATGGATTTCGATGCGGAGCATACAACGGTTGAGGCCGATCAATCACAGATAGCGCAGGTTATACGCAATTTGGTGGATAACGCAATAAAATTCTCTCCCGACGGCGGCGCGCTCACAATGCGCATAGTTACGGACAAAAAACTTGCCATAATGAGCGTTATCGACCAGGGCGAAGGCATTTCGCCGGATGATTTGCCCTATGTGTTCGACAGGTTCTATAAAGCCGAGAAGGCGCACACGCCGTCCGGTTCGTCATCAGGACTTGGGCTCAGCATAGTAAAGCGCATAATCGAGCAGCACGGCCAAACCATAAAGGCCGAATCACAATTAGGCAAAGGCGCAACATTCACGTTTACGCTTAAATTATATGAACAGCAGGGAAGGCCAAAGGCAAATCCCGCACAACGGAGGTAACAAAAGATGGAGTATCCAAACTATTATTTCGACGGGTACAACAATGCCCCTCAGCAGGAGCCCAAACCGCCAAAGCGCGGCATAGGCGGCTATGTGGTAACGGCGATAATATTCACAATCGTCGGCGCGCTGCTTGCCACCATATTTATGCCGGCGGTGCTTGCATCGTATATGCCAAGTGCGGATAACGGCACGAATAATAACGCCCCCGACCCTACGCCTTTCTTTGATGGGCTTATTCCGCAGCTTCCGAGCGCTACTCCCGAACCCGGCAAAACAGCGGAGCCTGAGGACAGTAACTCCGCCCCCGCAATGACTCCAATTCCGCCTTCCGGCACCATGCCCAAGCTTGACGGCGTAGCCCCCGAAATAACCAACCCCGGCAATCCGTTGCTCGATATAGTGGACAGCGTAAGCGAAGGCGTTGTTGGCATTATCAACTATGGTTACAGCGAAAAATACACCCGTGAACTTGAATTCGGCTCCGGTTCAGGCTTTGTTATATCGTCCGAAGGCTACATAATAACAAACGCGCACGTTGTTGAAGATGCATCAAAGCTCGGCGTAATGTTCGTTGACGGCGAAGAAGCGGAAGCCCAGCTTGTGGGCTACGACAAAACGTTTGACGTCGCCGTGCTCAAGGTTAAAAAAACCGGCCTTAAGCCGCTGAAGCTTGGCGATTCGGAAGCCGTACGCGTCGGCGAATTTGTAATAACAATCGGCGATCCCACCGGACGCGAACTTTCCGGCACGACTACGTTCGGTATAGTGAGCGCAACGGCAAGGAGCGTGAATATAGACGGCGTTACAAATGTTTATATTCAGACCGATGCCGCCGTTAACCCCGGCAACAGCGGCGGGCCGCTGATAAACATGTCCGGCGAGGTAATAGGCATAGTTTCCGCCAAAACCGTTACCGCAAGTTATGACAATTACGGCAACGCAATCAGCGCGGAAGGCCTTGGTTTCGCCCTGCCGATAGACCAAGCGATGAAGGTAGCGGAGCAGCTTATAAACGAAGGCCGCGTGCTGCGTCCCGGCATAGGCGTAAGCGTTACCACATGGGGCGAAATGTACGCCACAACATACGGCACGCCCGAAGGCATACTGGTTGCATCGGTAATAAAGGACGGCCCTGGCCACAAAGCCGGCCTTGAACCCAACGATATAATAGTTGAAATAGAAGGCCAAAGCGGCATGACTCAGGATGAATTTGTTGCATTGATAAGGGGCAAGATGGTAGGCGACAGCATAGAGATAAAGTATTGGCGCAGCGGTAAATACTATACCACAACTCTTGTGCTGGCCGACCTTAACAGCCTTGGCGACGAAAACGTTGGCGGCGAAGCGGACTATAACTTCTTCGGCGAATAAAGTAAGCATTGATAAAAAGAGGGTGCAGTTCATACACAAGCGCCCTCTTTTTTGAATAAACAAAACATATTTGGGCAGAATAAGCAACAAGTTTAGGAGGAACAGATATGTTTTTTAGGATTGATCACGCGCGGCTGATGACAAAATGCCTGCTGTGCGGATTTGCAGTGATAACAACGCTTGTGTGCATAGGCGTATTGTTTCCGGATAAAGGCGATGCAGCACCGCAAGGCAGCAATGCTATCCCAACAAAACAAGCTGAACAGTCTATGCCTGACGAAAGTGACAGCGTCCAAACAGTGTCAACAGATAGGCGTATAACGGCGCTTAAAAGCACCAAAGTAGAATGGAAGCTTCGTTTTAATGGATGCGGACATTATATTACGCTGAAATCGCAGGGCGATATAGCGGGCATGGATAAGGAGGAAGCAAAAGCGGCATATTCGGATTATTCGGCTGAACTTTTCACATCCGCCTATGTAAGCCTTGTGAAAGACTCCGACGGATTCTGTCCCGAGCATTATGTTATGCTTTCGGGGGAAGATGGGGATATGCTTGAAGTATACAAGCGCAACACGCAAACGCTTGAGAATGAGCACATAACCAGCATAGATATTTCACCCGACAGATTCGCAGAAGATATCGCCGCGCTGCAAGCGGGCGGATTACTTTTCAACTCGTTGCAGGAAATAAATGAATATATAGAAAGCGCAGAATGACCCCAAACGCCCGTTTGGGGCCTTTAGCGCTCTTGTCAAGATATTGCGCGCATGATAAAATAAAATAGAATATAAACGTGGGGGTAACGGCTTTTTGATAATTTTGGGTATAGACCCCGGTTATGCCATACTTGGCTACGGCGTAATAAGCACCGAAGGCATTAGATCCAAGGTGATCGACTACGGCGTTATCGAAACCGTTGCGCATACACCGTTCCCGCAAAGGCTGGAGCGGCTGTATACATGCATGAATGAGCTGATAAAGCTGTATAAGCCCGACCATGTTGCGTTCGAGGAACTGTTTTTCGCAAGGAATACCAAGACTGCGCTTCAGGTGGCGGCCGCGCGCGGAGTGGCGCTGTTATCCGCACAGCAGGCTGGACTGCCGCTTTATGAGTACACGCCCATGCAGATAAAATCCGCCGTAACCGGCAACGGCCATGCAGATAAAAAGCAGGTACAGCAAATGATAAAGCTTCTGCTTTCGTTAAACAGCATCCCAAAGCCGGACGATGCGGCCGATGCGCTTGCCGCGGCGCTGTGCCACGCGAACACGTCCGGCCCGGCAGCCGAAACATTCCGCATAAAATAACTCATACGGCAGTAAACGGAGCAAAACACATGTATGCACATATTTCAGGAATAGTTGAAGAGGTGTTAGCAGACCGCGCAACAATCGAAGCGGGCGGCGTCGGGTACGAATTGCTGTGTTCAAGCCAAACGCTTAAATGCTTGAAAGCAGGCGCGCCGCATAAGCTTTACACTCATTTTCACATTTCGCTTTCGCAGGATGTTATGGCGCTTTACGGCTTTGAAACCAAAGAGGAACGCGCCATGTTCCGTCGGCTCATTGGCGTTACGCGCGTTGGGCCAAAGCTTGCGCTGAGCGTACTTAGTTCGCTGAGCGTGCAGGATATAACATTAGCAATACTTACCGAAAACGCAGCGGCATTTGATAAGGTTTCCGGCATGGGCCGAAAAACGGCAGCACGCGTATTGCTTGAGTTAAAAGAAAAAGTGACCGCGGATGACGCCGCAATAGACTCATCTGCCGGCATAAAGGGCAGCACTGGTAGCATGGATATACGCAGCGAAGCTATAGCCGCGCTTGTATCGCTTGGGTATGACGGCGTAAGCGCAGGAAGAGCCGTTGCCGCGGTTGAAGACTGCGACAGGGTAGAGGATATGATAACCGGCGCGCTTAGGGAGATAGCCAGAAAGGGCAAAAGGTAACGCATAGTGGCAAACGACGACAGGCTCATTTCATCTTCAATGCTTGCGGAAGACGAAGCTAACGAATTCAGCCTAAGGCCGAAGTATTTGAAGGAATATATAGGGCAAAAGGCCGTAAAAGAACACGTTGAAATATATATCGAGGCTGCAAAGCGCCGCGGCGAACCGCTTGACCATGCGCTTTTTTATGGTCCTCCCGGTCTTGGCAAAACGACGCTTGCCTCAATAATAGCCAACGAAATGGGCGGCACGCTGCACATAACAAGCGGCCCGGCGATTTCGCATAAGGGCGAACTTGCGGCAATACTGACCAACATTGCCCCGGGCGACGTGCTGTTCATAGACGAAATACACCGCCTTAATGCAACCGTTGAGGAGGTGCTGTATCCGGCAATGGAAGATTACGCGCTGGACATAATAATAGGCAAAGGCCCCAGCGCGCACTCTATAAGGCTTGACCTGCCGCACTTTACGCTTATCGGCGCAACTACGCGCATGGGTCTGCTCACTGCCCCTCTTCGGGACAGATTCGGCATAAAGGAGCAGCTTCAGCCATATTCGCCGGAAGACCTGCTTGAGATAATCGTAAGGAGCGCAGGAATACTGGATATTCCGATAGACCGCGAAGGCGCGATAGAAATAGCTTCCCGTTCGCGCGGAACACCGCGAATAGTAAACCGTCTGCTCAGGCGCGTGAGGGACTATGCTCAAGTGCGCGGCGAAGGCAAAATAGACCTTGCCACAGCAAGAGCCGGACTCGATATGCTCTCCATAGACGAGCTTGGCCTTGACACGGTAGACAGGCGTATACTTGACACCATGATAGTCAAATTCGGCGGCCGCGCAGTTGGACTTGATACCATAGCCGCTGCAACAGGCGACGATGCATCCACGATAGAGGATGTGTATGAACCTTATCTTTTGCAGCTTGGCTTCATAGCGCGCACGCCGCGCGGCAGAATACCAATGCCCGCCGCATATCTGCACATGGGCTACGGCCTGCCAAAGGATGCGACAGACCCGCGCCAGGAGCGCATGAACTTTTAGCACAATAAACAACCATAAATATACAGGGAGGAAATGAGCATGTTTGGAAAGAAAAAGGAACTTGAAGCGGCCATAGAGGAACTGAAGGCCAAGCTTAGCGAGCAGGAAGCGCTGAATGCGCGGCTTGAGCAGGCAATAGAGGAATACAAGCGCAAAGAAGGCGCAATAGCAAACGCGCTCACCCGCGCACAGAGCGACGCAGGCAAAGTTATAGACGAAGCCAATGCAGAAGGCGCGCGCATAATAAACAAAGCCAACGAAGATAAGGCCGCTGCTCATGCGGAAGCTGAAAGCATAATTGCAGCCGCGCAGGAAGAGGCAGACAAGATAAAGCAGCAGGCCGAGGAATACTCCCGCCAGAGCGCGCTGAAAGCGGAGGCATTCATGCAGAATTACCGCGAAAGTGCATCCAAGCTGAACAAGGCCCTACAGCGCGCCGCCGAAACAGCCGCCGCACAGGCGGAGCATTTCCGCGCATGCATAAAGGATTCCAACCTTGACAACGAAATAGAGATGGCCGGCGAATACATTCCCGAAGGAGACGCCGGCATAAACGCCGATGAGCTTCCCGAATCATATGAAAACCCTGCCGAACTGATGCGGAGCATATATAAAATAGAAAACCGCCAGACTACGCCTGCCGAGGAAGCCAAAGAAGCCGAGGTTAAGGCGGAAGAAGCTAAAGAGGAACATATTGAGCATGCAGACCGCGGCCCAACCGCAATGCTTAAAGAAGAAGCAGCGGATATAGAGGCGGAGGAGCAGCCAATGATGACAGTCAACGAAATAGTTGGCATGCGCAGCGCCGAAACATCGGAGGAACGCGAAGCCCGCGCCGCCGAAGACAGAATAGACGATGCACTTAACGCCATAATCGACGACGTGCTTCAGGATTCATAAAACATAACAATAACAAAAAGGAGCGGTTTACCCGCTCCTTAATTTTTATATCTGCTTTTTTGTATTCAGCATGATTTGCTGTTTGTTTCGCAATATGCTCCTTATAAAAACAGGGCGGTTTTTATGCCGCCCATAGTTCTTGTATTACCTTTGGTTATCAGCTATTGCGCTTGAGTATGAACCATGCATGCAGTTGGGGCAGTCCGGTTGCAGAATCCGTACCATACGGATCTCCGTAAAGTTCATATGTTTTGCCGTCGCCCACTTCTATGGTGGCCACTCCGCTGTAATAATAGAATATCATATCGCCGCCGCTGGTCTGTATCCTTGCCTTCACATAGGGCGTAGCCTGAATCACTTCTGTCACTTTGCCGACTATCTTATAGCCCTGCTCATGATTTGGATAGTTCTTTATCTTGTCATAGTCCATCTTGTAGACGCCTTCCATATAGGAAGTCTTATCAGGCTGATGCTCAAGATACAGCGTGGAAGTCTTAGCCGCATCGCCCTTGGTGGCGGTTATAACGACCTCGTAAATGCCAACGCTTGCGGTCTTTACGGTAAAGCTGAAAGTGCCAGCGGTAGAATCCTGCGTCACCGCTCCATCAAGTTCAACGCCGCTCACGCTTATTGCAGCGCCGGACTCCATCGTGCCGCTTACGGTCATGGTGGAGGACGTACCTACGCGCTTAACATCCGAATTTACGGAAAAACTCACGTTGCCGGCAGGCGTGGTCGTCTGGCCTGCATTAGGATCGGTGGTCGTGTTATCGCCGGAGGTGGTAGTGGGGGTGCCGCTTCCGCTGCCATATGTCGCGTTAAACGTAGCTGTAGCGGTCTGGTAGCCGTTTTTGCGCGCCTCTATTGTTATAGTAGTTGCACCTTCACCGGGCAGTGTATAAGTGGTGGAGAAATTGCCTGCTTCGTCAATGGCTATCTGCTCATCGTTCACGAAAACGCCAACGGTATTGTCGCTCACGGATCCGGCTATAGGCACAACAGGGGAATCAACGGTAAAGTCCGCAACGCTCGGCTGTGTCACGCTGAGATCTATCGAGGGAATATCTATCGTTATCTCCTGATCTATCTCAAGCTTTGTCTCCTCGCCGGAGGGGCTTATTACCGTGAAAAAGTCGGGCTTAACGGTGTACTGCGAAACATCCAGTGGCTCATCCGGAACAAGTATGGACTGCGGCACTACAAACGGAATATAGCGCTGGTTCTTGTTGATTGTACGTTCAAGCTGAATATCGCCGTTGTTGTAGCGCACGGTATAGTTGCGCTTGGCATACACGGTTATAAGATACGCCGGATCGCCCTCCTCGGTTTTCCATGCTTCTATGGTAGGCGTGCGGGTTATGGGATCTCCGCCGAAGGTGCAGCTTATGAACTTGGAGAAATCTCCGCCATGCACCTTGTTAACATATACCACGCCAAGTATAGCTATCAGTATTACAAGCGCTGCCGCCGCGGCAATGAATACAATGTTCTTCTTCAGCCCGCCGGAAGCGCTCTTCCTTCTGGCGCGGGCAGGGGAGCGGTCTTCGTATTCATCATCATAATCGAAATCGTCATCATCCTCGATTTCGATGTTTTCCTTTGCAGGCTTCATCGGCGTCCTTGTGACTTTGCTCACGGTTTGCTGCGTCTTTGTGCTTCGCGCAGGGGACACGGATTCTTCGGCATCGTAGCCATATGCCGCGCTTGCCGCCACGGGAGCGGCCGCTTCATGCTTGCGGCTGGGCTGCACGGCAGTACGCTTTGCGGCGGGCTTTTCGGCCTTATGCATACGCACGTTGTTGGTAAAGTCCTCGTCGCCTTCGTTAGCGGCAACCTTCTGCACGGGCGCATTGGCCGGGCGGGGATTGAAACGCGCGCCGTAACCCTGGGGAATGTCCTCCTCGCTAACGGTGTCCGCATCAAATTCCGGCTTGGGCCAGTTGGGTGCCTTAACAAAGCCCCACGCCGGCGGCGTTTCGCCGGTTGAAGCCACATAGGATTGATAATCCTGCCCTTTATTCTGTTCGTTTTCCGGCTGCTGAACTTCTTCAGGCTTTTCGCTCTCGTTATCAGCAGTCAGCGGAGCTGCGCATTTTTCGCAGTATTCAAGGTAATCCTCGTTGTATGCTCCGCATACTTTACATTTCATAGATACATCCTCCTGAATAGGGATATCGTCAGTCAATCTATTATAGCAAATTAGTCCCGCCATGCAAAGCCTTTTCGACGCCTGATTTGAAAACAAAGTATTAAATAGCGCGTATTTATTTCATTTTGTCACTCTTTAGGGTATAATGAATGCAATATATTAAGGAGAATGAAGAATGCAAAAGCATATTCTTGCCATAATTCTTGCTGCGCTGATGCTGCTCAGCCTATGCGCATGCGCTAAAGAGGATGCTGAGGCAACGCCGCCCGCAGAGGAGCTTACATACGACGGCTTCACCAGCGAAGAAACAAGCGGCGGGGCCGAGCTGAATAACGGCAACCTGCGCACGGTGACTGTAAGCGAATCAGGCACCGATACCGTGATAGCGCTCGATTTCTGCTTAGGCAGCAACCTTACCGCAGGAGATACAGAGCTTTCGTTAAGAACCCTGCCAGATTACAGCATAACGCTGCTTGGCGAGCCTTTCCGCCTTGCCATAAGGATAGGCAAGCTTGAACACACGGATTATCTTTTGAATAACTCCGGGCTGAACAGCGGGCTTATAAGCGGCAGCTTCAGCGTTTCCGGAGCGGATGACGATTCCTATACGCTGTATTTTCAGCTTAACAGCAATGCCATGTATGCCGTGTCAGCTTCAGACGGCACTCTTACAGTAACGCTCAGGCCGCTTGCCGCGCCGGAAACGCCCGAGCAGACGCCAGACAGTAACGGCGATAATGTAGTGGTAGACGTTTCAGCTGCGGAAAAAGCCGCCGACGGGGAAGCGTACTACGTTGTTGCCAATGCTTTTGATATGTACAGAAGCGGCGTATTGAAGTGCACAGACGATATGACGCCTACGCTTTCAAGCGATATGGAAACAATACTGCTCATATCCACCGCTCAATCTTCAAAGGACGCTGCACAGCGGCTTATGGATAAGCTGCTTGCATCTGATGGCGCCGTAAGCGCGCAATGGAGCATAGTTAAGCTTAAATACGGCGAACTGCCCGCATACGAAAGCGGCATGGAATACCTTGCCGCATATGACATTGCGCCGTGCCGCATAAACGGCAAGCAGGAGCAGGGCAGCATAATTATTCCCGACGGCCTTGCGCTGACCGTAACGCCGGACAAGAGCGCATGCCTTTATTCAAAACGCATAAAGGAATATTCGGACGGCGGCGAAACGATAGAATACGAGCAGCTTTGGCTCTACGGCTATTCAAGCGGAAGCAGAGCATTTTCAAAATATCAGTTTGAGCAAATAGTGTCCGCAGCATTTTCGCCAGACGGCAGGCGCTTAGCCGTTCTTGAAATGGCAGGGGAAAGCGCCCACCTTTATGTTTTTGACGTTGACTCGCGCGATCTTATAACTGACCTTTCCGCCGTTGGCTTTGGCGACACAATAAGCGCCTATTGCTGGGACAGCATGGGTGGACGGCTGTTTTCAATAGGCGGCTCCGGCGAGATAAGCGTGCATCAATATGATTTTAATGTGCCGGACGAGGCAAAGCGCCACAGCGACGTGGACAAAAAAGGCTGCGACGAAGGCATGATAGGCTTTGCCGACGGCGAAGTATACTTCGTTGAAACCACAATGGAAAACGACGGTGCAATATACAGCATAAAACCCGAAGGCGGCTCAAGGCGTGTGTTCATATCTGGCGATAACTTCAGCATAAGCCCGGATTCACGCTATATGGCGTATACACTTTCCGGCGGAGATGCGGCGGGCACGAAAGCGTCCTCCTTTGCATATATAGACATGCAAACGGGCGACGTGACCGAAATAACCCGCGGCTTCAACGTGTTCAACTTCATGTGGTCTTTGGACGGCAAAAAGATATTCTATTTTGAAAACAGATTGAGCGGCAACAGTGACGACGGCGAAGGTGAGGAACAGCTTACCGACGAGTATCCGTATACGCTTTGGGTGTATTACACCGAATCCGGTGTAAACAAAGCGGTGGCCGATTTGATGAGTACATCCATTATTCCGGGCCGCGATACAGACACCGTATATATATGCTATACAGATAAGGAAACACTTGGCAGCGTGGTGCGCGCAACATACGCGCTGAACACCGCGCAGTAACTTTTAGCCCCGTATCACAATAAACAAACGCCTTGGCGCCGCAGTTTTGTCGGCGCCAAATTCTTATGCTTTCCCTATCAGGGATAATATAGTATAATATAGATAAGTACGAGCAAAGGAAAACGCTATGGCAAACGGTAAAAAAAGCGCAAAAAAGAAAAAGACGGCCAATCAAGCCGCCCAAACAAAGCGGGAGGTTTGGGGCGTTATAGTTATAGCGCTTGGTCTTTTTTTAGGCGCGAGTATGTATTTTGATGCCGTAGGCATACTTGGCAAGGCCATAAGCGGCTTCATATTCGGCATGTTCGGCATAGCCGGCTACGCCGTGCCCGTAGGCATAATTGCAGCGGGCGTATTACTGATAGTTTTCAGCGAGGGAGGCCTTGGCGCGCTGCCCGCAGTGCTCAGCATAATAAGCATAATAGCAATACTGAGCATAATACATATCGCCCGCAGGCCGGATGCCGTTGAGGGCATGAAGGCGCTAGACTATTATAAGGATGCATATACCCTTAGCTTTACCTACCGCG
Source organism: Christensenellaceae bacterium Phil1 (assembly GCA_001940855.1). Classification (GTDB taxonomy): domain Bacteria; phylum Bacillota; class Clostridia; order Christensenellales; family CAG-138; genus Phil1. The sequence goes on along the minus strand of MSGS01000031.1, from coordinate 151,876 downwards.
AAGGCGGCGGCATATTCGGCGCGCTTGTCGCGTACCCCGCGCTGCTGCTCATGGGCCGCATAGGGTCATATATATTGTTCATTGCATGCATAATGGTATCTTTCCTGCTGATAACGCGGCTTTCAATAAAAAATGCCGGTGCTAAGCTTGGGCAAAGCATACGAACGGGCGTCTCCGCCGCAAACGAGCGCATAGCCGAGCATAAGCAGGCCGTGCGCGCGCAGCAGCAGTCGCTTTATACCGAGGATATAACCGAAGAGGTGCTTTCCGGCGCGCCAATTGCAAAGCAAAAGAAAAAGCCAACAGCCAGCAAAAAGAGCGGCAAGAAGGGCAATTCGTTTGAAGATAACATATTCACGCTCGATCCTTCGTTCAATCAGAAGGCCGAACCTATACCCGAGCCGCTTCCCGTACATAAAACGGAGCCCGTGCGTCCGAATGACGACGAGGACGACGGCCCCGAGTTCATGCCCACAAAGGGACAGATACGCAAGCGCGCCATGAAGGAGAAGGCCGTTGAAGAAGCCTTCGACAGGCTGGATGAAGAAACCGTGAACGTTGATTATTTCCATGATTTTCAGCCGGACGAGGACAACAGAATAATAAGGAACGCGCCCACAAAAGCTGAAAATGCCGCTGCGAATATTCCGTTATATGAACCGATAGAACCCGCGCCCGCAAAGCCGGCGCAACATGAATACGAAGCGGAAGAGATAGAGGACATACCATCTTCCGCCGCGCCGGTGGTAGATTATCAGCGGCCGCCATACAGCCTTTTAAACAGCCCCGCATCGGATATGCCCACCGGCAACGAATCCCCGCAGGAAAAGGCAAAGCTGCTCATAGATACCCTTGCGACATTCAACATCCCCGCAAGGATAATAAACATAAGCGTTGGCCCCGTTATAACGCGCTTTGAACTTCAGCCCGCGCAGGGCATAAGGGTGAACCGCATAACGTCCCTAAGCCAGGATATAGCGCTTGCTCTTGCCGCGCCGCTTGTGCGCATAGAGGCGCCAATACCCGGCAAGGCGGCAATAGGTATAGAGATTCCCAATAAAAATGCCGCTCAGGTATTGCTGCGCGAGGTCATAGAATCAAAGGAGTTCCAGTCAGAACGTTCGCCAATCTCCTTTGCGCTGGGCAAGGATATAGCCGGGCGCATAGTTTGCGCCAATCTTGAAAAGATGCCGCATCTGCTCATCGCCGGCGCAACGGGTTCGGGCAAAAGCGTTTGCATAAACGATATATTGCTGAGCATGGTATACAAAGCCTCGCCAAGCGATCTCCGGCTGGTACTTATAGATCCCAAGGTAGTTGAAATGCGCGTATATGCACCGCTGCCGCATCTAATGCTGCCCGTCGTGACAGATCCTAAGAAGGCCGCCGGCGCACTAAAATGGGCCGTGCTGCAAATGGAGCAGCGCTATCAGAACATGGCCAAGGTAAACGCACGCGACCTTGCACGCTATAATGCATTGGTGGAAGAAAGCGAACGGCTTCCCAAGCTTGTTGTTGTGATAGACGAGTTAGCCGACCTTATGATGGTCGCGGCAAAAGATGTTGAGGATTCCATCTGCCGCATTGCGCAGCTTGGCCGCGCGGCAGGCGTGCATCTTATAGTTGCAACGCAAAGACCGTCTACGGACATCATAACGGGTCTCATAAAGGCAAACATACCTTCACGGATAGCGTTCGCGGTGTCATCAGGCGTTGATTCCCGCGTAATACTCGATACAACCGGCGCCGAGAAGCTGCTGGGCAAGGGCGATATGCTGTTCCACGCAAACGGCGCAAGCAAACCCATACGCGCGCAGGGCGCATTTGTTTCGGACGAGGAAGTTGAGCGCGTTATGGATTTCTTCGCACAGACAAATACTCAGCCGCCGCTTGAGGAAGAAGCTTTTGACCGAATAACGAGCGACGCCGTTCAGGGTCCGGCCCACGGTAACGGCAAGCAGGAGGACGAGCTTCTGCCGGAGGCCGTGCGCATAGTTATGGACAGCGGGCAGGCTTCTATATCCATGATACAGCGCAGGCTCCGCGTGGGCTACGCGCGCGCGGCAAGGCTGATAGACATAATGGAGCAGCAGAAGATAGTTTCCGGTTTTGACGGAAGCAAGGCAAGAAAGCTGCTGATAGACAGGGCGGAATTTGAGCGGCGCTTCGGCACGGGCACTGCCGCCGCAAGCCAAAGCGAGAATGAAACGGGCGAAAGCGAGGTAAATACCACCGATGAAGAAACATAAGGCCGGGATGATATCCCTTGGATGTTCAAAGAATCTTGTCGATTCCGAGCTTATACTCGGCTGCCTTAGGGACGCCGGGTTTGATATAACATCTGATGAAAAGGATACAGATGTTATCGTTGTAAATACATGCGGCTTTATAGCTTCCGCAAAGGAAGAATCGATAAACACAATCCTTGAAGCCGCGCGGGACAGGAAGGACGGTGCAAAGCTTGTTGTCTCTGGCTGTCTCAGTCAAAGGTACCCCGAGGAATTGCGCGAAAGTCTGCCCGAGGTCGATCTATTTTGGGGCGTTGGCAAGCATAAGGAGCTTGCGGACGCGATATGCGCATTGGTCGGCATGCAGTGCGGCTGCGCATACAGCGGAGCGCGTATGCTATCCACGCCTAAATACAGCGCCTATCTCCGCATTGCGGACGGGTGCGACAACCGCTGCACATATTGCGCAATACCGCTGATTCGCGGCGGCAGGCGCAGCGTGCCGATAGAAAAGCTTGTTGAGGAAGCGCAGGCACTTGCGGCAGGCGGAGTTAAGGAGCTTACGCTGATAGCGCAGGACACTTCCGCATACGGTTCCGATATATACGGCGAACCCAAGCTGGCAGAACTGCTGAATGAGCTATCCATAATAGATGGCATAAAGTGGCTGCGGGTGCTGTATGCTTATCCTAACACGGTTACGGAAAAGCTGGTAGACACAATGCTCAGCAATGAAAAGATAGTGCGCTATATAGATATGCCAATTCAGCATATCGATCCCGTTATGCTTGAAACCATGAACCGCCACGGCTCTGCGGAGCATATTCGCCGCATAACCCGCTATATACGCGAAGCATCGCCCGATTTTATACTGCGTACCACCGTTATGCTCGGTTTCCCCGGGGAAACCGAGGAGCAGTTTAAGCTGCTGTATGGTTTTCTTAAAAATGAACCGTTCGATAGGGTTGGCGCGTTTGCGTTCTGCCCCGAGGACGGCACCAAGGCCGCGCTTATGGACGGCCAAATAGACGAGGCTACCGCAAATGCAAGGCTAGATAAGATAATGCGTATGCAGCAGACAGTATCGCTTGAACTAAACAAAAAGCGCATAGGCAAGGAATACGAAGTGCTTATAGAGCGGGTGGATAAGGACGCCTGCTACGGCAGAAGCTACGCGGAAGCGCCGGATGTGGACGGCATAATAAAGATAAAAAACGTTCCTGTCTGCGTAAAGCCGGGCGACTTTATATATGCAAAAATAACGGATGCATCCGCATATGATCTGAAAGGAGAATTTGTAAAATGAACCTTCCCAACAAGCTTACCATAACCAGAATGGTGCTTACACCGGTGTTTGTCGCATGCTTTTATATTCCGGTAAGCTGGAGCATGTATCTTGCAGGCGCTCTGTTCGTTATAGCATATCTTACGGATATGCTCGACGGGCAAATAGCGCGCCGCATGAATATAGTTACCGACTTTGGCAAGCTGATGGACCCCATTGCGGACAAGATTCTTTCCGCCGCCGCTATGATAATGCTAACCGCAGTCGGCCTGCTTTCGCCAATAGCCACGCTTATCACCATATCGCGCGAGTTCGTAATAAGCGGCTTTCGCCTTATATATGCAAACAAAAATATAGTAATAGCCGCAGGCCCCTTGGGCAAACTTAAAACGCTTACGCAGTTCATAGGCATAACGCTTATGCTGTTCCTTAACCCCGTGTTTGTAAAATGCGGCGTTCCTGTCGATCAGATAATCATTTGGATATCCGTGGCGCTTGCAATATGGAGCTGCATAGATTATATAGTTAAAACCAACCGCGCCGCCAAGGCCGCGTAAGGAGGAGCGCATATGTCAGCAGAGCTTATTTCCGTAGGTACGGAATTGCTTATGGGCAACATTGTAAATACAAACGCCCAGTATATTTCCCAGCGTTTGGCCGATCTTGGCATAGACTGCTATTTACAGACCACCGTTGGCGATAATCACGATAGGCTGGTCGAAGCCGTACACGGTGCGTTGCGCCGCGCGGACATAGTTATATTGACAGGCGGTCTCGGCCCCACGGCAGACGATTTGACTAAAGAAACGGTTTCCGATGCATTCAGCAAAAAACTGGTGCTTGACGAAGCATCGCTTGAGTATATCAAAGCCCGCTTTGCCAAACGCGGCCATGAAATGACGCCCAACAACGTAAAGCAGGCTTATTTCCCGGAAGGATGTATCATATTGCCTAACCCCAACGGCACGGCACCCGGCTGCATAGTTGAAACCGAAGCAAAGGCCGCAATACTCATGCCCGGCCCGCCGAATGAAATGGTGCCCATGTTTGAGGCAAGCGTGCTGCCGTATCTTGAAAAGCGCAGCGGCTATATGCTTAAATCAAAGATGCTCAGGATATTTGGCAAGGGTGAATCCAGCGTTGAATACGAACTGAAGGACATCATGGCAAGTCAGACCAACCCAACCATAGCGCCGTATGCACTTAACGGAGAAATGAAGCTGCGCGTAACTGCGCGCTGCCGCGCGGGCGAAGATGCGGATGCCATAATGGCCCCCATGATAGCCGAAGTTAAGCGCCGCATAGGCGAATATATCTATTCTGAGGATGGACTTGAACTGCATGAAGAAGTCGCGCGCCTTTTCGTGCAAAAAGGACTTACTTTAGCCGTTGCCGAAAGCTGCACCGGCGGAATGATATGCTCAAAGCTTGTTTCCGTGCCGGGCAGCTCCGCGTGGTTCAAAGAAGGCTGCGTTACTTATTCAAACGAATCCAAGATGCATAGGCTGGGCGTAAAGCAAGCCACACTTGATGAGTACGATGCAGTAAGCGCACAAACCGCTGCAGAGATGGCCGAAGGCATACGCACTTCAAGCGGAGCCGACATAGGCGTAGCAACGACCGGATTCGCCGGCCCTGACGGAGGGACAGAAGATAACCCCGTAGGCACTGTGTATATAGGTTTCTCTTCAAAGGATAAAAGCTTCACCAAACGGTTGCAGCTAACCGGCAGCCGCGAACGCATACGCAGCATGGCAAGTCTTCATGCGCTCGATATCCTTCGGAGAAACATTTTATAATTAGGTACTGTACAAGCGTAATAGTATATGTTATAATTTCCTTGTAGGAAAAAGTCGGCGAAAGGACGGAAACAAAGCACTATGGCAATGGAAAAAGCAAAAGCGTTGGAAATGGCATTGAGCCAGATTGAGAAAGACTTCGGTAAGGGAGCCATAATGAGGCTTGGCGATGCGGCATCGAAAATATCCGTATCCACTATACCTTCCGGCTGCTTGGAACTGGACTTTGCGCTTGGTGTGGGCGGCATTCCCCGCGGCAGAATAATAGAGATATACGGCCCCGAATCATCCGGTAAAACCACCATTGCGCTGCACATAATTGCAGAAGCGCAAAAGCTTGGCGGTACCGCAGCGTTTATAGATGCTGAGCATGCACTTGACCCTGTATATGCCGAAAACCTTGGCGTTGACGTGGACGAGCTTTATGTATCCCAGCCGGATACCGGTGAAGACGCCCTTGAAATATGCGAAACGCTGGTGCGCAGCGGCGCAATGGACGTTGTTGTAATCGACTCTGTTGCAGCGCTCGTTCCCAAAGCGGAGATAGAGGGCGACATGGGGGACAGCCACGTTGGCCTTCAGGCAAGGCTTATGAGCCAAGCCCTCAGGAAAATGACCGGCATTATTTCAAAGTCCAATACCATATTGGTATTCATAAACCAGCTGCGCGAAAAGGTTGGCGTAATGTTCGGCAATCCCGAAACCACAACCGGCGGCCGTGCGCTCAAGTTCTATGCATCCATACGCCTTGACGTGCGCCGCATAGATTCAATTAAGAACGGCAGCGAGGTCGTTGGCAACCGCACCCGCATAAAAGTGGTAAAGAATAAGGTTGCGCCTCCGTTCAAAACCGCCGAATTCGATATAATCTACGGCGAAGGTATATCCAAGGAAAGCTCCGTGCTTGATTTGGCAATAGCCAACAAGATAATATCCAAATCCGGCGCATGGTATTACTATGGCGATATGCGCATGGCGCAGGGACGCGATAATGCAAGGCTGTTCCTTAAAGACAACAGCGAACTTTGCGATGAAATAGAGGCTAAGCTGCGTAAGGCGCTTTCCGCCGCGCCCAGCGAAGCATCGGACGATATGGAAGGTGGAGACGACGCACAGGATTGATATGCGCCAAAGAATAATAGCAGTAGACAATGATTCCATAGCGGAGGAGCTGGGCATCAAACCCGGCTTCTTCTTGTTGCGTATAAACGGCGAGGACGTTGATGACGTTATAGATTACGAACAGCTTACGGCAGAAACGCACGTTACGCTTGAGCTGGAAACAAAAAGCGGCAAGATAGTTACCGCAGAAGTTGATAAAGAGGAATACGAACCGCTTGGCATATATTTTGAAAGCGGACTGATGAGCAAGGTAAGAAGCTGCAAAAACAAATGCGTATTCTGCTTTATAGACCAAATGCCCAAGGGCGGACGCGATACGCTGCATTTTAAGGACGACGACTGGCGGCTTTCGCTCATAATGGGCAACTATGTCAGCCTTACAAACGTGGATGACAAAGAGTTCGACCGTATTCTCAGGCGCAGGGTAAGCCCGCTGTATGTTTCTATCCACGCTACGGACGGCGCCGTGCGCACACGCATGATGGCAAACCCTTCCGCCGCGCGCATAATGGAGCGGCTTACAGCGCTGAAGGAGCACGGTCTCTGCTTCCATGGGCAGATAGTTGTATGTCCCGGTCTTAACGATGGAGACGTGCTGAAAAAAAGCCTAAATGATCTTTATGCTCTCCGTCCGGCGACAAAAACGCTTGCGCTCGTGCCGGTTGGCATAACCAAATTCCGCGAAGGATTATATCCGCTGAGACTGCTGACAAAACAGGAAGCATCGGATATAATTGATTATACGGAAAGCTTTAATGCGGCCGTTGAGGCGCGCGGCGAGGAAGGCTTTGTATACGCTTCCGACGAAATGTATATGATAGCCGGCCGCGAACTGCCAAGCTATGAAAGCTACGGCGAATTTTTGCAGATTGAAAACGGCGTAGGGCTTATGCGCCAGTTTGAGCATGGCTTCAATGAGGCGCTGAAGGAAATACAGCCGCTGAAAAGAAACGTGAAACTTATAGGCGCAACGGGCATGTCCGCACGCAATTTTTTACAGAAGCTTTTCGATAAGCTGAAGCCTTACGGCATTGAGCTTACGCTGCACAGCATAGAAAACAACTTCTTTGGCCATACGATAACCGTTTCCGGCCTTGTGACCGCAACGGATATCGCAAAGCAGCTAAGTGGCAGCAAAGCCGACGCATTGCTTATTCCTGACGATATGTTAAGAGAGCGCGACAGCGTTTTCCTTGACGGAAGGGATACGGACTGGCTTGCAGCCGAAATGGGAATGCCGCTGTGGCCCATGTGCGCCGCCGACGGCGAAGAATTTTTATACAGCCTGTTTGACAGGTTAAACGAGGAGAAATAATATGGCAAAGCCGCTTGTGGCCGTAGTTGGCCGCCCGAACGTGGGCAAGTCCACGTTTTTCAACAAAATAACAGGAAAGCGCATAGCGATAGTTGAAGATACGCCCGGCGTTACACGCGACAGGATATATGCAGACGGCGAATGGCTCACCCATTCGTTCACGCTTATAGATACCGGCGGCATAGAGCCGATGCGGGAGGACATAATAAGCAAGCAGATGCGCAGGCAGGCCGAACTGGCAATAGAGACAGCGGACGTTATAATATTCATAGTAGACGGCCGCGAAGGGCTGACTGCAGCAGATGTTGAGGTTGCCGAAATGCTGCGCCGTTCCAAAAAGCCTGTAGTGCTGGCGGTAAATAAGATAGACCATCCAAAGTATGCCGATGCGTTATATGATTTTTATGAGCTTGGCATAGGCGAGCCTATAACAATATCCGCCGAGCAGGGGCTTGGCCTTGGCGATGTGATAGACGAAGTTGTTGCGCATTTCCCTGAGCACGCCGGAGAAGATGAGGGAGAGGCCACCCGCGTTGCCGTGGTAGGAAAGCCCAACGTTGGTAAATCCAGCCTTGTAAACGCGCTGCTTGGCGATGAGCGCACAATAGTGAGCAACATACCCGGCACCACAAGGGACGCTATCGACTCTCCCTTCAGGTTTGGCGATAAGGATTACATATTGGTCGATACGGCAGGCATACGCCGCAAGCGCTCTATCGAGGATGAAAGCATAGAGCGATACAGCGTTATACGTTCGCTTGCCGCCATACGCCGATGCGATATCGCGCTCATAGTAGTGGATGCCGAACAGGGTCTAAGCGAGCAGGATGTGCGCATCGCTGGCTACGTTCATGAAGAGGGCAAAGCGAGTGTCCTTGTGGTAAACAAATGGGACCTTATTGAGAAGGATACCCACACCATGAACGAATTTAAGAAAAAACTGGCCGTTGACCTTGCATTCATGGATTATGTGCCGATGATATTCATATCCGCACTTACGGGGCAGCGTGTGAACAAGGTTATGGAGGTTGCAAACGAAGCATACCGCCAGAACTGCGCGCGCATATCCACAGGCACGCTGAACGACATAATAGCCGAGGCTATATCCGTTACCGAGCCGCCTTCCGATAAAGGCAGAAGGCTTAGGATATATTACGGCACTCAGCCTTCTACCAACCCGCCCACGTTCGTGCTGTTCGTCAACGATCCCGACCTTATGCATTTTTCGTATAAACGTTATCTTGAAAACTTCTTCCGCAAATCCTTCGGCCTTACGCAAACGCCTATCAGGCTGAACGTAAGGGGCAAGACAAAGCCGGAGATATAATAAAATAACCAAACATTTACCCGCCATATTGGCGGGTTTTGCATTAAACGGAAACGCGGCACATATATTTTTCCATAGATAAGCTTTATAAGCCTAAGGGGAAGGAGCCTTTTATATGGATAGAAATGAGCTGTATTCAAGCATTGCCGCGCGCACCGGAGGGGATATCTATATTGGTGTTGTCGGCCCAGTGCGCACGGGCAAATCAACTTTTATCAAGCGATTCATGGATATGCTTGTTATACCGACAATAACCGATGAATATGAACGCGCGCGCCTTACGGATGAACTGCCGCAAAGCGCGGCGGGCCGTACGATAATGACCACACAGCCCAGCTTTGTGCCAAACGAGGCGGCGGAGCTGACCATAGGTGACGACGCAAAATGCCGTATACGCCTTGTAGACTGCGTTGGATACATGGTAAAGGGCGCGGTAGGCCACGAGGAGGACAACATGCCCCGCATGGTACGCACACCCTGGAGCGAGGAGGAGATGCCGTTCGACCGTGCTGCCGAAATAGGCACGCGCAAAGTAATAACCGATCATTCCACGATAGGCATAGTTATGACCACGGACGGCAGCATAACGCAGATATCACGCGAGGATTATATTCCGGCCGAAGAGCGCGTTGTGAACGAGCTGAAAGAGCAGGGGAAACCGTTTGCCGTAATACTAAACAGCGTGCACCCCCAGGACGCGGAAACGCAGGCCCTTGCAGCCGCAATGCAGGATAAATACGGTGTTCCGGTAAAGGCGCTTGATGTGCTTAGCCTAAACGCGGAGCAGCTTTACAGCGTGCTTGAAACCGTGCTTATGGAATTCCCCGTTCATTCAATATCCATAAACATACCGGATTGGGTGTGCGAACTTGGCGCGGAGCATTATCTTGTGAAGCGCATAACCGAGCCGCTCAATGCCATAGACAGCGTGGCAAAAATGCGCGACTACGGCAGCATATGCTCCATGCTCAGCGATATTGAGGATTACGAAGCGCCAAGGCTTGAACAAGTATCGCTCGGCAGCGGCGAAATATCGATAGAACTGCGCCCGGTAAGCAGCATGTTCTATAAAATACTTGGCGAGGAATGTGGCTATGAAATAAAGGACGATGCGCATCTTGTGGCATCCATAAAATCCTTTGTGGCAGCGAAAAAGGAATATGACCGCATAGAGGGCGCGCTCAGGTGCGCCAAGAGCACGGGCTACGGCATGGTGCCGCCGGAGCTGGATGAAATGATGCTGGAAGAACCGGAAATTGTGCGCCAGGGTAACCGCTTCGGAGTACGGCTCAGGGCCAAGGCAAGCGGTCTGCACATAATAAAGGTTGATATAGCGTCCGAAGTAGCGCCGCTGGTAGGCACGGAGGAGCAAAGCGAAGCGTTCATGGCATATCTTATGGAAACGTTTGAAAAAGACCCGCAGAAGCTTTGGCAGACGGATATTTTCGGCAAATCCCTAAGGGATATGATACGCGAAAGCATGGCTGTAAAGGTAAATGCTATGCCTGAAAACGTGCAGCAACGGCTGCATGATACAGTTGAGAAAATGGTCAATAACGGCTGCTCCGGACTGATATGCATAATGCTTTGATGCATATATGCATATCCATACGCGATAAGGCAGGGCAAAGCATGCCCCGCCTTATTTTAATAGATTATATATAATGCCCGATTCCTTTGACCGCGCGGCAAATGAATGCTATACTTAAGTATGCAAGCAGTGCTTATGTTCGTATAAGTCAAAGCAATAGCTTGCGGTTTATTATAACCCATTGTCATAGCGATAAGGAGGACAAACATGTTTTCAACCCTGAACGAAGTTAAGGAATTTATCAAAGCCAATGATGTTAAGATGATAGATTTCAAAATGACCGACATAGACGGCCGCTGGCGCCATATACTCATCCCCCAGCAGCGGCTTACCGAGGACACGCTGACCTACGGCATAGGCTTTGACGGCAGCAACTATGGCTACGCGCCCGTTGAAAACAGCGACATGGTGTTTATACCTGATCTTGCTACAGCCGCCCTCGATCCGTTTGCCACGGTGCCCACGCTCACGATGACGGGCGATGTTATGATAATAGACAGGCCGGACAACCGCCCCTTTGATCAGTACCCAAGAAACGTTGCAAAGTGCGCCATAGCATATATGCAGGAAACGGGCATAGCGGATGAGATGATTATAGGGCCTGAATTTGAGTTCCATGTATTCGATAACGTAAGCTATCAAACCCTGCCGCACAGCGTAGGCTATACAGTTGACACGCAGGAAGCGGACTGGAACAGCGGCAATCCTTATGACAATAACGGCTACCAGACGCCGCATAAGGGCGGATATCATATAGATAAGCCGCAGGATATAACCAGCGACCTGCGCTCCCGCATGTGCCTTATGCTTGAGGATATGGGCGTTGGCGTAAAGTACCATCATCATGAAGTCGGTGGCTGCGGACAGCTTGAAATAGAAGTTGAGCTTGGTGAAATGACCAAGATGGCAGACGCTACCATGACCGTTAAATACATAATAAAGAATGCCGCGGCACAGGCCGGCAAGACCGCAACGCTTATGCCCAAGCCCGTGCGCGACGAAGCGGGCAACGGCATGCATGTGCATATGCTGCTGCTGAAAAACGGCGAACCCGTTTTCTATGATGAAAAGGGCTATGCTCAGCTTTCTGACGAAGCGCTGTGGTTCATCGGTGGCCTACTGGCCCATGCCGGCGCCATATGCGGCATAACCAACCCTTCCACAAATTCTTTCCGCCGCCTTGTTCCGGGCTTTGAAGCGCCTGTTACCATAGGCTATGCCATGGCAAACAGGAGCGCCGTTGTGCGCATACCCGCTTATGCCAAATCCCCCAAAGCAAAGCGATTTGAGCTTAGGAATCCCGATGCTACCTGCAACCCGTATTACGCTTATGCCGCAATACTTATGGCAGGCCTTGACGGAATAGCCAACAAGATAGACCCGCATGCGATGGGCTGGGGGCCGTTTGACTTCAATCTGTTCGATTTGAGCGATGAGGAAAAAGCTAAAATAAAAGGCCTGCCCAAGAGTCTTGAGGAAGCCCTGGACGCGCTGGAGAGCGACCATGAATTCCTAACCCGCGGCGGTGTATTCCCCGAAAGACTTATCAAAATATGGATACAGCGTAAGCGCAAGGAGGCTGAGGCTATCGCCCGCATTCCTCATCCGGCGGAATTCCAGAAGTATTACGATCTGTAAGCCTAAACATCAAAAGGACCGGTATTGCTGCCGGTCCTCACCTATTTATATTAAAAGCCCCAACAGGGCGCTCACAGTTTTTTATATATTTGATACTGGATTTTTGTCCGCCTTGCGCTTGCGCCATCTCATAATGGCGATTTTAGTCCTTATATCTCAATCACTCTAAGCATAACATAGCAGGGGAGAGGATAAAAAGAAAACCTGCCATCTGTCAGATAACAGGTTTTTGGTGGTCTGGGTGAGAAGATTCGAACTTCCGGCCTCTTGAACCCCATTCAAGCACGCTACCAAACTGCGCCACACCCAGACGATTCCAGTCGCACCAGCGACCTTAGATATATTAGCACTAACGCATCAATTTGTCAACCATTGTTTTGAATATTTTGCCGAAATATTTGCGGCACATATTCAAGTAATGTTTCAAAAAGCATTATGCCATATGCTCTATCAGTATCTTTACGCCTATACCTATAAGTATTATTCCCGCAAGTATGCCCGCGCTTTTTTCAAATATTGAGCCGACTTTCTTGCCTATGAGCACGCCTATAGCGGATATGGTGAACGTGACGCAGCCGATGATAGCGGAGGAGGACCATATTTGCACGCCGGCGAGCGCAAAGCTTATGCCTACCGCAAGAGCATCTATGCTGGTGGCAACGGCCATAACGAATAGATTCTTCGTCCCGAACTGATCATTTACATGCTTTTCGTCATCGCCGCCTTTAGCAGCCTCGATTATCATTCTTACGCCTATAAACGCCAGCAGCCCGAACGCCACCCAGTGATCTATCTTTTCAATATATGTGCTTACGCCGTTGCCCAGGAGCCAACCTATAACAGGCATAAGGAACTGGAAGAAGCCAAAGAAGAAAGCAAGCTTAACTATGTTTTTCCAGTTTGGCGAATCGGACACTATACCGCTGGACACCGCAACCGCAAACGCATCCATCGAAAGTGCTACCGCAACAAGTAAAAGATCAACTATGCCAATACCCACAATCTTTTGTTTCCTCCGTTTTTTTGATTTCTACACCTTGCATCCGTTTAGAACAGGATGACATGGCAGGGGAGTGGTGCAATTTATCAGGGAAAAAGAAAAGGCTTCAAATCTATTGAAGCCTTTTCTGGTGCGGGAAACAGGACTTGAACCTGCATGAAGTCGCCCTCACACGGACCTGAACCGTGCGCGTCTGCCAATTCCGCCATTCCCGCGAATATTGGTGGATGGGGATGGATTCGAACCATCGTAGTCTGTGACAACGGATTTACAGTCCGCTCCCTTTGGCCGCTCGGGAACCCATCCACGGCAAATCATTTATCAATGGAGCTGGTGAAGGGACTTGAACCCGCAACCTGCTGATTACAAATCAGCTGCTCTGCCAATTGAGCTACACCAGCAAACACTGTAATGGCATATGGTGCCTCAGAGTGGAGTCGAACCACCGACACAGGGATTTTCAGTCCCTTGCTCTACCAGCTGAGCTACCGAGGCAAAAATTTGGCGACCCGAAGGGGGCTCGAACCCCTGACCTTCAGCGTGACAGGCTGACGTGCTAACCAACTGCACCACCGGGCCACAATTTCAAAAGTTCGCTGCTAAGAAAATGGTGGGCCTTCAGGGACTCGAACCCCGGACCAATCGGTTATGAGCCGACCGCTCTGACCAACTGAGCTAAAGGCCCATTTCTTAACGCCCATCGCTGAGATGGGAAGTGGTGACCCCTAGGAGACTCGAACTCCTGTTACCGCCGTGAAAGGGCGGTGTCTTAGACCGCTTGACCAAGGGGCCATATAATATTTGGTCGGGGTGAAGGGATTTGAACCCCCGGCCCCATGCTCCCAAAGCACGTGCGCTACCGGACTGCGCTACACCCCGAAGCACCGTTCGCTCTCAGCGACAGGTGATACTATACCGCATTTCTCTCAGAATGTCAACACATTTTTTGCAAAAAAATCTATATAGGCTGTTTGGGTGGTCAAAAATGCTTATATATGGTATAATTTTCGGGTTCAAAAAAGTTTGAGGAGACATTATTGTGAAAGAATTGACCATATATACCGACGGCGCGTGCTCCGGCAATCCCGGCCCCGGTGGCTGGGGGGCCGTATTAATATACGGATCCTTCAGGAAGGAACTGAGCGGCGCCTGTGCTGACACCACGAACAACCGCATGGAGCTCACGGCCGCCATCGAGGCGCTGAATGCACTAAAGGAGTCCTGCAAGGTTGACCTGTATACAGACAGCGCGTATCTTTGCCGTTCCTTCAATGAAGCATGGCTTGACGGCTGGATAGCCAACGGCTGGAAAACCGCCGCAGGAAAACCGGTTGAAAATCAGGATCTTTGGCAGACGCTTATAGATTTGACAAGCACGCACAAAGTCAGATTTATTAAGGTTAAAGGTCACAGCGACAACGAAAACAACAACCGCTGCGATAAGCTTGCACGGGACGCTATAAAGTCGCTCAGCACAAAATAAGCTTCTGCTTGCAAAATAGGACTTGATTTCTACACAACTATTCGTTAAACTTGTGTTTAGCGAATAGTTGCTAATTGGAAGGAGATGGGTTCCCTATGGCGAACCAAACATTTGATTCGGCTCAATATAAAGAATACATGGCTCAGCTCAAGCGAATGATCAGCGAGCTGCCGCCGTTCTGCGCGGAGTTTTTCCGCGGCATAGAAAACGAAACGCTCATACGCACGCGCGTTGCATACGCGGGCGACTTAAAGAATTTCTTTGGCTTTCTTATAAAGGAAAACGAGAATTTCAAGAGGGATAATATTCGCTCCCTTACCCTTTCGGACATTGACAGGGTGAGCGTTACGGATGTTGAGATATATTTAAGCTATGTCACCATGTACGTTGACGATGATGAGCGCGAAAAGGTGAATCAGGATCGCGCGAAGGCAAGAAAGCTTTCAAGCATCCGCGCCATGTATAAATATTTCTATAAAAAAGAAAAGCTTACGCACAACGCGCCGTCTCTCGTTGACCTGCCCACGATACGTGATAGGGCCATAATACGCCTTGAGCCGAACGAAGTAGCAGACCTGCTTGACGTTGTGCAAAACGGCGACGGATTAACTGATAAGCAAAAAGCATACCATAAAAAGACGCAGGCACGCGATTTGGCCATTCTCACCCTGTTCCTCGGTACAGGCATACGTATAAGCGAACTGGTGGGCATAGATATGGACGACATAAACTTTACTTCAAACGAGTTTTCCATCGTGCGCAAAGGCGGCAAGCAGGACATATTGGTGTTCGGCGACGAAGCGCGTGAAGCGCTGCTGCAATATATGCTTGAGCGTGAACGCATACAGGCTGCCCCAGGGCATGAGGACGCGCTGTTCCTTTCGCTGCAAAAAACGCGGCTCACCATCCGCGCAGTTGAAAACCTGGTTGAAAAATACGCAAAAATCGCCGTTCCGCTGAAAAAGATATCCCCGCATAAGCTTAGGAGCACATACGGTACGAATCTTTACAGGGAAACCGGCGACATATATCTGGTGGCCGATGTTTTGGGCCATAAGGACGTTAACACCACGCGCAAGCATTACGCCGCAGTATCGGAAGACAGGCGCAGGCTTGCCGCAAAGGTAATAAAGCTTAGGGACGATTAACCGCGCCTTTGCACATGGGAAACATGCGCCCGCCTTTGGCGCACGCCGCGGTAGCCTATCGGTTCAATCAACTCCTCCTCTACCGCTTCGGCTTCGCCTTCGCGTTCAGCTTCCTCCGCAAGGCGAAGCTTTTCTTCCCACTCCGCCATAAGTTCAGGGTCTATATCCAGCTGCTCTATAGGTTCGCTTATATCGTCCTCGTCATCGCCCGGCGTGAATACCCGTATCGATTCCGGGTCAAAATCGGCAAGTATTTCCGTATAGTCCGCGCCGTTTTTATTCACGCATTTCATGCAGTTATCGCATATCTTATTCGGATCCAGATCGCACATATCCCCTTCCGGGGTTCTGTAAGGTTGCTTTGCGTTCATAACGTACTCCGTTTCTTTCCATTCTTTCAGAACAAAGGTTTGCATTGACTGCCGGCATGTGCTATAATCAATCAACGCTATACTATAATACCACAGACCAAGGAGGTTAACCATGCGTAAATCCGGCGAAACGCAAAAAGCAGTATATAATTATATAAAGGAGTTCATAGCAATCAACTCCTATCCTCCTACCGTTCGCGAAATAGGCGCGGCACTTGGGCTGAGATCCACGTCCACCGTGCATATGCATATAAGCAATCTGGCCGAGAAGGGGCTTATAATATGCAATCCGTCAAAGCAGCGCAGCATAACGCTGCCTGAGGGTACAAATGACCGCGCCGTAAACACGCACATGCAATCCGTGCCGCTGGTCGGCAATGTAGCTGCGGGCATACCCATCCTTGCCGTGGAGAACATCCAGGAATACTATGTCATGCCCAAGCACCTCCTTAAAGGTGCAAACGATACTGAAGTATTCATGCTTAGGGTTCAGGGCCAAAGCATGATAGAAGCCGGAATAAACGACGGCGATATTATAATAATCCACCGCGGCATGTCCGTTGAGTCCGGCGAAATAGGCGTTGTGCGCGTATCCGGCGAATCAGCAACGCTAAAGCGCGTATTCTATGAAAATGGCAATAAAATAAGGCTGCAGCCCGAAAACAGCAGCATGCAGCCCATTATAGTAGATATAAACGATGTTGAAATAGTCGGCAAGCTCATCGGCCTTTACCGTGAATATTAAAGCTTCGCTATGCCTTTCTTTATAAGATCCGTCAGCACAAGCATAGCTGCAAGCGAACAATGTTCATATGTCAACCCGCCCTGCACATACGCCGTGTAGGGCTTTCTTATAGGCGCATCCGCGCTGAGCTCTATGGAAGATCCCTGCACAAACGCACCCGCGGCCATTATCACCTGCGATGTATAGCCGGGCATATCCCACGGTTCCGGCACGGCAGCCGAATCGACCGGAGACGCACTTTGTATGCTTCGGCAGAACGATATTAGCCCCTCTGCTTCCTCAAAGCGCACGGCCTGCACTATGTCCGATCGTTTTGCATTGGACGAGGGCATTGTTTCCATGCCAAGCATTTCAAATATGCGCGCAAACAACGCCGCGCCCTTCAAAGCCTGCGCTGTTGTATGCGGCGCCATATACAGCCCCTGATAGAACGGACGATAACTCGCCGCGTAGGAGCCCACCTCCCGCCCCATTCCGGGCACCGTGAGCAGGTTTTCTATCCGCTGAATATATTTCGCCTTGCCTGCTATATAACCGCCTGTAGGCGCTATTCCGCCGCCCGGATTCTTTATAAGCGAACCTGCAATTATATCCGCACCGGCGCACAGCGGCTCCACAACGTCAGTAAATTCGCCGTAGCAGTTATCCACAAATATAGCTATATTTGGAAATCTTTCCTTTACCGTTCTGAACAGCGGCGCCATATGCTCATTCACCAGAAGCGAATCGCGCCACGCATAGCCGCGCGAACGCTGAACATACAGCACGGCGGCGTTCTTTTGCGCCACCATATTCAGCACGCCGTATATGTTTATGCTGCCGTCGTCATTAAGGTCAACATAATCAAACGAAACCCCTTGCTTTTTGAGCGAATGCGGATGGTCACCGCTCAGTCCTATCGCGTTTTCAAGCGTATCATACGGCTTTCCGAATGCGGCAACAACAGCATCTCCCATTTGGCACAGACCGGACAGCGCAAGATACAGTGCATGTGTTCCGGAGGTGAGCTGCGGCCGCACCAATGCATCCTCCGCAAACAGTGCATGTGCAAACAGCCTGTCCAGCGTATCCCTGCCCGCATCATCGTAACCATAGCCGGTCGTTGGCGCAAAATGCCTAAGGCCAACGTTCTCTTTCCTGAATCCGGCCAGTACTCGGGCAAGGTTCACTTCCGCATTTGCATCTATCCTTTCAAAAACAGGTTTTATGCTGTTTTCGGCCGAACGGACGAAATCGTATGCCTGCTTTGATATTCCCAATTCGCGCATTATCGCACCATTGCCTTCATTCGTCATTTTGCTGTTAGTTGCTCCTTCTTTGCTGCGTTCTGTTCTATTGTTATGGTCGATACGGCATGCTTATATATAAGCCGCTGCACTCCCCCGTCATCCTCAACCAGAATGACATAATTATCAAAACTGATAACCTTAAGATGATTAAATTGGTATCCGTTTATAACATGTATGCTGACAGGAAGCTTTTCCTTCCGTATTTGGTTAAGGAATTCATCCTGCAAATTGCCGCGTGTATCAGCCATTTTGCTCCTCCTGTGTCAAAAAATGCTCCGCTATCGCCTTGCCCAGTTCCTCCGCGCAGCCGTATTCCGTTGCATCGAACCAACGTATGCGTTCCTCCCTGCGGAACCATGTAAGCTGCCGCTTAGCAAGGCGGCGCGTTTCGCGCTTTATTGTCTCCTTCGCTTCGTCAAGCGTGCATTCGCCCATTATGTATGCAATCGTTTCTTTGTATCCAAGGCCCTGCATTGCCGGCAAATCCCGCGTACAGCCGCACGAAAGCAAAGCATGAACTTCATCAACAAGCCCCGCGTTAAACATATCGTCCACGCGCTTTTCTATTCTTGCATACAGCATATCCCGCGGCATGGTTATGCCCGCCATTACCGGCGTAAACTCGAGCGCATCATCGTTGCGATAAGTAAAGCCCTCTCCTTGCTCAGATGCCTTCTTGCCGCTTTTTATGCATATTTCAAGCGCCCTCACTATACGCTTTGTGTCGTTCGGGTGCAGACGCTCGGCTGTTTTTGCATCCAGCTCCGCAAGCATTTTATGCAACGCGCCCTTTTCAGCCTGCTCTTTTTCCATAAGCTCCGCACGCAGCTCCCCATCCGGCGCAATTTGCGAAAAGGTAAGCGGATATGTGAGCGCGTTTATATATAAGCCCGTACCGCCCACAACAAGCGGCCTTTTTCCTTTTGCAATTATCCCGTTTGCTGCCTCTATCGCCCCGTCGCGGAATCGCGATACGGTAAAGCGCGGCTCATCGGGCTCTATGCAGTCCATCATGTAGTGAACTATGCCGCGGCGTTCTTCCTCCGTTGGCTTTGCCGAGCCTATGTCCAGCTTTTTATATAGCTGTATTGCGTCAGCGGATATTATCTCCGCATTCATCAGCCGTGCGGCCGATACCGATGCGGCTGTTTTTCCGCTGGCGGTAGGTCCGGTGATTATAAACAGTTTATGCTTCATCATACTATCCGTTTGAACAGCTTTTCAAATTCTGTTTTCGTCATGCGCGCCATCACCGGGCGGCCGTGCGGGCAGGTAAGCGGCACGCCTTCCTTATCGTATTGATCAAGCAGCGCCCTTATTTCCGTTTCGCTTATTCTCTCCCCCGCCTTTATTGCGGATTTGCACGCCCGCGTTATAAGCGCGCCGCGCTTCATATCAATAGTCGTAAGCTTATTCTTTGCGTCAAACAGCGCTATTGCATCCGTAAGAAAGCGTTTTATATCCGTTTTCCCCATAATTACAGGCACTGCGCGCACACTCACGCTCATAGCTCCGAATTCCTCTATATCAAATCCTATCTCGCTGAACCGGTCTATGTTATCCATAAGCAGCGCAAACTCAACCGGCGTAAGCTTTATTATCTCCGGTGTTAAAAGCTGCTGGGAATCGGCAGGAATATCCCTTTCAATTATTCTTTCGTACAGCCTGCGCTCATGCATGGCATGCTGATCGATAAATATAACCTCGTCATCATGCTGTACTATCCAATAGCAGCTGAAAAGCTGGCCTATTATTTCATATTGAGTAAAGTCCACCCTCTGCTGCACCGGCGTTATTTTGGGTATTTCCACCTTAGGCTGCGGTATATATGCTTCCTCCTGCTTTGCCGGCTGAGGGGCTGTTTTTTCATCCGCCTCTATGTACGCCGTCTCCTCTGCCTTCCTTATTTCCTGCCAAACAGGAGGTATTATAGGCGTACCGGCCGTCCTATCACCAACGTATTCGCTGTGCGCCGTTTTAGCCGATTCTTTATCATGCACAGCATATGCAGGCGCAGTATCATGCTTGGGAACAAATGCTTCCGCCGGAAGTGCGCTAAGTTCGATGCGGCTTTCGTCCCTTTGGCTAAACGCCATATCGGCAACTCGTTTCATGGTATCAACCTTGGCGACTGCGCCGGGCATTTCGTTTTGAACATATACTATTTTCTTTATCTCAGGCGCGTTAAAATCAAGCGTCAAATCTTCCTCCGTCTGCTCCAGCGCCTTACGGCATTGAGTAACGAACGGCCCCATTATCCTGTCCTCGTGCCTGAAGCGTACCTCCAGCTTGTTCGGATGAACGTTTACGTCTATCTCTTCGGGCGATATTCCTATATGCAGCACAGCAAACGGGAAGCGGCCCTGCATAAGACGCGTATCATACGCCCGCTGCAGCGCATATGAAAGCTTCTGGGAGCGTATATAGCGGCAGTTTACATAGAACGACTGTGCCGTGCGCGCCGCGCGGCCTATCTGCTCCGTACCAATGAACCCTACAAGGTTGAAATACCCGTCATCATAGTATATTTCCCTAAGGTTCGGCAGAATGTCGTTACCGTAAACGCAGGCTATGGCGCTGTCCAGTTCGCCGTCGCCTTCGCTGTGGAACACCGTTCTGCCGGACTGTATCAGCTTTATTTTTATATCAGGCCGCGCCATTATCATGCGGGAAACATAGTCGCTTATATGTGCCGATTCCGCCCGCGCGCTCTTTATAAATTTAAGCCTTGCGGGAACATTATAGAAAAGATCTTCACATTCTATCGTTGTTCCGTCCGGCACCCCTGCTTCATGGTTTTCTATTATGTCCCCTCCGTTTATGCGCAGCAGTACGCCGTTTGCCGCGTCTTTCTGCTTCGTGCGCATGGTGACCTTGGATACAGCCGCAATGCTCGGCAAAGCCTCCCCGCGGAAACCCAGCGTGTTTATTGAAAATAAATCGTCCGTTGTGGCGATCTTACTTGTAGCATGCGGCAAAAAGGCGGTTGCAACATCGTCCGCGTTTATGCCGATGCCGTTATCGCTCACGCGGATAGATTCAAGCCCGCCGCCTTTTGTTTCTATCGTCACGGCAGTTGCGCCCGCATCTATCGCGTTTTCAAGCAATTCTTTTACGACCGAGGCCGGCCTTTCCACGACCTCGCCCGCAGCTATGCGGTTCGCCGTATAGCTATCCAGCACATGGATACGGCTCATTTTTTTCCCTTTCTGAGCTTTGCTCTCATTTGTAAATCGTATAATGCGTTCATGGCGTCCATAGGCGTCATTGTATCAAGCTGCATATCGCTCAGCGTGCCTATTATATCATCCGCTGCGCATGAGCCGAAAAGCGACATCTGCTGATCCTCACCGCCGCTCAATACCGGCTCTATATCGTGATTTATGTCCGCCGCTTCAAGCTGTTTCAGCAGCTCTTTAGCCCTTGCTATAACATCGTCAGGCAGCCCCGCAAGCCGCGCCACCTGCACGCCGAAGCTTCTGTCCGCCCCTCCGCGTACGATGCGCCGAAGGAATATTATGTCGTCCCCAACTTCCTTTACCGTTATGCGGTAATTCTTTATGCCCGGCAATTTGCCCTCAAGCTCCGTCAATTCATGGTAATGCGTGGCAAACAGCGCCTTTGCGCCGCAGCGCGCAGGGTCGGCAATATATTCAAGCACAGCCCATGCTATGCTCAGCCCGTCAAACGTGCTTGTGCCGCGGCCTATTTCGTCCAATATAAGCAGGCTGCGGCTGGTAGCATTATTCAGTATGCCTGCAACCTCGCTCATTTCAACCATAAACGTGCTTTGCCCGCCGGAAAGATTATCCGATGCTCCTATGCGGGTAAATATTCTGTCCACTATGGTTATTGCGGCCTTTTTTGCCGGCACGAACGAGCCTATGTGTGCCATCAGCGTTATTATAGCAACCTGCCTTAAATATGTGCTTTTACCGGCCATATTTGGGCCGGTGATTATAAGCAGGCGGTTATCCTTCTGGTCAAGCTGCACGTTATTTGGCACAAACGCGCCCTTCATTCCGCTTTCAACGACCGGATGGCGGCCTTCAACTATGTTTATTGCGCCGTTCAGCTGCATTTTTGGCCTGCAATAGTTGTTTTCGAAAGCAACATGCGCAAGCGAGCAATAGAAGTCCAGCTCCGCTATCAACGCCGAATCGCTTTGCAGCCGGTCTATGCAGCCCAACAGAGTTTCCCTTATTTCCGTAAACAGCTTGTATTCAAGGCTGATAAGGTTGCTTTCTGCGCCCGTTATCTTCTCTTCCAATTCTTTCAGTTCTTCGGTAACATAGCGCTCCGAATTAGCAAGCGTTTGCTTTCTTATATAGCCATACGGCACCAAATGCTGATACGCCTTGGTAACTTCAATATAATAACCGAATACTCTGTTATATCCAACTCTCAGATTTTTTATGCCCGTGGCGGCGCGTTCACGCGCTTCTACAGCGGCCATCATGCCCTTGCCGTTTGTGGCGGCCTCTCTAAGTTCGTCCACTTCGCTGTTGTATCCGGCGCGTATAACGCCGCCATCCTTCACTCCTATGGGGGGATCGTCCACTATCGCATCCCTCAGCAGCGCGCATATGTCCTCCATCGCGTCAAGATTTTTTGCTATGCGGCAGAATGCTTCAGACTCAAGTGAGTGCGCCTTTTCTATCACGGCTGGCAGTTTTTCAAGCGATACTCTAAGCGATACGCAGTCCCGCCCGTTCACGCTGCCATAAGCTATGCGGCTGCACAGCCGCTCAATATCGTATATATTATCAAGCAGGCCCGATAATTTATCGCGTTCCGCCCGCTTGTTCACCAGCTCGTCAACGGCGTTCAAACGCTCGTTTATGGCGTCTATGCTTTGCAGCGGCTGCTCTATCGCCGCGCGCAGAAACCTTGCGCCCATGGAAGTTGACGTTTTATCAAGGTGATATAGCAGCGTGCTTTTCTTCCCGCTGTCCGTATGCAGCGGTTTTGTCAGTTCCAGATTTCGCCTTGTGGACGCATCAAGCCCCAAATACAGGCTCCTTTGCAGCACTGTAAGCTTTTTTATGTGCTCAAGGCTGTTCTTCTGCGTCTGCTCAAGGTAGCTTATAAGCGCGCCGGCGGCGCACACAGCGCTTTTGAGCGCGTCGCACCCAAGCGTTTGCAGCGACGTCGCACGGAAATGCATAAGCACTTTCGCTTCCGCGCGTGTGGGTTCAAAATCACGCGAATCGGCGCAGGTCACCGCGCAGCTAAGCTGCAAAGACTTTGCCATATCTTCCCTAAGGAAGTATGCTTCATTGGCTATCGCCTCGCGCGGGGCTATCCTTGCAAGTTCGTTCACAAGGTCGTCCATCTTATCCGCAATCGATATCTCGCTCACGGTAAAGCTGCCCGTTGAAACGTCGCAGCAGGCAAGCCCGACCTCGTCAGAAGAAGCATACATGGCGATTATGTAGTTATTCGCACGCTCGTCCAGCATATTTTCTTCTATTACCGTACCCGCGGTATATACCCTAACAACGTCCCGCTCAACAAGCCCTTTTGAAAGCGCGGGGTCAGTAAGCTGTTCGCACAGCGCAACCTTATAGCCGTTTTCGATAAGCTTTGCAATATATGAATCCACCGCGTGGAACGGCACGCCGCACATCGGTGCGCGTGTTTCAAGGCCGCAATCCCGCCCCGTAAGCGCTATATCAAGCACCTTGGATGCGGTTACCGCGTCCTCAAAGAACATTTCGTAAAAATCACCAAGCCTGAAGAACAGCAAACAATCGCTGTATTTTTCCTTCAGCGCAAGGTATTGGCTCATCATGGGCGTAAGGCCTGCTGGCATAGTGTTTCCCCTTTGTTGTTAGTACGCTTTAGTTCGATTCTTAGTGGCAGCCGGAGCAATTTGCGCAGCAGCCGCTGCATCCTCCGCATCCGCCTTCGTCATCTTCACCGCCATCGGTTTCTTCAGCCCTGTTCTCCGCGCCTATGCACATGCCTATTATTGCGTTCACGCGCTTCATAAGCTGCTGAAACTCCGCCTGTGCTTCAAGCATGGCGCGGAATGTTTCGTTGGCTATCAGTTCATCATGCAGCCTCTCTATATCGCGGGACATCTGCTGTATTTCGGCCTGATTATCGCCGTCCATCGTGAGCAGCCGTGCTATTGATTCCTGCATGGCGTTATATTCGTTCAGTTCATCCATCAGCTGCGTATCCGCCTCCATGGCCTCTCGCGTGCGGGTCATGTTTATAAATTCGTCGGATTCGCTCAGCGCAATGCCAAGTTCTCTTGCTTTTTCAAGTATCATGTTATTTCCTTTCAATATCTTATGTTATTATATCAGTTCCCCGACAAGGGAGTTTTTCGTTATTCCAGTTATTCTCACGCAGCGCAGTGAGCCTATCATGCTTTCATCGCCCTTGAAGTATACCATCTTAAAACACGGAAGCTTACCGTAGGCCATTGTTTCGCCGCGGTGGTCGCAGCCTTCAACAAGCACTTCGCCTTCCTGCCCGATATACTTTTCGCTGCCCGCTTTAAGTCCCTTCGCAACGGTGTCATTGAGCCGCTTCAATCGCTCTTTCTTCACCTCTTCGCTTATTTGCTCATCCATAGTGGCGGCCTTTGTTCCGGTGCGCGGGGAATATTTGAATGTATACGCAGCGCTGTATCCTATTTTTTCAACCATGTCGAGCGTCGCTTCAAAATCCTCCTCCGTTTCCCCAGGGAAGCCGACTATTATGTCCGTTGTCAGCTCAACTCCCGGGACTGCGGCCTTCAGCTTGTCCACAACCGTAAAATACCGTTCACAGTCATAATGGCGGTTCATAAGCTTCAGTATTCTGTCGCTTCCGGACTGCACGGGAAGATGTATATGCGGGCAGACCTTCTCTTCTTCCGCCATGGCGGCTATCAATCCATCAGACAGATCCTTTGGGTGCGAGGTCATAAAACGCACGCGCTCGATTCCGTCAACCTTGCATACTGCTCTGAGCAGCGCGGGAAAATCCGCATTATCATCTTCGCTGTAATAGGAGTTAACGTTCTGCCCAAGCAGCGTTATCTCCTTCACGCCGTTCGCCGCAAGATCTTTTACCTCGTTAACTATACTTTCAACGCTCCTTGACCTTTCGCGCCCGCGAACGTATGGCACTATGCAATACGAGCAGAAGTTATTGCAGCCATACATTATGGTAACGAATTGGGATACGCTGTCTATACGCTTAACCGGCAACCCTTCGGCTATTTCGCCGTCCATCTGGCGCACAAGCTCTATGCGTTCGCCGTTGAGCACCTTTTCAAGCAGATTTGGCAGCATATGCAGTTCATTCGTGCCAAACACCATGTCAAGATACGGAAAACGCTTGAACAGCTTGTCCGCAACTTCTTTTTGCTGCATCATGCAGCCGCACACGCCTATTATCAGCGAAGGGTTTTCGTCCTTCACCTTTTTAAGCGCGCCTATGTTGCCGAACACCTTCTTTTCCGCGTGATCCCTTACGCAGCATGTATTGAAAAATATAATGTTAGCCGCAGCCTTATCCGCTGCCGGAACATAGCCGCAGCGTTCAAGTATGCCCGCTATTTTTTCCGAGTCATGCTCGTTCATCTGGCAGCCATACGTCTCTATATAATAGGTAGGCTTACGCCCGTCCAGGTTGTTATTTATCCTTTCAGCCGCCAAGCGTGCGCTTTCCAGCTCACCCTGCGGCACAGCAATATCTTTCCTCATACGCATCCTTTCTTATATACATAAATACAGACACTATATTATATCCCTAACCCATATGTTTTAGCAACACTTGAACAAACGCCATGCCTATGGTATCATATTTAATATTGAAAAAATCGCTATAAATTTTTAGGAGGTTATACCTAATGAGCGGATATAGTATGGATAAAATAGTTGCGCTTTGCAAAAATCGCGGCTTTGTTTTCGCCGGCTCCGAACTTTACGGCGGCCTTGCAAACGCGTGGGATTATGGCCCTCTGGGCGTGGAGATGAAAAACAACGTAAAAAAAGCATGGTGGCGCAAATTTGTGCAGGAATGCGAATACAATGTCGGTCTCGACTCCGCCATACTGATGAACCCGGAGGTTTGGGTAGCCAGCGGACACGTTGTGAACTTCAACGACCCGCTTATGGACTGCAAGAGCTGCAAAGCCCGTTTCCGTGCGGACAAGCTTATTGAAGAATATGCCGAAAAGCACGGCCTTGAGGACGTACATCCCGACGGATGGACACATGAGCAGATGTCCGCATACATTGCCGAAAAAGGCATAGTATGCCCCGAATGCGGAAAGAGCGAGTTCACCCCCATCCGCAAGTTCAACATGATGTTCAAAACATTCCAGGGCGTTAACGAGGACACTGCCAGCCAGATATATCTGCGTCCCGAAACCGCGCAGGGCATATTCGTAAACTTCAAGAACGTGCAGCGCACCACTCGCCGCAAGATACCTTTCGGTATAGGCCAGATCGGTAAATCCTTCCGCAACGAGATAACCCCGGGCAACTTCATATTCCGTACCCGCGAGTTTGAGCAGATGGAGCTTGAATTCTTCTGCGCGCCCGGCACCGAGCTTGACTGGTACCAGTATTGGAAGGAATACTGCAAGAACTTCGTGCTGTCCCTTGGCATACACGAGGAAAATATGCGCCTGAGGGAGCATGAGAAGGCCGAACTTTCGCATTACTCCAACGGCACCACCGATATAGAATACAAGTTCCCGTTCGGCTGGGGCGAGCTTTGGGGCGTTGCGAGCCGCACCAATTTCGACCTTAGCGCGCATGCCAAGCAGTCCGGTCAGGATCTTACCTATACCGATCCTTTCACCAACGAGAAGTATGTGCCTTATGTCATAGAGCCTTCCGTTGGCGTAGAAAGAATGCTGCTGATGCTCCTGTGCGACGCTTACGACGAAGAAACGCTTGAAAACGGCGACGTGAGGAACATTCTGCATCTGCATCCCGCAATCGCTCCTTATAAGGCCGCTGTTCTGCCGCTGCAGAAGAACAAGTTGGGCGACAAGGCGCGCGAAATTTACAGCATGCTTTCCAAGAAGTTCATGGTGGATTACGATGATTCCGGCGCCATAGGCAAGCGTTACCGCCGCCATGACGAAATCGGCACGCCCATGTGCATAACGGTTGACTTCGATACCCTTGAGGACAACACCGTTACCGTGCGCGACCGCGATACCATGGAGCAGATTCGTATGCCCATCGATCAGCTTATAGCGCATATCGAGCAGGAATGTGACTTTTAATCATTAAATACACAAAATAAGCTTACCCTTTGGGGTAAGCTTATTTTTATCCCCGCGCACAGGCCCTCCGGTCCAACAGAAGCCATGGCGCGGGAATATAGGCGATATTTATTTTTGCATCAGTCCACCCACAAGCAGCATATATTCGGGCATATGCCCTTCCCTGCCCCAAAGCAGCCTTTCGTTAAAATAAAGCTCCAGCGTTTTTTCAACGTCCCCGCCAAGGGACTCTATGGAATATCTGAGCCTGTCGGGCTTTATGCACGGCACACCGTTTGCCCGCGCGCACGTTGCGCATTCGTCGCAGCAGCCCGCGGCAAGCATAAGGCTACCCGGCGTGCTCTGTTCCCGTTCCATAAGCTCGATAAAAAACTTCCTGCGTTCTTTATTCCATATTTCAAAATATTGCGCCGTAAGCCCATATGCATCGAATGATTTTTCCGTAAGCTCCTTTGGGAAGGATATCTTCCTTGCGTACAGCGTCAGCTTAGAATAATCACGCCAAATCTTAACGGGGTCAAAGCCGAATGGCGGGCATGACCAAAGCTTGGCATAGTTTTTACAGCCTTGGCATCCCTTTATTATGCGCGGCACATCAACGCAATCGTTTATATATTGCGCCATGCTCGCCTGCGCGCTCATATCGTTATATACGAACTCCATTTCGGCTTGTCTCCCGTTTTTGTTTATATTATACTCTCTTTTTGCGCCTGAGTGCAACCAGCATGACCGCGCCGGCAATAAGCAGGGCTATGGGCAGTATGCTTTCTTCGCCGCCGGTAACGGGCATTTCTGCCGTGGGCGGAGTGGGTACATTGGAGTTTGAACCCGGGCCAAGTATGCTGCCGCCAGGCCAACCGGGCTTATAGCCGTCATCATCGCCGGGAGTGGGCGTGGGCTTGGGAGGATCGGGCAGCTTAGCCTTGCTCTTAACGGCTATTACCATGCCGGAGTCATTCTTATAATAGAGCGTGCCTTCACTGTCCGCGCAGATGGTGCTTATGCAAAACTGCTGATATGCCTTCTCGGGCACATACAGGTTGCCGTTGTTCGCGCTGGGTTCGGTCTGGCCTGCGCTGTCCTCTATTATGTATATTCCGCCGGGGTTGTTGTTGTAAGTGGTATACACATACACCTTGCCGGTGCTGCTTTCAAACGCGGTGCTTACCAGCGGGCCTGCCTGCGGGTAACCGGGTGTTGAAGCCTTGTATATCTTTTCAAGCTTGCCGCCGGACACGTCTACCACGGCTATACCGCTGCCGGAATCGCCATTCCAGTCATAGCCCTTGCCGGAGCAGCCAACATACAGCCTTCCCTTGTATATTACGGGAGTGCTGGTAGACATGCTGCCAATCTGGATAGACTTGATGGAGTTATGGTCAAACGTACCGTTGGTGTTAAGGCCCACGGAGTAGAGATAACCGCCCTTGGTGGTGAAGTACACGCGACCGGAATCATAAACAACAGTGCAGCGGATATCGCCTATCACGTTATCTATAGTATCGATGATTCTGCCGGTTACGGGGTTTACGGAGTACAGCACCGCGGTGGGGCTGTTGCTGCCGCTTGAGCCGTCATCGGAACCAAATACCGCGCAAACGTCGTTCACATATGCGCCTACCCAGTAATAACCGCCTGCATGCGGCCTGAGCCACGTTGCGTACTTGGTTTCAAAGCCGTTTGTGGGGTCTTCATCGGTTACGGAGAAGCAGGCAAAATTCTGCTCTTTGGTTTCGCTGCCCCATGTACCGGTGTAAATATAGCCGTTATAGTAAGTTATGGGAGATATGGTCTGGTCACCTATGGATTCGGTCACCCAAAGGCTTTCCAACGTATCCGCACGAAGCGCCTGTATGTGTCCATTGCCAAGCTGCACAAACACCATTCCCTCGGCATAAACCATAGAGTTGGTTCCATAGCCGCCCTGGGGTGATGCAAGCTTGCCGCTTACAACTGCTTCGCCGGTATCTTTGCTCAGGCAGAAGATATCGTCATTCCTTGCAATGTAAATATGATTATTTACAATTATTGGCACATTTACAGCTTTTGGACCCCAGCCAGAACCGTATTTCTTTGCCCACTTGAGTTCAGCGGTTGCTGCACTATCGGGCGTTACGGAATTGGTGAGGGCGTTGTTGTTCTTGCTGTTCCTGAACGTCGGCCATTCGCCCGAATAATCAGGCAAGTTAGACGCGGGCGCGGCGGCAAGTATAACTGACAGTACGCCATTGGTAAGCTGCGCGGGGGTATTCAGCGTGCCGGTCTTGGTAACGTAGCCCTTGCAGGTAACTACCCAAGTGTAATCGGTATCCGGCAGCAGGTTTTCATATACGCCATCCGCATTGGGCGAAAGTATAGCCTTTTTAGGATCCTGAAGCCTTACTATCGCATTCGCGGGGTAGGTTTCAAACTTAACGGTATATGCGGTTTTCTTGTTAAGCTTTATAGTATATTCGCTGTATATACCGTCCTTTTCGACGCGGACGACTATCGTGTCGGTATCCTTTATGTCCACGTTGCTGTCAGTCTGTCCGTTATAGGTAACGGTGCAGGAGGCATCCTTTGGCGTGGCGGTAACAAGCACGGTTTCAATAGCTGCACTGATATCCGCGCTATAATCATACACGCTGTTTTTGAACGTGGGGTTGAGATACGCCTCATTGCCATCAGCGGAAAGCACAAGTGCGGTAAGGCGGGGCTGGCAGTTTACGTTGATGGTATAGGTCTTTTCGCCAACGGTGCTGCCTGCGGGCGGGGTAATAACCACCTTAACGGTGTTCTTACCGGGCTTGAGGCAGTTGATCCACGCGCCGTTGCTTGACTTGGTGGCGTCCTTGGTAGCGGGGTTGCCGCTAAGGTCGGTATAATGCAGCGTGGCCTTTGCGCCCGTGGGAAGCTTCAGCTTAAAACGGAGCTGGTTGCTGCTGTCGGTCACGGTGCCAAGGTCGTATTCATACTTGTTCCACTCAAATACATTGGTGGTAGTGTATGAATCATCGGCGTTTTTCAGTATAACGGTGGTATTATCTGCAACTGTACCGTTATATACCAGCATACCGTTCAGGTCGCTTTCGCCGGGCTTGGCTTCGTTTACGGTTATTTCGCACCACGGCCCGGTTATGGGGAATGTTGTGCTTGATTCGCCTATCGCCGAAACATAATATGTTCCCGCCTTATCGAATTTCAGCGTTACTTTACCGTCCGTATCAGTCATTCCGAGATAATCACCAAATTCGTAGTTTCCATCAAGCAGGTCTATTTCAGCACCTTCAATGCTTTCCAACGTTCTAAGCGGTTTCGTGTCGCTGCCTTCTGGGCCCATCTGCTCTACGGCCATATACCCTGAAAGTGTCAGCGTCACTTCCTCGCCCGCTTTGACGATGACCTGCTTCTTATCGAAGTAGCTGAGGTAATCTCCCCAGGAAGCATCACCGTATATAAAGAAATATACGTCGTCGCCCTCGCTGAGCGCATACTCGTTTATGGCATAGCCATCGCTCTTGGGGCCTACGGGCAGACGGTCGTTTACGGCATAGCTGATGCCGCCATCCACGCCGAATATTTTCGATACAAAGCTGCTGCTGCCGCCAAAATAGCTGCCCATTGTATCCTTGGTGAATGCAGCGCCGTACACAGCCTCATGCGCGCACAGCAGCGCATCAAGCACGCTGACCTGACCAGCCTTTATGCTGTGGTCCATTCCGCCCACCAGGTGGCCGGCCTTAGCGTTCTCCATGCCATACTTGGCAGCGGTGCCTTCAACGGCGGTTATCTCGGTTCTGCCGACGGGGAAGCAATAATTCTTGCCATCATAGAATGTAAAGTATACCTTTACGCTGGCCTTCGGAGCCTCCGGTTCGGTCTGGCCTTCAAACTTCGGGATCGATACGTTAACTATCTTGCCCATATCGATCGTAGCATTCTCATCCGTCGTTATAAGCCAAACCTTACATTTTTCCTGAGTAGGAATATCTTTGATATCCAGCTCGAAAAAGCTGTTTATCCCATCTGCCGTAACCGTAATTACATGCTCCGTATCCTTACCCACTTGGGTATAAGGCCAGAAGTTTCCGCTCTCTTCATCTTCTGCCGTTGGATTGCCGGGCCAATCAGCGTTTTCCTCTGTGACCGTGTAATATACTTTGCACGGCTTATCCACCTTTATCTTTACCTTGCCGGTCGTGGCTCCGGTGCGCGTGTTCTCGCTGGTAACGGTTATCGTTGCGAGTTCCCCGCTCGGCGAGCCATAGGTACGCTGTTCCTCCACGGGAACAATGGTCTCCTGTACTTCCGGGGTTGGTGTAACCTCGGTTTCATTCTGCATCTGCGCAGAATTGGGTTCCGTCGCCTGTGCTTCGCCTTCCGCCGCCACCATCATCGGCAGCAGGGAAAGCGCCATAACAAGCGCGAGCATCAATGCCAATACTCTTTTTTTCATTGGTTTACCTTCCTTTCTGGTCTTTATATTAAAGCCTTTATACCTTCATTGGGTAAGGGGCTAAAATACCTAAAGTTAATTCCTGGCCACCTTCATGCAAACAAGCACCGCGTCCGTAACGTTTATCTTGCCGTCGCCGTTCATGTCGCAAAGCTCGCGCGCATCCGCACCAAGCTGAGCTTCGCCCATTATGTAGCGGCATATCAGCGCAACGTCCGCTATATTCACGCTGCCGTCGCCGTTGGCGTCTCCCTTCACTTCGGCTGGGCCGGTGCCTTCCTTGCAGAAGCTTGCCGTTATGGCCACGTCCGCCGCCGGCATAACAAAGCTGTATGCATCGCCTTTTTTGCTCAGCTTCACGCCGTTCGCTTTAAGGCTGCCAAGATACAGCTCGTACCCGTCCGCAGGCGTTACCGTTACCGTAACGTCGTCGCCCGCCTTCGCCTTGCCGCTTACGGTTATCTTGTGGCCGTTCGCAGCGGCGCTGTTGGGCAGTATTATCCTGAATTCATCCTTGTTCGCCGCAAGCATTGCGCGCACAGGCGCAAGCGCTTCATTCAGGGCGGATTCGGATATGGTAAGGTCCGCCATGGCGCTCAATGCCGCGGAATATGTACCGCTGTTTGCAGATACCCATGCGGAATAGTTGCTGTTAGCGTCCGCAAGGCTGCTTGTTGCAGCAGTTCTGTCGGCTATTGCGGTATATGAATATTCAAACGAGCCGGACGTTTCATCGCCATCAAAGCCGCCGCCTATGTCCGCACCAAGTCCCCAAAGGGTGAACTGCCAGCGTATAACGTCGCCATCCTTCAGCGGATTTGTACCAGAAGTGGTCGTGAAATCCGATGCACCGTAGTTCGGGAACGCGCCGTTCACCGAATACATCCAGCCGGACTTCTGCGCGTAGTCGAATTCGCCAAGGCTTTCACTGTCGCGCGTGTATTGAAGCTCTCCGCCATCCTTGTTTATGGCGTCCACAATGTACTGCGGCGGATTTATCTCCTCGTTAGGGTCGCTGCCGTCGGTTATGGTCGCAAGATAGAATCCGCTCTCTATGCTTGCGCCCGGCCCAAGTGTATATGACATGCCATAGTCATCAAGCAGGCGGGTTATTATCTTTGCAACGCTGTCATTCTGGCGCAGCTCTACCTGCACAGGTTCAATCATGTATCCTTGCCCGAGCGTGAATTTCTCTATGGATATCGTCACATGGCCTATGGTTTGCAGCTCGCTGAACTCCGCATACAGCGTCACGCTGCCGCTGGGCATTGTGAATTCCCAGCCACCGCTCGCGTTCTCGCTCAGTGCAATGCTTTCGCCGTTTGGCCCTATTGCGCTGATTGTGCCTTCTATGTATTCATAACCGTCAAGCGGCTTGGGGCTTATAAGCACCCTTTCGCCCGCCCTTGCGCTATCCTTTGATACGCGCACGGAGCCGTTTACACTGGTCTGTATAAAGCCATAGCTTTCGCCCGTTTGGCCTCCTTCGCCAAACTCCGCCCGTATCAGCACCGGTACGTTGGGCATTGTGAAGCTTGCGCTCAGCCCGTCTTGACTTACGTCAGCCTGCTGGTACGTTGGCGTATGTTCCCATGAAACGCGCATAATGCCGTCCGTGAAGCTTATTTCAGACTGATACAGATATGCTTTAACGTCGTTTAGAATATAGCCGTCCTCAGGGGACGCATACACGGTTATCCGCTGCCCTTGGGATGCGCTCTCAGCTGCGCTCAGCGTGCCATGCTCAGCTGTATCTATCGATATTGCATGAGCTTCTAAATTGTCGCTCATGTTGTATATATAATTCTTGCCTTTCAGGAAGCGGTCGTAAGCTACCAGCGCATACATTGCCTGATCGGTCGCCATAGCGTTGACAGAGCCGTCCATAACATGGCGGAAGCCCGAACCCGCAACATGATAGCGCAATATGCCGTTTATAAGCGTGTTACCGCTTGCTGTTATAAACCGATCATCCTTTAGCGGGTCTATGCCCATTGCTATAAGCGCCATAAGCACCTGCGCCGTGCTTTCAACGTTCGTAGTGCCCCATGAATCGAAATCGCCCGCGCTCTTTTGCATTGCGCTCAGCGCGTTAAGTCCGCGCTCTATCGCATCGCCAACGTTTTTCTCCGTACCGTTCACGGTAACGTTCATGCTCCTGTACCGCGCGAGCGCCTGTATTGCCATTGCGGTAATATCAGGATCGGCCTTATCGGTGGACGGCATAAAGCTGCCGGAACCGTCCCCGTCTTCAACCTCAAAGCCTGTATCCAGCACCCAGCCGCCGCTTGGCAGTTCCTGAGACATTATGCGCGTTACAAGCATTTCCCGCGTGGCCTGTACGGCCGTGCCGTGAACGCCCTGGCTCATTTCTTCATATGTAAGCTGCGGCATATCGTAATTCAGCGTATTCAGGGCGATAAGCGTGAATATGGTAGCATTTATGCCCTGCCATATAATATCCGTATAGTTGCCCAGCGCGCGGGTTATGTCGTATCCCGCCACGTTATGCACGTCAAGGCCAAGCGATGTATATCCTATCATCGCGCGCATATTCTCTGTACGCTTGCGGTAATGCAGAAGCGGCAGCGTTGTTATGTCGCTGTGCTCAGCCCTCACCTTCTCTATGGCTTTTGCCATTGCCGCGCTTGAATTATCCGCATATTTTTGCCATATGTCATACGGTATCGCCAAGCCGCTCCTGCCCAGGGCAAATGCCGCCCAGTCGCCCTGCAGCGTGCCGAAACTCAGCCCGTTTTCCGGATAATAGCTGCCCACGGGATTGAGCATATATGCCGCGCCCTGCTGTATTGCGGACTGTACGGACAATATGAGCTGCTGTTCAGATGAAGTGTAGCTCTCCCCTTCAAGCGCAAGCGATCCAAACGATGTGCAAAGCATCAGCATCGCAATAAGCGCCGCGCATATTCGCATCCTTAGTTTCATATACATGCTCTCCTTATTTCTATTCATCCCGCATTGCGCAAAGCGGGGATATTCTCATTGCGTTCATTGCAGGTATAAGCGCGCTTATAACCGCAATTACCACCGAAAACGCCAGCGCGAATCCCGCAAGCCATACCGGCATCACGGAACGCACATCCATTTCGCTCAGCATGCCGTTCAGCGCAGCACGCAGCGCAAAACTCAGCCCTATTCCAACAAGCCCGCCAAGCAAGCCTATCATTGCTGCCTCGGTAAGGAACATAGCCGCAATATCGCGAAGTTCGCTGCCAAGCACCTTCAGTATGCCAACCTCCGTGCGCCGTTCGTTTATGGCCATCATCATTGTGTTCGCTATGCATAGCCCCGCAACCAGCAGCGCCACGGCACCTATTGCGAACAGCAATCCCTGTATCCTTGCCGTCTGCTCCTTTACGGATTCCAGCATGTCCGTAAGGCTGTATGTTTCAAAGCCAGCGCTTCGTATAAGCGAAGCTATTTCCATAACATCGTTAGCGTTACTTACTTTTACCCAGACCAACGGGTATTCCGCCGCGTTTTTGTCCGCCGCGGCGTTGCTGTTTCCATCTATTGCCTTGAGCGTATCCATGTGCAGAAACGCCGAGCATGAATAGGTATAGTTCATTGCGCTGCATATTCCCGTAACGCTCGCCCTAAGGCTTTGGCCAAGCGGCACGGCCCTGCCGTCCTCGCCCTCTGTATAGTCGCCCACAAGGCTTGCATAATCAAACGTCATCTTCACGTTTGCGCGCATAAGATCTATCAGCGGTTTGCCGTTGCGGTCTATTGCTTCTTTCCATGTATCCGGCTCCGCAAAGCTTGCCGCCAGGTCATCCGTTGCCATAAGCTCAGGCATGAGCCGCGTGCCTTTCTTGGGCGGCTCGCCCTCAATCGGCGCTATGCCGAAGCTTGCCGCCGTATCCATATCTATGCCATACAGCTTTACCATCGTTATGTATTTCCCGCTTTTAAGGTACGCCGTTGACTGCAGCACGGGCGTCACCGCCTCAACGCCGTCTATACCCTTAAACGCAGCGACCGCCTTTTTGTTAAGAATGGCTATTTTCCCGTTTGAGCCGTTCTTTTGCGTAACATCTATTTTTGTAAGGCTGCCCATGGCCTCTATCGATTCTCTATACGCCTGT
The DNA here is from genome assembly GCA_001940855.1 of Christensenellaceae bacterium Phil1. GTDB lineage: Bacteria > Bacillota > Clostridia > Christensenellales > CAG-138 > Phil1. The sequence continues at coordinate 115,744 of MSGS01000031.1, read as the reverse complement.
TCATACCCTATGCCCACCGAAACCAGCATCAGTATGCACATTACACCTATCGCCATGGATAACGCGGTAAGGCTTGTGCGCACGCGCCTCCGTGATAGGTTTATTATGCCTGTGCGTATAAAGTCACTTGGCCGCATTGCTACGCCCCTTTTTTATTATCAGCGCCGCCGCCACCGCGATTACCGCTGCCGCGCCCGCCGCTGCTATCCATATTGGGAATGCTTCGGGCTTCTCCTGCGGCTGTTCGGCTTCCGTATAAGCCGCAGCAGGTATGCTTATGCTTTCGGCAATGTCGACCTGTATAGGCACATTCTGTTCATATATATTGCCTTCGGCGTCTTCAAAGCTTACCGTCAGCATTCCGTCCGCTGCGCCGCCATTAAGGCAAAGCAGCTGAAACTCCGCGCTTTGCTTAGCACCCGGCAGTATATCGCCGCCGTAATAGCTTTCGCTCATGCTCAGCTTTTCGCTCTCAAGCTTTACTTCAACGTTGTATGCCTTCGTTTTGCCCTTGTTCACTATCGGCAGCGAAACGGCAATATAATCCCCTTCCGCCGCGCCTTCCGCGAATATTTCCGGCTGATCCACACTTATGCGCATCCTTTGCTTAATGGGCAGCGTTATGGTCTGCGTAACGCTTGCGGCGGTATTCTCTTTATCCTCGTATTCAAGCTTTATGGCTATTTGAGCATTGCCCTGAATATCCGGCATTGCGGTAAGGTCATAAACTATTTCCGCAGTATCGCCGGGTGCTATCTTAGCCGCGTAGCCGGTATCGCTCCTGCCAAGCGCCGCCATAAGCGCGGACGGATCAAGCGTGAGCGCGCCGGTAATATTCACGGCAGAAGCTGATGCGGATGTGTTCTTTACAAACACCGTAAGCGTGAAATCATCGCCTGCATAAATGGTATCAAGATTCACGGCATAGCCGCTCACCATCAGCTTTGGCGCGGTATGCAGCGTTTCCTGCGGCGCTTCATAGCCATTCACTATTGTCACGCTTGCGCTCAGCGTGCTGTCCCTAAGCACGCCGTTCTCGCGGTATATGGCGCGGAACTGCACAGTCTTTACACCATTTGTGGCGTAAGGCGATATTTTCAGCATATATTGGGCCACGGCCCATGCCCCGGTACCAAGATCCGGCAGCCTCAGCCCATAATTTGCCGCATCCGCAGCAAACGGGAATTCCTCAACGTTATTCGATATTATGGGCTCTATTGTTATGTCAGTAAGCGGTTCTCCGTTATTTATAACGGGAAGATACAGGCTAACCAGTTCTCCCGGGCTTCCCGTGGGCGCGCTGTAATATTCCCCGGCAATGTTTGCCGGCAGCAGCGCAAGCGCGCCTATGCCGCTTGTAGTCGGCATGGTTTTAGCTATTGCTTTGAGCGTTATGTTCACCACCGCAGGGGCATTTTCAACGGCAAACTTGCCTGCCGCACTTTCGTACCCATCTGCAAATGCAGTATAAAGATACGTTCCCGCGGGCAGGTTGGCTGTGTCGCTTACCGGATTGCCGAGCGAGTCGGTAACATTAAGCGTCATATTCTGCGGATTCTTGGTTATGAGCACAGGATAAAGCTGCTTGCTCATAACGATATGTATCTTATTGCCGCCGCACTCAGCGCCGTTGAAGTATACTTTGCCGTCCACCACGTCAAATGAGCCGTTGTAATCCATGTATCCGTCAGCTGTAGCCGTAAACGGATATGTGCCGTCTCCGGGTACGGTGTAGTTACCAAGGTATGCCTTGCCGCCTATGACCTCTATACTTGCGGTAGACGGGTCGCAATCAAAGCTCAGTTCCACCTTCCCCGCGGCAAGTGCAGGCAGAGCCGTAAGCAATATGCTCAGTACTATCGCCGCTGCAATGGTTCTTTTTATATTCATGCGTTTATTCCCTCCCCTATCAATGCTCCATCGCTCAGTCTTATCGTCCTGTCCACATGGCGCGGCATATCATCATCATGCGAAACTATCATCAGCGTTGTGCCGTTCTGCCTGAACAGCTTTTGAAACAGCGTAAGCACCATTTCGCCCGTTGCCGTATCAAGATTGCCCGTAGGCTCGTCCGCCATTACTATTGCGGGCGAAGTGATTATGGAGCGCGCTATGCCCGCACGCTGCTGCTCTCCGCCGCTCATCTGCGCAGGGCGCTGGCGGGCGCATTTGGCTATGCCTACCATATCCAGCGCCTCAAGCGCGCGCCGTTCGCGTTCCCGCTTTTCAACGCCGCGCAGCATCAGCGGCAGCGCAACGTTTTCTATTGCCGTATACTGCGGCAGCAGTCTATAAGACTGAAATACAAACCCTATATGCGAGCGGCGGAAGCGAATGCGCTCAATCTCGCTCATTCGGTCTATCCGCTGACCAAGCACGTTTATGCTGCCATCGGTCGGGCTTTCAAGCCCGGCAACAAGATTGAGCAGAGTCGATTTGCCGCTGCCGCTTTTGCCGGCAATACAGACAAATTCGCCGCATGCGATCTCCATATCTATACCGCGCAGGGCATGCACCTCGCCCGCGCCCACGTTATAGTCCTTCTTAAGCCCTTTTATGCTTATCGCGCTTTCGCCCATGCCTCTTATCCCGCCAGCCACGTTTGGCCAAGGTCCTTACCCAGGTCGCACGTGTAGTTCCATTCTATTACATCCCCGCTTTTGACCACGTATTGCCCGCAGCCATAGTTGGGGTACCAATCATTCACGCAATACATCCATCCGCTCCAGCGGCCGCCATCGAATTCATAAAGGTTGTTTATTCCTTCTATATACTCGTTGCCCTTTGCGCCGGAGTATTCCATATGCAGCTTATACTTATCGCGCACGGCGCACAGAACATCAAAAACCGTATCCCCCTGCTCAAACGTCATCGTGGTGGTTTTGAGTATCTCGCCGCTTGCAGGGACTATCCCCTGCCACTTTTTTTCAAGATGCATGCCCTTTGCAACGGCAGTATCGCACCGTATCGTTATGGTGCAGGTGTTCGCCTCCGGCTCTTTACTGCTCACGGGAGCCGTTGTCTGCTCAGTCTGTACGGCTTCGGAAGTTATTTCATTATCCCTTGCCTCTGCCTGCGCCCTGCCAACGGATGCGGTATCCTCATCGTCTCCGCCGTCAACCGGCGCCGGTGTTCTAAGCTTGTTCTCCGGCTCAGATGTGGTGTTCTCTGCGGCAAGGCCTTTTAGCTGATTAAGCCTATCTTCACCCTCATCGCCGTTTGCGATATAGTCAACATCAAGCGAACCCCTGTGGTCATTAGAGCCTATCGCGCTGCATCCCGCGAACAAAAGCGCCATAATAAGCGCCATTGCCGCAAAAAGTTTTTTTTGAATACTCACCTTACCAATATGTTCCTTTCCAAGTTTTTTGTACGCAAAAAGCTGCGGCGATAATCGCCGCAGCCGTATTTCTGCACACATAAATCAATCGGGCATACGAGAAAACAAGCTTAGTATACCCCGCCCCATGTACCATTGACCCGTGGTAAGGCGAACTTTCAAGCAGGTCTTCTGGCTCGCGCTTCATCGCATTCTGCAATGCCTTCCCGGGTGCTTATAGCCCAGTGGCCGTGCCAAGTAAGTTAGCACATATGCAGAACGCTCCGCGCATACAGCGGCGGGACCGCGCAGGCCTTTAACCTGCTTCCCTCTTAGCCTCCCCAAAGCGGGATGGAACATGAAAGTGTATTCAATTTCCTACCCTATATAATATCACCGTTTACCGATAAAGTAAAGCGGAGCATTATTTTATTCTGCCGGCATACTTCGCTTCAAGTATTTTGGCTATTCTCAGGGCAAGGGGATTTATCTGCTCCTCACTCCTGCCTTCAAGCATTATTCTTATAAGCGGTTCCGTGCCGCTTGCGCGCACCAGCACCCTTCCTTCGCCTTCAAGCAGCTTTTCCACCGCGCGTATATCGTTTATCATGTCTTCATCCTTAAGCGCAGCAGCCTTGTCCTCCGGTGATACTACAACGTTCACCATAACCTGCGGCAGTATAGGAACATCATTTGCAAGCTCCGAAAAGCGCTTCTTTGTCTTTGCCAGTATGTTCATCACCTGTATTGCACTGAGCATACCATCGCCCGTGGTATTCTTGTCATAGAATATAATATGGCCAGACTGCTCGCCGCCAAGGGAATACCCCTTCTGGCGCATGCGCTCAAGTATGTATCTGTCGCCTACGGCGGTTTCTTCTATATTTATGCCAAGTTCCTTCATGCGCAGTTTAAGGCCAAGATTGGAAAGCACGGTAACAACAAGCGTATCGTCCTTAAGCTTCCCTTCTTTCTTCATATATTTAGCGCAGATGCCCATTATCCTGTCGCCATCAACAATGTTGCCCATTTCATCCGCGGCTATCACCCTGTCTGCATCGCCATCAAAAGCAAAGCCTGCATCCGCCATGCGCTCCGTCATAAGTTCCTGCAAGCTATCGGGATGTGTGGAGCCGCAAAGGTCGTTTATATTACAGCCGTCCGGCTCATCGGCCCAGGATATCACCTTTGCGCCAAGTTCGCTGAATACGTCGGCTGCTATATTTGATGCAGACCCGTTTGCGCAATCGAGCACTACGGTCATGCCGCTGAAGCTTTCCGTAGCGGTGGATTTGAGAAATTCCTTGTATTTTTCAACGGCTCGCGGTGCGCTCAGGCAGTTGCCAACGCCGCTTCCCGTAGGCTTATCCATTATTTCTTCGCCCTTTACAATGGCTTCTATGCGGTCCTCAAGTTCATCGGAAAGCTTATAGCCATCGCCATCGAACCATTTTATGCCGTTGTATTCCATTGTGTTGTGCGATGCGCTTATCATAACGGCGGCATCCGCAGAATACAGCCGCGCAAGGTATGCCATTGCGGGCGTAGGGATGACGCCTACGTTTATCACATCGCCGCCTATCGAGCATATGCCGGCACTTAGCGCGCATGCGAGCATATCGCCCGACTTCCGGGTATCCTGCCCAACCAGTATGCGCGGATTATGTACGCTTGTCAGCACATATGCGCCAGCCGCGCCTATTTTCATTGCCAATTCACAGCTAAGGTCGGCGTTTGCAATCCCCCTCACGCCGTCCGTACCAAACATTCTGCCCATAATATCCTCCTTACCGCAATAAAAGCACCGTTGTGCTAATATGTATAGCCATATTACGCTAAAATATTATATTACATTGCGCGTATTCAGTCAAATTGTGCTGATAAGGTAGGGTAAATAAAAAGAGCCTACCACAAAATAGGCTCTTTTAATTGCTTAATCAAATTCTCTAAAAACACTCCAGTATAGCCACCTCAGGCCATACCCGCCAAAAAGCAGACTTTACTCGATCTTGCCCGTGTTCTTGGGCAGTTCGGCCTCCAACCTCTTTTTCAACGCTTCAAGTGTTTTGACCCAGCCCGTGACCATGTCTTGATCCGGACGCGCCCAGCGCTCGGATTCCTTTATATCCTCCATGCAAAGCAACGCCTTGTCACGTACATACTGCATAAGCATGCCATGGCTCAACTGCATATCCGCTAAGGCATACCAGAATAACGCCTGTTCTTCGGTATCACAAATCAACGCTTGAAACTCTTTAATGAGATCCATAGTTATTTCTTCGTTCGGCTCGCCGCTATTCAACTTCTTTATATACTCGTCTCTTATAGCGCTCGTCGTGTCATTCGAATAAAGCGTAGTTCCCCACGCGCCCATAACTATTCACTGCCTTTCCGTCAGGTTTTGCAATTTGCCGTTCATGCTTTGGCAATTCTTCATGCATTAATTATATCAATTTTGCCTATAAAAGCAAGTCATATTCTATATTAATTATCGTATTCGTCTCATTTTCTTTACAGTTAAAACTACTGCTTATGGCTATCATAGTATTTGTATGCATGTATACAGGCATCTAATCATACACATTAAAGCATCTGATATTTAGCTCAACTTCCTCTGCTGCGTAGCACACAACGAATGAGTAACATAAACCCCCGTACATCAGTACGGGGGTTTGGCTGCGGAACTAGGATTCGAACCTAGACAATACGAGTCAGAGTCGTAGGTGCTACCATTACACAATTCCGCATTGAAGCTTGATAATCCCAAGATGCCGTCGCTCCCTATATAACACCCGCCTCTCGGCAGGTGGGTGCGCTCTGTTGGTTTGCTGCCATCCGGTCAGGCCGGCTCGACATCCGCCTCGGCAATTGCGCTCCCGTAGTTACTCTGTGGGTTTATACACAGGAACTTACGCACACCGCAGGATTATTGTGGTGGGATTAGTTGGGATCGAACCAACGACCTCTACGATGTCAACGTAGCGCTCTGACCAGCTGAGCTATAACCCCGTTCGCTTGACGCACATATTATTATACATAAAAGCCGACTTATTGCAAGCATTATTTTTGCGCGCGTGGGGACAAATGCCGTTTTATCCCCACGCCGGCTAATAAAAATTTTTCTAAAATCAGTTTTCGGCTCGGTGCATCCGCGCGATCATGTCCTTTGGATCACTCGCCTTGAATACGCTGCTTCCGGATACCAGTATGTCCGCGCCCGCCTTGGCAGCAAGCTTCGCAGTGTCCGCATTTATGCCGCCGTCTATCTCTATCTCATATGTATAGCCGTGTGCTTCACGCTGCTTTTTAAGCCACTCTATTTTCGGCAGTACTTCCGCAATAAAGCTCTGCCCGCCAGCGCCCGGATTAACACTCATAACCAGCACCAAATCACATATGGACAAAAGATACTGCACCATCTCAACAGGCGTGCCGGGATTAATTGCAACGCCGGCCTTCATGCCCGCGCGGCGTATTGCCTGAAGCGTTCTGTGCGCATGTGCATCGGCCTCTGCATGGAACGTAAGATAGTCTGCGCCCGCCTTGGCAAACTGGTCTATATATGTTTCCGGATGCTCCACCATTATATGCACATCTATAGGCAGCTCTGTATACGGGCGTATGGCGGCGCACATGGCCGGCCCAAACGTTATCGTGGACACGAACGTGCCGTCCATTACGTCGAAATGCACAAGGTCTGCATTCCATTCGCCAAGCTTTCTTGTGGCTCCTCCCATGTTCGCAAAATCGGCAGAGAGCAGGCTGGGGGCGATCTTAATCATATTTGTGTTTCCTCTTTTCTATCAATTCATCAAGTATTATAAGGTATCTTTCATATCGCTCCGGCGACAGCGCAGTGCCTATAAGCGGTTTAACGGCGCAGTCCGGCTCGCTGCGGTGCAAACATTCGCCAAAGCGGCAGCCTATGCGTTTGCCGCGCATTTCGCGATAGCATTCGCAAAGCTCCTTCGGCTCCATCTCGTCCGCTTCAAGCAAGCTGAACCCGGGCGTATCCAGCACCGCCCCGCCGCATACATGCCAAAGCTGCGCATGGCGCGTGGTATGCCGTCCTCTGTCTGTTTTTCTGGACAGCCCGCCCGTTTCAAGCGCAAGTTCCGGCACAATGGCGTTTATAAGCGAGGATTTGCCCACGGCGCTCTGCCCCGCAAAGCAGCATATGTTCCCCGCTATCTCAGCTTTTATAGCGTCCACGCCGTCCCCTTTGGCGGCCGATGCGATAATGATGGTATACCCCGCCGGTGCATACTGCGCGCGAATATCATCCGCCGCATCCGCATCAGCCTGATCGCATTTGTTCAACACTATCACCGGCTCAACATTATGCTTTTCGCAGCGAATAATAAGCTTATCCATCAGCATAAGGTCGGGCTTCGGCGCGGAAAGCGAGGCGACTATTATAAGCTTATCCAAATTGGCCACGGCAGGGCGAATAAATATATTGCGCCGCGGCAGTATCTTACTGACCGAGCGGCCCTCGCCGTCCTCAACATATTCAACCCTATCGCCCACCACGGGCGTTATACCATCCTTCCTGAACCTTCCGCGTGCGCGGCATACTATTTCCGTGCCGTTATCGCTAAGCACGGTATAGAAGCCGCCTACGCCCTTTAATATCAGCCCTGTATCAGCCATGCATTATCTCCTGTATTCAAAGCCTATCTGCCCGCTCCTTACGACCACGCCATCCACATATACGGTGCATTCGTATTGGCCGGCCTTTTGCAAATACGCGGTGAATGAAACACTCTGCTGCGAACCTACGGGCAGCGTGGTTTCATATATCACCAGCTCAAGCCCATCTTCAAGCTTTGCTGTTACTGTTACGACGCCGGGTCCTGCCGCAATATCCAAATTGAAGGCAACATCCGCAGCGTAATTGCCAAGCTGAGACCGGCAAACGCTCAATTCCACCGCCGCATCCGCCGCAACGGATATGTTCGGGGACGGATTCTGCGCAACGACAGATTCTTCGGCCGCTATCTGGCTGTCCGGCTGCACGGTGCGTATGCGTATTTGCTTGAAGCCTTCTTCCCTGAGCAGCGCTATCGCTTTGCTGAGATCAAGCTCCATAACGTTTGGCATCTGTGTAGCTTTGCCGGGCGTACCGCTTATCCATATTTCTATTTTATCCCCGGCGAACGTGCTTGTGCCCGCAACGGGCTCCTGCCTGACTATTTGGCCATACGGCAGATCGCTCGTAACATACTGCGGAACGCCAAGCTGGAGATCCATGCCCCATACGAGGTCCGTAGCGTCCTGCAGCGTTCTTCCAATAAGCTCCGGAACGGTAACATAATCGCTGCCCGAGCTTACGGTAACGCTTATCGTATCGCCCTGCTTGGCGTTTGTTCCCGCGGCAGGGGACTGCTCCAGCACGGTGCCTTCGTCTATATCGCTCGGCTTATATTCATCAACCGATATTTCAAAGCCTCTAAGCTGCGCTATACCTATGGCTTCCTCAAGCTTTTTGTTGGTAACGGTAGGAATTATGTATTCCGTGGCTGCCGTGAAGCCCTTGTCTTCACGTACTGATCTTGCAATGAAAAATAGCGCCGTGAAAAGCCCAAGCACTACAATGAGCATAACCACAATATTCATCACGCCGTGATTCATGCGGTGTTTGCCGTGCTCATCATGGTTATATATGCGGGCAAACTTGCCGTGCGGCTCGCGCAGCGCCCTAAGAAGATCGTACTTCATCTGCCTTGCGGAAGGATAGCGCTGGCTCGGTTCCTTGCCGGCGGCCTTCACCACAACGTCGCTCAGCGCGCGCGGAACCCTTGGATTGAGTTCCGACGGCGGCGTTATATCCTCCTGCAAATGTTTAAGAGCAATAGCCACGGAGTTATCCCCACCGAACGGCACCTGCCCTGTAAGCATTTCATAAAGCATTATTGCGCACGAATAAATGTCCGATGCGGCGGTGACATCCTCTCCCCTTGCCTGCTCCGGAGAAATATAATGCACCGACCCCATAACGACGTTCGATCCGGTGAACGTGCGCGTGGTGGCCGCAACGTCCCTCGCTATGCCAAAATCGGTCAGCTTCGCCCTGCCGCGCGGGGTGATTATAACGTTCTGAGGCTTAACGTCGCGGTGTATTATTCCCTTCTGGTGCGCATGGGATAGCGCATCTAGCACCTGACACATTATATTTACGGCAACCTTGGGAGACATTGGCCCGTCGCTCTTTATCAATTCTTTCAATGTGCTGCCTTCAACGTATTCCAGCACTATATAGCTTATATCCCCATCCTCGCCAACGGCATAGGAGCGGACAATATTTTCATGCGAAAGGCTGAGCACGGCGCGCGCTTCGCGCTCGAAGCGGCGCACGAACTCCATGTCCCCGCGGTGTTCTTCCTTTAATACTTTAAGCGCGACCGTGCGGTTGAGCATGTTGTCATGCGCTTTATACACGTTCGCCATTCCGCCGGAGCCTATAAGGGATTCTACCGTATACCTTCCGGAAATTACTCTTCCTATCATTCGGCATTCTCCCCATCGTTATATATTATTACGGCGCTTATATTGTCCCGACTGCCGGCTTTCAGCGCGCGTTCGACAAGCGCATCGCACGCTGTTTGCAATTCTTCAGCCGACCGGCCGAGTGCGTCCGCCAGTTCATCTTCACTCAGTTCACCGTAAAGCCCATCCGTACATATGAGCAGCTTATCTCCCTTTTCCCATGCGCATTCAAACACATCCACCCGCTCAATTGGACGTGTGCCTACAGCGCGGGTTATAATATTGCGCTGAGGATGGCGCGCGGCTTCCTCCCGCGTGATATAGCCAAGCGCCGCAAGCTGGGCAACATACGAATGATCTTCAGTTATTTGCTTAAGATGCAGCCCATCATAATGATAGAGCCTGCTGTCGCCAACATTTGCCGCGATAAAACGCTTTTCTTCCAGCACCGCAGCCACAAGCGTCGTACCCATGCCGCGGTATCCTTCATCGCTGAAGGATAGTTCATACACGGCTGAATTGGCCATGTTCACCGCGTTTATAAGCCGCTCCCGAATAGTTCCGGGCGCGTTTTTATGCATATTCTCCACCAGCGTTTTTATTGCAAGCGCGCTTGCAATATCGCCCGCATTATGGCCGCCCATCCCGTCCGCAACGGCAGCGATGGCTATCATGCCCCTTTCGGGTATAAAAACGGCGTCCTGATTTTGCTTTCTTATACCGGTAATGGTCTTTGCAGCATATTTCATTGTTGCTCCTCCCTTTGCATAAGCACGCGCCGCCTAAGCTGACCGCAGGCGCCGTCTATATCGGTTCCCATTTCACGCCTTACGGTTGCGGATATTCCTCTATCCTCAAGCCATTTTCTGAACACTTCCGCTTCCTTTCGACTGGTGCCTAAAAGGTTGCGCTCCTTTACGGGGTTAAGCGGAATAAGATTCACATGGCATGTCATCCCCCTGAGGCGGGCCGCCAATTCGTTGGCATTCGCCTGCGAATCGTTAAGCCCTTTTACCAGCGCGTATTCAAACACAACACGCCGACCCGTTGTTTGAGCATATCGCCTTGCCGCAGCAAGTACCTCGGCGATCGGATATGCCTTATTTATAGGCATCAGTTTATTGCGTATTTCATCATTGGGCGCATGGAGCGATACAGAAAGCGTAACGTGCGGCGCATCCTGCGGCAAAGTATCTATCCTTGGCACAAGGCCGCAGCTTGAAAGCGAAATATTCCTTGGGCTTATGCCCATGCCGTCAGGTGAGGAAACAAGCTTTAGGAATTTGACCGTATTATCGTAATTATCAAGCGGTTCGCCGCTGCCCATAAGCACTATGTTCGTTACACTTCTGTCTCTGCCTTCCTCTGCGGGAACATCGGCATTGGCAAGCGCAACAAACAAAAGCATCTCGCCAGGGGTAAGGTTCCTTATGCAGCCTTCAAGCGTGGATGCGCAAAACGCGCAGCCCATGCGGCAGCCAACCTGTGTTGATATGCAAAGCGTATTGCCGTAATGATAGCGCATAAGCACGCCTTCAACAATGTTTCCGTCGCTTAGCGAAAACAGGTATTTTATGGTACCGTCCTTTTGAGATATGAACTTATCGTATATTTCCGCCCCGTCAAACGCAAGCTCGCTCAGCCTGCTCCTTAACGTTTTCGGCAGATTGGTCATGTTTTCGGGCTTTACGCCGCGGCTGAGCCATGAAAAAACCTGCTTCGCGCGGAAGCGCGGTTCGCCCCATTCTTTCAGCAGCGCTTCAAGCTCCGCCGTGTCCATTGAAACAAGCCCCGTCATCATTATCTCCTGCGTATAAATTTGGCTATAAAAAAGCCTTCCGTTCCGTCATGCTGCGGCAGCAGCTGTATCCGCCCGCCCTCTGCGCGGCTTTGCATATCATGGGGCAATATATTTTCCATATTGCCCGGAGCATAGTTGCAATTTTCGACAAGAAACTGCTCCCATACGCCAATGTTTTCGCGCCGGGACACCGTGCACGTTGAATACACAAGCGTGCCGCCGATTTTAACATAGCGCGCGCATGTATTGAGTATTTTCAGCTGCAATTCGCTAAGCGCATCTATCATTCCGCTCGTTTTGGCGTAGCGAACATCGGGCTTACCACGCACGCCGAGACCGGAGCACGGCGCATCGACAAGTACCGCGTCAAACGCGCCGCAGTACACTTCATCGTATACCGATGCATCCTTTTGCACTATTTCGATGCTTTCAACATGCAGCCTTTTGAGCGTATTCAGCGTAAGTTCACGCCTATGCTCATGCAGTTCAAATCCCGTAATGCTGCATCCGTTTTCCGCAAGCGACGCCATGTATGCCGTTTTCCCGCCTGGCGCACAGCATGCGTCCAGTATTCTCATTCCAGCCTTAGGCTCAATAGCGCGGCAGACAAGCATAGCGCTTTCGCTCTGCACGGTTATTTTACCGTCCGTAAACAACGGCTCCTTTTCAACATTAAAGCCGTTTTCAAGGCAGAATGCGTTTGGATCTATTTTGCCGCGCCTAAAGCCTATTCCTTTGGCAGTAAGCGCGCAGGCAAGTTCATCCGCGGTATATGGCCACTGCGCCCGTATGCAGAAATCATGCGTCTGCTGCGCCATTATACCCTCTGCTTCAGCTATGCCGTAATCGGCAACAAGTTCATCCGCAAGCCACTTTGGCCAGCTATATTCAACGCTCAGCCGCTCAGCCGGTTCATCGGGGAGCGGCGGCAATTCGGCATCCCTGCAAACGGAGCGCATAACGCCGTTAACGTAGCCCGAAAGCGCGCCCTTGCCCACTTCCTTGGTTAGGCGCACGGATTCGTTGCATGCCGCGCTGTCCGGCACGTTCATATATTTTGCCTGGCAAACGCCAAGGCGCAGTATGTTGCGTATGGTCTTATCCAGCCTACCTTTAGCGTGGGAAGCAATTATTCTGTCTATCATCATAAGATGGTCCAGCGTGCAGTACACCGCAGCGGAAACCCACTTCGCATCCCGCTCGCTCAGCCCCTGCTCCGCCCGCTTAAGGCACAGATTGGCATACGCGCCGTTATCGATTATGTCTGAAAGCGCATTCAGCGCAATGCGCCGCGTGCTCACTCAAACACCTTAAAGCCCATCTTGTGCCCAAGCACCGCGTTTGCCGCATCCATGCGCTTGGCACCGGGGAACTGAAGTTCAAGTATTTCTATCACGCCGTCCCCGCAGTCCACAAGTATGCCGTTAAATCTGTCCGCGCGCAGTATAAGTCCCGGCTCTCCGCGGCTCGGCTCCGCGTCGCTATGGCGCGTTTTCCATATTTTTACCGCTTCGCCCTCAAGCATTGCATACGCGCAAGGCCACGGATTCATGCCGCGCACCAGATTATGCACAGCCTCCTTGCCGCGCGAAAAATCTATATGCCCGTATTCCTTTTTTATCATGCCGCACTTGGTTGCCTCCGCCTCGTTCTGCTTTATCGGCTTCAGCTCGCCGCGTTCAAGCGCTTCTATGGTTTCTTTCAGCAGTTCCGCGCCCATTTCGGCCAATCGGTCGAACAATTCTCCGGCAGTCTCGTTTTCACCTATTTCAGTTTCTTTCTTCAGCAAAATGTCGCCCGTATCCAGCCCAATATCCGTAAGCATGGTGGTAACGCCGGTTATCTTTTCGCCGTTTATCACAGCCCATTGTATCGGCGCGGCTCCGCGGTATTTGGGCAGCAGACTGCCGTGCACATTTATGCAGCCGTACTTAGGCACGGCAAGATTTTCGCGGCTGAGTATCTGCCCAAAGGCTGCCGTTACCATTAGCTCCGGCGCTTCAGCCTTCAGCGCAGCAACACCTTCTTCGCTTTTTATCTTATCGAACTGATAAACCTTCATACCGTATTCTAACGCGGCCTTTTTTACCGGCGGCGGGGTCATTACCGCCTTGCGCCCAACGGGCTTGTCCGGCTGTGTGAACACGGCCACATCGTCCCCGCGCTCATGCAGCATTTTCAGCGAAGGCAGCGCAAAATCAGGCGTGCCTAAAAAAGCTATTTTCATTCATCTTCCTCGTTTTCGTCGTATCCTTCGGGCGCTTCGGTAACAAGGCGCTTATATACAAGGCCGTTAAGATGATCCGTCTCGTGCAGTATGGCGCGGGCAAAAAGGCCCTCCCCTTCATATTCGCATTCTTCACCGAAGCGGTTCATTGCGCGAACGCGCACATGGTTGGGCCTGACAACATAGCCGCTTTCGCCCGGGAAGGACAGGCAGCCTTCGTAGCCGCCCTGCTCTCCGCTTGTTTCCAATATTTCCGGGTTTACGAGTTCCACAAGGCCGTCGCCGCAGTCTATAACCACGGCGCGCTTAAGTATGCCGACCTGCGGCGCGGCAAGGCCAACGCCTTCGGCGTCGTACATAGTTTCCGCCATATCGTCAAGCAAAACGGCCAAACGCTTGTCAAAATTATCCACCTTCCGGCAAACCTTGTACAAACATTCTGCATCGCCGGTCATGATTCGTCTTTTAGCCATATATTCTCCTCCACAATTGCATCAAAATATTATAACCCGCAAAAGCCCCAAGAATCAATACTTAGAACATATCCGCCGGATTTATCTCCACGTTTCCCATCTCGCTGCGCCGGCGTTCGTCGCACAGGGTATATATTGCGTCTATAACCGCCGCGGTATGCTTTGTGCGCACCAGCTTCATCAGCGTTTCGTACCGGAACAGCCCCTGCCGTTTTTTCATCGGCGCTGGCGACGCCACCATGAAAAGCAGCTCCTGTCGGCTTGCGCCCTGAGCATCAAGCGCGGTATATATGCGCTGCTTCATTTCCGCCGCAAAGCGCTCGTTCATGTCGTCTATAGCGGCCTCGTTCTCTCCCGTAAACACTATTCTTATAAACAGCGAGAACGGCGGAAACAGCCCCGCCCGGCGCGATGCTATCTCATAATCATAAAAGCCACGGTAATCCTGATTGGCCGCAAGCTCTATAACAGCGTGCTCAGGCGTGTAGCTTTGCACGATAACGCTGCCCTCTCTCTCCCCGCGGCCCGCGCGGCCCGCCACCTGCGTAAGCAGCTGGAACGTACGCTCCGCGCTCCTGTAATCCGGCACATGCAGCATTGTATCCGCCGCAATTACGCCAACCGTTGTAACGTTGGGTATATCCAGCCCCTTGGCTATCATCTGCGTGCCTATCAGCGCCTGCGCTTCGCCGCGCATAAACCTATCAAGTATTTTATAATGCGCGTCCTTGCCCTGCGTAGTGTCGTAATCCATCCTAAGCGCGGTAACGCCTGGGAACTGCTCCTTGAGCTGCTCCTCCACCTGCTGCGTACCAACGCCGAAGTATTTAAGATACGGCTTGCCGCACTGCGGGCATTTTGCCGGTATTCTTGCCGTGCGGCCGCAGTAATGGCATTTCATAACGTTTTCGTATTTGTGATATGTCATGGATACATCGCAATCGGGGCATTTGAGCGTATATCCACACCCGCGGCAGGATACAAACGTTGAATATCCGCGGCGGTTCATAAATAAAATTGCCTGCTCTCCCGCGTCAAAGCAGCGCTTCAGTTCGCCGTACAGCGCTTCGCTGAACACGCTGCTGTTGCCCTTCAAAAACTCCGCGCGCATATCCACTATTTTTACCTTCGGCAAAGGGGCGTTGTTCACGCGGTTAGGAAGCTCTATCAGCGAATACCGCCCGCTGAGCGCCCGCCTGAACGTGCCTACGGACGGCGTTGCGCTGCCCAGCACAACAGCAGCCCCGCTCAGCTCAGCGCGCTTCTGCGCCACCTCTGTCGCGCCATAACGCGGGGTATGGTCGCTATGGTAGCTTTGCTCATGTTCTTCATCTATTACAATCAGCTTTACCCTTTCAAGCGGGGCAAACACGGCGCTGCGCGCGCCTATTACAACATCAACCATGCCAAGGCGTATCCTGCGCCATTCATCATACCGTTCGCCATAGGACAGGCGGCTGTGCAGCACGGCGACGCGCTCCCCGAAGCGGCTGCGGAAGCGCTGCATTGCCTGCGGCGTGAGCGATATTTCCGGCACAAGCACTATCGCCTGCCCACCCAACGACAGGGCATGGCTTATGGCCTGCATATATACTTCAGTCTTTCCGCTGCCCGTAACGCCGAACAGAAGGCTGGTACCCGATCCACCGTCTATGCTTTTATTTATCGCTTCAAGCGCGGCTTGCTGATCTGCCGTAAGCTCAAGCGGCTTGCTTGGCGCTATGTTTACGCTTGCAAACGGATTGCGATAAACTACAAAATCATCGTCCGTCAGTATGCCCTTTTTTATCAACGCGTTTACAGCCGCCGTTGCGTTTGGTATGAACGCGTTTATGTCCGCAACACTTACAGCGGTGTTCATTCGGCATAAAAGCTCCAGCACCTCGCTCTGTTTAGGCGCGCGTGAAACACCGCTGCTGCTTTTCAGCGAATCGAACACCTGCTGGGGGTCTATATCCGCGTTTATGCGCACTATGCGCTCGGTCTTTTCCTTAACCCTGCCTCCCCTAAGTTGCGCCGGTATCATGAGCCGCAGCGCCTCAACAAGCAGGCAATGGTAGCTTTTGCTTATCCACTTGGCAAGCTCTATCTGCTCAGCCGTAAGCGCGGGATACGGCTCCATGGCGCGAACTATCCGCTTTATAGTGCCGATATTCTCGGGCGCATTTTCACTCAATTCAAGCACAAAGCCTTCTATGCTGCGGTTGCTCCCGCCAAACGGTATAAGCACCCTTTGCCCGGCGGTCACGGCCAGATCATTCGGTACTTCATATGTAAACAGCCTGTCCACATTGCTGTGCGCAACATCCACCATTACCTTTGCATACATTGCCGCTTTACCGCCCTTTCTTACACTTCTTAAGGTTTAATTATATCATATAATTATGAATATATCACGGAATTAAGCATATATACATAAACATAAGGAGGCATATGATTTTGACATATTATCATCATTTGTTTGAATAATATCAACAATTTCATTGACATTTTGTTAACTTTGTTCTATAGTCATAAAGGCGCATAAAATTTGCGCAAAAAATAACAATTTCGATTGTTAAAAAAGACAGAGAGGGTTTCATTAACAATGGAAAAGCAAGGACTCAAAAAGAACCTTGGCGTAATGTCCGCAATGTCTATCGTTGTCGGCTGCGTCATAGGCGCAGGCGTATTCTTTAAGCCTTACGCCATCTATCAGGCCACCGGCGGCGCGCCCGGCATGGGTATGCTCGCATGGATAATCGGCGGCGTAGCAAGCATTCTCGGCGCACTCACGTTTGCCGAGGTCGCAGTGCTCATCCCCAAGACCGGCGGCATGGTCACCTATCTTGGCGAAGTTTACAACGATAAGATCGGCTTCCTTGCCGGTTGGATGCAGGTAATCATATTCTACCCTGCCTTCCTTGCCGGTTACGGCGTGCGTGTTGGTCAGGAGCTGGCCGAATATGTCGGTTCCCAGTACGCGCTGCCAATAGGCATGGCCGTTATAATCATTCTTGTTGCCATCAACACCCTTGGCAATAAGACCGCTTCCGGTGTGCAGATAGTTTCCACCATCTGCAAGCTTATCCCGCTGGTACTGCTGATGATCTTCGGCTTCATACTCGGCGAAGGCGGACACCCCATATTCACCCCCATGGTCGGTAACGATCCCGCCACCGGCGCGCAGCTGAGCACCGGCGCAGTACTTGGCCAGACGCTTATAGCGGTTCTGTTCGCGTTTGAAGGCTGGACCAACGTTGGCGCTATCGCCGGCGAAATGAAGAACCCCGGCCGCGACCTGCCCCGCGCTATCGTTGGCGGCGTGTCCATCATAATGGCCGTTTACTTCATAATCAATATGGCTTATCTGTGGGTCATCCCCGCCGATGAACTGATGAACTATCAGTCCCCCGCGGCCGAAGTTGCCATGAGGATATTCGGGCCTGTCGGCGGCACGCTGGTAAAGGTTGGTATCATAATTTCCGTTATAGGTGCGGCAAACGGCTTCCTGCTTTCCGGCTCCCGCGTTGCCTACTACCTTGGCGAAACTCAGTCCATCCCCTTCAGCGGCGCTTTTGCCAAGCTGAACAAGAACTCCGTTCCCACCAACTCCATCATACTGGTCGGTTTCCTGGGCTGCCTGTATTCCATCACTCAGCAGTTTGATATGCTGACCGACCTTGCGGTATTCTCCTGCTGGATATTCTACACTCTGACCTTCGCGTGCGTAATGACTCTGCGCCGCAAGCAGCCGAACCTTGACCGCAAGTACAAGGTTCCCCTTTACCCCGTTATCCCCATACTGGCCATCGTCAGCGGTCTGTATGTTATGGTAAGTCAGCTGTTCCTCAGCGGCACCAAGGCCACCCTGCTCTCCCTGGGCAGCATAGCCGTGACCCTTATCGGTCTGCCTATCTACATACTTACCCGCAAGCATTATGCCAAGAAGGCGTAAAGCTGTCTGAACAACCAAAACTATGCCCGTCTCAGGCGAAAAGCCCGCGGCGGGCATTTTTATGCGCCAAAGCGCCATATTATGGCAAAAATTGGGGCTTTAGCATTGCCAAATTTCACATCCTGTTAATACGTCTCAATAAAAAATGTGGTATAATCTAATCCGTTAGATCCCTTGCGGGAAGCTAAAGGAGGACTTGTTTATGAAAAAGAAAATATTATCATTAGCTATGGCGGTATGCATGCTGCTTTGCATGCTGCCCACTGGCGCAACGGCCATGGAACAGGGCGATGCGCGCGTTACCATAGGCGCAGACCTTGACGCGGAAGAGCGCACCAAGGTTTATGCGGACTTTGGCATTGAACCCGGCGACGCGATAGAAATAACCGTTACCAACGCCGATGAGCGCGCCTATCTTGAAGGCATAGCGCCCGAAAAGAAAATAGGTAAGGTTGCGCTTTCCTGCACATATATAGTGATTGGCGAGCCCGGCAGCGGATTGCAGATAACCACAAAGCATATCAACTGGTGCACTTCCGAAATGTATATCAATGCGCTGACCACCGCCGGCATAACCGATGCAAAGGTGATAGTCACCGCGCCGTTTGACGTATCCGGCACGGCTGCACTCACGGGCATATACAAGGCGTATGAGGACATAACCGGTTCAAGCCTTAATGAGATCGCCAAGGCAGTCGGCGTTGAAGAACTTATAACCACCGGCAATCTGGCCGAATACATAGGCAGCGAGGAAGCCACGCAGCTTGTAAACGGGCTTAAAGAGATACTTGACCAGACCCAGACCATGACCGACGAAGAAGTTAAGGCCGAAATAGATAAGCTTTGCGAAACCTACAACGTTTACCTTAACGATTCGCAGAAGAACCAACTTGTGTCCCTTTGCCGTAGCCTTGAAAAGCTGGATACGGATGAGTTGAAGGATAAGCTTGTAGGCATAGCCAAAACGGTCGATAACGCCGGTAAAATTGGCCAGACCGTCAGCAAGATAGGCGAAAGCATAAAGAACTTCTTCTCCTCCGTAGGCAATTTCTTCACCCGTCTTTTCGGCGGCAATAAGTAATCAACCAAAAAAGCACAAACCTCCGCATATCATAAATCATGCGGAGGTTTTATTTTGTTCACTGCGATCATATTCGCTTAAAATACAGCCTGTCCGCTCCGTTTCCGTAGTTTACAATGTCCTTAACGTAGCTATAGCCAAACTTTTCATAAAGCCCAACATGCTCGGAAGGTATATACGTCACGTCAAAGCCGCACACCTTGGCATAATCATTGGCAAAGTCTATCAGCCTTTGGCTTATTCTGTGTCCGCGGTATTCTTCGGAAACAAATATGGTCGATATCCACGGGTATATTTCCGGCAGCGGATAATAGTCCGTTTTCATAAACGATGCCATGCCAACGATTGTGCCGTCCGCTATTGCGGCAAACATAGTCTCCCAGTCCGTAAATCTCCAGTTTTTTATCATCATTACGGTGTGTTCTTTTACTTCTTCCCACGAAAAGTTTTCAACGAAGTCCAACAGCCTTTCAGCAAGTTCCGTATCCTTATCGACTTTTCTTATTTCAAACGAACCTATTTCCATAGTTTCTGTCCCCCAGATGCTCTTATTTAGCAAATTCTACCATACAGCCTTTGAGTAATCAACCGAATGCGGTTGCGAACAATGCCAAAATGTAATATCATATCAGTTGATAACAGAAATGGAGTAAGCTGATGAAGTATAAAGAGATTTCCGTATTCACTACCGAGGCAGGGCTGGACGCCGTGTGCGCACGCCTTTCAATGTTGGGCATGGAGCAGCTTGAAATAGTTCAGGGCCGCGAAGAAATAGCCGACTTTTTGCAGAAAAGCGCAAAATATTGGGACTTTGCGGACATGGACGAGCTTTGCGCGGCCGAACCCTGCGTAAAGGCATATATTGACGATGATGACGCGGCGGACGCTGCCGTTGCCACGCTTAAAGCATCGCTTGCGGAATTGAAGGGTATGGCTCTCGGCTTTGATATGGGCAGCCTTAACATGATAGTGCAAACGGTTGATGATTCCGTATGGCTCAACGCATGGAAGGAAGCATATAAGCCCTTTCCGGTCGGTAAGCATCTGCTCGTAAGGCCGTCGTGGGAAGATGAATACGACGCCCAAGGCAGGCGCGTATTGTCGCTCGACCCCGGCATGGCGTTCGGCACGGGTTCGCACCCCACCACGCGCATGTGCCTTGAATACATAGACGAACTCGTTAAAGAAGGCGACAGTGTGGTTGATCTTGGCTGCGGCAGCGGAATACTGTCCATAGCCGCGCTTATACTGGGCGCAAAGGACGCTATAGCCGTGGATATAGACCCGATAGCCGAAACCATAGCATATGAAAACGCCGCGCTCAACGGCATAGGCAAGGACCGCTATACCGTGCTTACAGGAGACGTACTGACCGACAGCGCACTGCGTGAAAAAATAGAAGCCAAGCGCTACCCGATAGTTACTGCAAACATAGTGGCTTCCGTAATAATCGCGCTTGCGCCGTATGCCGCGAAGCTGCTTGAAGAAGGCGGCAAATTTATAACCTCCGGCATAATAGACACGCGCGAGGAAGAAGTCGCCGCCGCATTGACCGCCGCAGGGCTGAGCATACTTGAAATACGCCGCGGCGGAGACTGGCGCGCCATATTGGCGGAGAAACGCACATGAACCGCTTCTTTGTAGAGAAAGAGAATATAACCGATTCTTCCGCCGTGCTTTACGGGGAGGATGTTAAGCATATTTCTTCCGTATTAAGGCTTAGGACCGGGGATAAAGTTATGCTGTGCGACGGCATTGGTATGGATTACCACGCCAGAATAACCGCAATAAGCAAGGCTGAGGTACACTTTGACATACTCTCCTCCTCCACTGCGCTTACGGAACCGCAATGCTCCCTTACGCTGTTCCAAGGGCTGCCTAAGGCAGGCAAGCTTGAAACCATAATACAAAAATGCGTTGAGCTTGGCATAAGCGAGGTAGTTCCCGTGGCGATGGAACGCAGCGTTGTAAGGCTGAGCAAGAAAGACTTCGGCAAGAAGTTGGAGCGTTATCAGCGCGTTGCAATGGAAGCATCAAAGCAATCGCGCCGCGGCGTTATCCCGCGCGTAGGCGGGCTGATAGAGCCTAAGGAGATAGACCCTGCCGCGTTCGATGCGCTGCTGCTCGCATACGAACTTGAAAGCGAGCATTCAATAAAGAATGTGCTTGATGCATTGGATGGCAACATAAAGCGCGTAGGCGTGATAATCGGACCTGAAGGCGGCATAAGCGACGAAGAAGCAAAGCTTTTTGCCTCACTCGGCGCGCAATCCTTTTCACTTGGACACAGGATACTGCGCACGGAAACGGCAGGCCCTGCTATAACCGCAATAATAATGTATCACATGGAGGGCGAAGCATGAAGGTTGCATTCTGCACGCTTGGCTGCAAAGTAAATCAATATGATACCGACGCCATGCGCGAAATGTTCATAAACGCCGGCCACACGGCTGTTGACTTTGATGATATTGCGGATGTTTATGTTATAAACACCTGCACTGTCACCTCAACAGGGGATAAAAAATCCCGCCAGATGGCCTCCCGCGCGCATTCGCTCTGTCCTGATGCAAAGCTTATAATAACCGGCTGCTACGCGCAGACGGCGCCCGAAGAAGCGCTGAGCCTGCCAGGAGTAGCGTTGGTACTCGGCACAAGCGAACGCAGCAGGATAGTTGAGCTGGCAGAAAAGCTCATTGCTGAAAACGCCGGCGATAAAACCTCCGCCGTTACGCCGCACGGGCCAAAGGATGAATTTGAAAACCTAAGCGTGAGCCGCGAAGGGCGCACGCGCGCTTATCTAAAAATAGAGGATGGATGCGACAGATATTGTGCATACTGCATAATCCCCTATGCCCGCGGCCCGGTAAGGAGCCGTTCGCTTGAAGATGTACGGCATCAGCTTGAACTGCTGGATAATGAAGGTTACCGCGAAGTAGTGCTTACGGGCATACATCTTATGTCCTACGGTAAGGACAAGCGCGGCGCAATAACGCTGAGTGACGCCATAAAGCAGGCGGAAGGGCTGAAAAACATAGTCCGTATACGCTTAGGCTCGCTTGAACCGCAGCTTTTGAGCGATGAGTTCATAAAGACCGTAAGCGAAAGCGGACTTGTATGCCGCCAGTTCCATCTTTCACTGCAAAGCGGCAGCGAAAGTGTGCTGCAGCGCATGAACCGCCGCTACTCCCCCGCCCTTTATGCGGACTGCGTAGCCCGCCTTAGGCAGGCCATGCCCCTTTGCGCAATAACCACGGACGTTATAGTCGGCTTCCCCGGCGAAACCGAAGAGGAGTTTGAAGAATCGATGGCGTTCGTACAGAAACAGAAGCTTTCAAAAATCCACGTGTTCCCATATTCGCGCCGCAAGGGCACGCCCGCATACAGCATGCCGAATCAGCTGTCCTCCGCCGAAAAGCACGAAAGGGCAAAGCGGCTGATCGCTGTTTCAAGGCAGCTTGAAGGCGAGTTTATTTCATCCCTTGTCGATACAAAGCAGGATGTGCTTTTTGAAGAAGAAAAGAACGGCCTTATTTGGGGACATACCGACACATACGTTAAAGTAGGCGTAAAGCCGAACGGCGCTAAGCTTATAAACACCATCGTTCCCGTTACGATAAGCGGATACAACCGCTTCGGGGCGACGGGTATTATAAAGCAAATTTGATTTTATACGGAAGGAGGAACCATAACAAAATGGAGAATTGCATTTTCTGCAAAATAGCCTCTGGCGAAATACCTTCCAAAAAGGTATACGAGGATGACAAGGCGATAGCTTTCTATGACCTTGAGCCGCAGGCGCCAGTACATGTTTTGATAGTGCCCAAGAAGCATTATGATAACGTTACCATGGTTGACGATGGCGCGCTCATGGGCCATCTTATGCAGGTTGCATCCTCTGTTGCCGAACAGCTTGGCATAAAGGCAGGCTTCCGCCTTGTTATAAATACGGGCAAGGACGGCGGACAGAGCGTTAACCATCTGCATATTCATCTTCTCGGCGGGCGTGAGTTTCAGTGGCCTCCGGGATAGTATTACACTTAACGTGCAGCAAAAGGTCGGGAGAATATCCCGGCCTTTTAGTATGCTTTATTATCTGTCGTCCTGGCTGAACTTGTCCTTCATCTTTTCGATTATGGTGCGCTTCATGGGCTTCGGCGTGTTTGTGGTACGATCGCCCATGGCCTCTGCCAGCTTTTCAAGCAGTTCGCGCTGTTCTTCGTTCAGCCGCTTGGGTATCTGCACGTTTACGCGCACGAACAAATCGCCCTTCCCGGCAGCATTCAGCTTCTGTACGCCCTGCTCTTTAAGCCTGAACGTTGTGCCGGGCTGAGTACCCTGCGGCACGTTATATTTAACGCTGCCCTTAAGCGTAGGCACCTGTATTTCGCCGCCGAGCGCTGCCGTAGTCATGGGGATGTTTATATCCAAATACAGGTCATAGCCCTTGCGGCTGAAAAGCTTATGCGGCCTTACATTTATTCCGATGTAAAGATCGCCGTTCGCACCGCCGCGAATACCGGCTTCACCCTCGCCGCGCATGGTAAGCGTTTGGCCGTTGTTTATGCCGGCAGGGATGGTCACGCTTATGCGGTTACTCTTGTTCACGCGGCCGCGCCCCTTGCAATGCGTACAGGGATCGCTTATTATCTTGCCCGTGCCGTTGCACGCTTCGCATGTGCGCACGGTTGAGAATGAGCCGAACATCGTGTTCTGCTGCACACGAACCTGACCCGTACCGCCGCAGGCGGAGCATTTGGTGGGCGTGGAGCCGGGCTTTGCGCCCGTGCCGCCGCATTCAGGGCAGTTTTCTTCACGCGGAACCAATATTTCTTTCTTCGTACCGAACGCCGCTTCCTCAAAGGTGAGCGTAAGGTTATATTTCAAATCGTTGCCGCGGACGGGGCCGTTGCGCGTTTGCTGACGCGCGCCGCCGAAACCGCCAAATCCACCGCCGAATATGCTGTCAAAAATATCGCTGTAATCGCCAAAGCCGCCCGTGCTGTATCCGCCGTATCCGCCCGCACCCGCAGCCGGATCGAATGCTGCATGACCAAACTGGTCATATTTAGCACGCTTTTCTTTATCGGATAGCACTTCGTAGGCTTCGTTTATTTGCTTAAATTTAGCCTCGGCCTCTTCCTTGTCCGCCCCCTTGTGCAGGTCTGGATGATATTGCTTCGCCAGCTTGCGGAAGGCGCTTTTAATCTCGTCGTCGGTTGCGTTTTTGTTCACGCCAAGCAGCTCGTAATAATCTTCCTTCACTGTCCCCAACTCCTTATCTTCTTACAACGCACAACGCGGAGGGCGACCGCAAAATCGCCCCCGCATTATGCAAAATATCTTGCTATTTAAGCGTTATGCTTATTTCTTGTCGTCGTCCACTACTTCGTAGTCGGCATCCACAACGTTGTCATCATTGTTTGCTGATGCATTGCCCTGCTGAGCCGCGTTGGGGTCAAAGCCCGCGCCGCCTTGCTGGTTGGCCTGCTGCTGATATATCTTGCCGAAGGCTTCGTAGGAGGTTTCGGTCAGCTTCTCGCATCCGGCCTTGATGGCGGCGGTGTCATTGCCTTCCATCAGCTTCTTCAGCTCCGCTACCTGCTCTTCAATCTTCGCCTTATCATCCGCGCTCACCTTATCGCCCAGTTCCTTCAGGGTCTTTTCGGTGGAGTAAATAAGGCTGTCGGCATGGTTGCGCTGCTCAACTTCTTCCTTGCGGGCCTTATCCTCGCTGGCAAACTGCTCGGCTTCGCGCACGGCCTTCTTTATCTCGTCCTCGTTCAGGTTGGTGGAGGCGGTAATAGTGACCTTCTGCTCGTTACCGGTGCCAAGATCCTTAGCGCTTACATGCACTATGCCGTTGGCATCGATATCAAAGCTGACCTCTATCTGAGGTACTCCGCGCGGTGCGGGAGCTATGCCCGCCAACTGGAAGCGACCGAGGGTCTTATTGTCCTTCGCCATCTCGCGTTCGCCCTGCAGCACATGCACTTCAACGCTTGTCTGACCATCCGCAGCGGTGGAGAATATCTGGCTCTTCTTGGTGGGGATGGTGGTATTGCGGTCTATCAGGCGGGTGAATACGCCGCCGACAGTTTCGATACCAAGGGACAGCGGAGTTACATCAAGCAGCAGAATGTCCTTCACTTCGCCGCCGAGCACGCCGCCCTGTATGGCCGCGCCGATAGCAACGCATTCATCGGGGTTGATGCCCTTGAAGGGCTCTTTGCCGGTAACGTTCTTAACAAGCTCCTGTACGCAGGGAACACGGGTGGAGCCGCCGACCAGTATAACCTTATCTATATTGGAATTGGTAAGGCCTGCATCCTTCATGGCAATGCTCATGCACTCGCGGGTCTTTTCGACCAAGTCATGTATAAGCTCCTCGAACTTGGCACGGGTGATGGTCATATCAAGGTGCTTAGGACCGGTGCTGTCTGCCGTGATGAAGGGCAGGTTTACGTTGGTCTGCACCATGCTGGAAAGCTCTATCTTAGCCTTTTCGGCAGCTTCCTTCAACCTCTGCATGGCCATACGATCTGCGCTGAGATCTATGCCCGTCTCGCTCTTGAACTGACGCACAATATAGTCCATCAGCCTCTGGTCGAAGTCGTCGCCGCCAAGGCGGTTATTGCCATGCGTAGCCAGAACTTCGAACACGCCATCGCCGATTTCAAGTATGGATACATCGAACGTGCCGCCGCCAAGGTCGTATACCAGAATCTTCTGATTGGTTTCCTTATCCATGCCGTAAGCAAGCGCGGCAGCGGTAGGCTCATTGATTATACGCAGCACGTCAAGGCCCGCAATGCGGCCGGCGTCCTTAGTGGCCTGGCGCTGGGAATCGCTGAAATACGCAGGGACGGTTATAACGGCCTGAGTTACCTTTTCGCCAAGGTAGGCTTCGGCGTCCTGCTTCAGCTTCTGAAGGATCATTGCGCTTATCTCCTGCGGAGTATAATCCTTACCGTCGATGTTCTTCTTATAAGCAGTGCCCATCTCTCTCTTTATGGAGCTGATGGTCTTATCGGGGTTGGTGATAGCCTGGCGCTTTGCCGCGCTGCCGACTATCCTTTCGTTGCCCTTAAATGCAACCACGGACGGAGTGGTGCGCGCACCCTCAGCATTGGGGATAACAACAGGCTCGCCGCCTTCAAGAACCGCCACGCAAGAATTTGTAGTACCAAGGTCAATACCGATGATCTTTGCCATAATCTATTTCCTCCTGAAAAATCTCAATTCTTATTTATTATTTCGCAACCTTCACCATGCTGTGGCGAATTATGCGATTTTTAACTTTGTAACCCTTTTGGAAAACGTCTATAATCTCGCCGCTTTCCTTATCTTCGTTCTCCTCCTGCATCACGGCGTCGTGAAGCTCGGGATCGAACTGGCCTTCCGCCTGAATTTCTTCAAGCCCGGCCTTGTAGAGCGTTTCGTAAAGCTGCTTGGAAACAAGCTTCATTCCGTCCACCCATGCCGTTTTTTCATCCTCCGGCACGGCGGCAAGCGCCCTGTCGAAATTATCCAGCACCGGTAGCAGAGCTTTTATCAAATTGCGCTCGCCCTCATCCAAGCTGTCTGCCGCTATGGAAGCATTCCTGCGGCGATAGTTGTCAAAGTCCGCCTGCAGCCGCTGCAGCAGCGCAACATCGCTCTCCTTTTCCTTTTCAAGCTGATCTATACGCTCCTTTACCTGCTTAAACTCGTCCCTCGTCAACGTTACGCTTTCTGGAATTTCGCTTTCGGCGGCGGTATTGGCGGCCTTCTCAGCTTCGCCGGTCTTTTTCTCCTCTACGGGAGGATTCTCTTTCTTCTTAGCCAATTTCTATTTACGCTCCTCATCAAGCATATTTGTAAGCGTTTCGCTCAATGTTCTTCCGATGTGACCCATAACGGCCAGCACCTTTGGATAGTTCATTCTCGTCGGCCCTATCACGCCGAACGTGCCTATCGGCTCCGAACCTATTTTATACGTTGCGGTAACAACGCTGCAGTCCTTCATGCTGCTAAGTTCGTTTTCATGCCCTATCTTAATAGTGAATTCAACGTCCTCGCGGCCTTTGAGCATTTCGTAAAGCGCATCGCCCTTTTCCATAACGCTCAATATGTCCTTTGCGCGGTCCACGTCGCTGTATTCCGGCAAGCTGAGCAGGTTCATCGCTCCGCTCAATTCAACCCGCTTCGCTTTCTGCTCAAGGCTTTCGCCAAGCGATTTTATTATCGAGTTGAGGAACCGAGCATGCTCGCCCAACTCTCCGGCAATATCATCCATGCGGCTTGCCATTATATCATCCAGCCTGCAATCGGAAAGCTTAGCGTTTAGCATAAGCGATATACGCTCAAGCTCACTCTGCTCCATTCCGTAAGGGATCCGTATCAGTGAATCCCGCGTAAGACCGGAATCGGTAACGATAAGCAGCAGCGCCTTCCCTTCGCCAAGGCCGACCAAGTGTATGTACCTCAGCCTTGCCGTATGCAGCCGCGGTGAAAGCACCATGGATGCATAGCGCGTTACGCTGGAAAGCACGAAGGCTGTTTGCTTCACAATGTCGTCCACTTCGCCAAGCTTTTTTGAATAGTGTTCGCTGATAAAGCTCAATTCATCCCGGCTCAGCTGGGAACGGCGCATTATGCTGTCCACATACAGTCTGTACGCCTTATCGGAAGGTATCCTTCCCGCGGAGGTATGCGGCTGCTCAAGGAAGCCCATCTCCTCCAAATCGCTCATTTCGTTGCGTATCGTTGCGCTCGAAAGGCCGATGTCCGTACTTTTTGCAATGGTACGAGAACCTACGGGCGACGCGGTGAGAATATAATCGTCTATTATCGCCTGAAGAATGCGCATCTTTCTTGCGTCAAGCTCCATTTGTTCACCGCCTCCTTTCGCCACGGTTCGCTCCGCTTTGCTCTTGTTAGCACTCATCTTCATCGAGTGCTAACTTATGGTTAAAGTATAGTACCACCTTGCATTATAGTCAAGGTACAAGGGCGTATCCTTTGTGACAAAACGGAAACATTAACTTGATGGAATTATTATAAAAAGAGCGATACTCAATGCACCGCTCTTACATTTGTATTTAATCCTCCATAAACGGCATAAGCGCAAGGTTTTCTATGTCAAGTCCCCTGTCGTTTAGCCGTATGCCGTCCGCCGTTTTTATAAGCAGTCCGTTTTCGTCAAGCTGCGCTATAGCCTTTGAAAACGTTGTGAACAGGCTTTCGCCGAAGCGCGCTTCAAATTCGCCGTTGGTTATGCCCGCCGTTTTCCTAAGCCCCAGCATAACGCATTCAAACATTTCCTCCGCGCGTTCTATCGTTTGCGGTTCGTCCGCAAGCGGGCGCTTGCCCTCGTCTGTGTCCGCAAGGTATTCTTCAAATTCGCTTTTGTTCGCCCAGCGCAGCCATTTGCCGCCAATATGCATTGCCGAGTGCGAATTTAGCCCAAGGCCCACATATTCGCCGTTATTCCAGTAATTCAGATTATGGCGCGACTCATAGCCTTCTTTAGCGTAGTTTGATATCTCATAGCGGTGGAAACCAAGGCTTTCAAGCATTTCCTTGCTTTTTTCATACATTTCAAAGGTCTCGTCCTCGCCAGGGAGCAGCACGCTGCCTCCATTTATGTCAAAATACAGCGGCGTGTTTTCTTCAACTATCAGCGAATATGCCGAAATATGCGTAACTCCCGCTCCCGCCGCAACGGCTATCGCCGCAAGCAGATCCTCTGTGCTTTGCTCGGGCAGGCCATACATAAGATCGGCATTTATGTTTGTGAAGCCCGCCGCCTTTGCCATATCCATGCTTTTAAGGAAATCGTCCGGCGTATGTATGCGCCCAAGTGCCTTCAATATGTGCGGATTCACACTTTGCAGCCCCATTGACAGCCGGTTTATGCCGCATTCACGGTACTCCGCCAGCTTCCATACATCAAGCGTGCCGGGGTTGGCTTCAATGGTTATCTCCGCATCCTCTGCAATGCTAAAATTATCGTGCAACGCGGCCATTATGCGCATTATCTCGCCCAGTTCAAGCGTACTGGGCGTGCCGCCGCCAATAAACACGGTGTCGTACTGTTTTTCGGGCAATTCCTTTGCCGCGATAGCCATTTCGTGTATCAGCGCATCGACATACCGCTTTTTTGCCTCCGTTTCGCATGGAAACGACACAAAATCGCAATAGCGGCATTTGGATACGCAGAACGGTATGTGTATATAAATTCCTGCCATATCAGTTTATCTTCAGCACGCTCATAAAAGCTTCACTCGGCAAGGATACCGTGCCAATCTGGCGCATGCGCTTCTTGCCTTCCTTTTGCTTTTCAAGCAGCTTCTTCTTTCTTGTAATGTCGCCGCCGTAGCACTTTGCCAGTACGTCTTTTCTCACGGCGCGCACTGTTTCGCGGGCGATTATTTTTCCGCCTATCGCGGCCTGAATGGGTATTTCAAACTGCTGCCTCGGTATAACCTCCTGAAGCTTTTCCGCAACGGCGCGGCCCTTGGCATATGCTTTGTCCTTATGCACTATTGTGGAAAGCGCATCGCACATATCCCCGTTCAGCAGGAAATCCAGCTTAACAAGGTCGCTCTTGGCATATTCCTTCAGTTCATAATCAAATGAAGCATAGCCGCGGCTGCGGGACTTGAGCTGATCGAAAAAGTCATATATTATCTCGTTCAGCGGAAGTTCATAGAATATGTTCACGCGGCCTTCTTCAATATATTTCATGTCCTCGAACACGCCGCGCTTATCCTGACAAAGCTCCATTATAGTGCCAACGTATTCGGAAGGTGACATTATTGTGGCCCGCACCATCGGTTCTTCCATGTATGCTATTTCTGTTACCGGCGGCAGATTGGTGGGGTTGTCTATCATCACTTCCTCGCCGTTTGTTTTAACGACCTTGTATATAACCGAAGGTGCGGTAGTGACCAGGTCAAGGTCAAATTCACGTTCCAGCCTTTCCTGAATTATCTCCATGTGCAGAAGCCCCAGGAAACCGCAGCGGAAGCCGAAGCCAAGCGCCATTGACGTTTCCGGCTCATATGAAAGCGAGGCATCGTTAAGTACAAGCTTATCCAGCGCATCCCTAAGATTTTCGTAATCGGCGCCGTCGGCCGGATATATGCCGCAGAACACCATGGGGTTCGCCTGCTTATAGCCGGGCAGCGGTTCGTCCGCCGGTGCATTCGCATCGGTTATAGTATCGCCCACCTTTGTTTCGCGCACGTTTTTGATGGATGCGGAAATATAGCCCACCTCACCCGCTTCAAGCGCATCTATGGGCATAAGCGTAGGCGAGAATATGCCGACCTCCGTCACTTCAAATTCATTGCCGGTGGCCATATAGCGTATTTTCATGCCTGGCTTCACAACGCCGTCCACCACACGCACATAACTCAGCGCGCCCTTATAGTTATCATACACGCTGTCGAATATAAGCGCCTTAAGTGGTTTGTTTATATCGCCGCTCGGCGGCGGCACGGTGTCCACTACCGCCGCAAGCACCTGCTCAACGTTCAGGCCGGTCTTTGCGGATATGCATGGCGCGTTTTCAGCCGGAAGGCCGATAACGTCCTCTATCTCTTTTTTAGTATGCTCAACGTCCGCGCTGGGCAGATCTATTTTGTTTATCACAGGCACTATTTCAAGCGAGTTATCCAGCGCCAGATAAACGTTTGCAAGCGTTTGCGCCTCTATTCCCTGCGTTGCGTCTACGACGAGCACAGCACCTTCGCACGCGGCAAGGCTGCGGGAAACCTCGTAATTAAAGTCAACGTGGCCCGGTGTGTCTATCAAATTGAACATATAGCGTTTGCCGTCGGTATGCGTATAAAACATCCTTACGGCGGACGATTTTATGGTTATACCGCGTTCGCGCTCTATATCCATATTATCAAGCAGCTGCGCTTCCATGTCGCGCAGCGCCACGGTATCGGTCATTTCTATCATCCTGTCCGCCAGGGTAGATTTACCGTGGTCAATGTGCGCAATTATGCAAAAGTTTCTTATCAGTTCACGGTCGTATGCCATGCATATCCCTCCAAGCATTATCTTGTAAAATAATACTTGATAAACAATTAAATTGCAAGTATGCCATGAATGTGATACCATCAGATTAATAAGTTATTTGGGAGGTCAAATCATGTTTTGCAGCAATTATGAAGCGCTTGAAAGCGCGCTTACCAAACGCGGTTTTATAGTACACTCTGTTAAGGATGCCGAAGAAGCCAGGCAATTAGCCTTTTCCTTAATAAAAAAAGATGAATCCGTTGGTTTCGGCGGTTCGGTAACGGTTCAAAACGATCTTGATCTTTATAACCGGCTCAGCGAGCGCGGAAACAAAGTATATTCGCATTGGTACGCATCAGACCGCAGCAGGGCGCAGGACGATGCGGGCAAAGCGAACTGGTATTTAGCATCCACCAACGCGCTGCTGAGCGACGGAAGGCTGCTTAACATAGACGGCACAGGCAACCGCGTTGCATCCATGGTGATAGGGCCTGAAAAGGTTATGCTTTTCATTGGCAAGAACAAGTTCGTTGACGGCGGTCTTGACGACGGCATAGCACGCATAAAGCGCGAGACCTGCCCGCCGAACGCGCGCAGACTTAAGCTCGATAAGCTCCCCTGCGGCATAACAGGCCATTGTGCCGATTGCAACAGCGCGCAGCGCATGTGCCGCGTTACCACAATAATAGAATACCCCACCCGCGCCATAAAGAAATTCCATCTGGTACTAATAGATGAGGATCTTGGCCGGTGAGCCATTTTGCATACATGGTGCGCTGCGCGGACGGTTCGCTTTACTGCGGCTATTCCACCGATCCCATTGCGCGGGAAAAAGCGCATAATTCGGCAAAAGGCGCAAAATACACGCGCAGCCGTCTGCCCGTAAAATTAGTATATGCCGAAGAATACGGCGACAAAAGCAGCGCATTGAAGCGCGAAGCCGCGTTAAAACGGCTGACCCATGCGCAGAAGGAAGAATTGGTGCTTTCGCCAACGAATCGTATAAAATGAAAAAGCGCCCTGTTAAGAGCGTTGACATAGGAAAACAAGCAGAAGCCCAGTAAAATCAACGCTTTTAAGGGTAGAGGGCAAACAGGTTAGCTCAAAAATTGAATAACCAAGCGACAAAAGGGAGGTTACCGCAAGGCAGCATCCCTTTTTGCATACGCCCACGTCGCAGATTTTGAGAAAAGTCTACGGCGTTTTTTTCTGCCCAAATCTGAAAGGAGGTGCAGCCACAGTGTACTTTATGAACGGCAGCAACCGTGCGTTTGAAATGCTCATGCGGGGAAAGCCCGGCTTTGACCGCTATGAAAGCGGCGGCATACCCCGCCAGGAAGTCAAAACCCATAAGCTTCGCACTATTCTCGGCATTCCACCAGAGCATTTGACGATTTTGAGGGCTGCCCATTCGCTCCCCGGTGTGAGCGCGCCACGCAGCGCTGTCGTGAAGTAAAGCGATGCTCATGCCGCAGCGTTCCACGGGTGGGCAGCTGCATCTGGCGGCGTGCTATTATGCAGAAGGAGGAATGAATCATGCATGATATCAAAGAAGCCGTGCAATATATTGAAGTGCGCTGCCTAAAAAACTACTCATTTAAGGGTGTCTGGACGCTACGGGCAGTAGATGGCGTAGACCTGACCATTCATGCCGGTGATATATTTGGCATCGTCGGGGAATCAGGCTGCGGTAAATCAACGCTTGGCAAATGTATGATGCGACTCACCGACCTGACGGATGGACAGGTGCTGTTTACCGGGAAAGACATTTCCAGACAGAGCTGCAGAACACTCCGCAATGATCTACAGTGCATGCAGATGATCTTTCACCCCCCCTATTCCAGCTTTAATCCCAAGCTGAAGATTTCGTATTCCCTGGTTGAGCCATGTCGATTGAAAGGCATAAGCAGATCCCAGAATAAGGCGATATGGATCAGTTCTTAGAATATATTTCCCTTTCGGAAAACGAATTGGATCGATTTCTGCATGAACCTTCCGGCGGACAGCTTCAGCGCCTTGTCATCGCGCGCCCCGCTGCTGGATCCAGTTTTCATCGTGGTGGACAAGCCTGTTTCTGCGCTGGACGTTTTCTATACAGGCGCAGATACTGAACCTAATAGAGGATCTAAAGCGAAACTTCCGCATGACCATGATGTTTATCTCCAATGATATGACCGTAGTGGAACATATCTGTGACAATGTGACTGTAATGTATCTGGGTGCATTGGTGAAACGAGCAAAAGCGGTGTGGCATTCCGTAACATCCAGCATCCTTATACCAAGGCGCTGATCTCAGCAATCCCTGTCATTGATCTATCTCAGCAGAAAAGGGAGCGCACCATCCTGCAGGGAGATATTTCAACCACACTGGAAGAGTATAAGGAATGCCGATTTGCCTTCCGCTGTTCCGACTGCCAGGTGATTTGCAAAAATCAGCTGCCAAAGCTTTAGGAACTATGTGGCATGTCATTGCTGTTAGTTTGGCAAATGTCAAATTGACATAAATAAAAAACAGAAAGGAATTTCGCCCATGAAAAAGCTCCTATGTATATGTCTGATCGCTGTTATACTGGCCGCTTCCACGGTCTGCAACGGTACGAGCGATGAAAGCTCCGGCAAAAAAGTTGTTCTCAACGTTCATATGAACGGAGACTCTGTTACCATTGATCCCGCTTTTGCCTATGACAACGCCAGCAGCCTGGTGGTTGACCAGATCACCCAGAGCCTACCGACACATAACCCCGACAATGCCCTTAAGCCCAACCTCTGCAAGTCCTTTGAAGCCACCGATCCTTACACCTATGTTTGCCAGATCAGGGACGATGTCACCTTCTCCGATGGTACGCCCATGACCATGGATGACGTTATATATTCCATCCAACGACATCTGAACGCCGATTTAGGCTCCTACATGAACTGGTCCTTTGCCAACGGTATCCGAGACTATGGCTGTTTGGTGACCACCTGGGGTGCGGACTATCCCGATCCATCCGCCAACTTGGATCCCCTGCTCAACATCGCAAACATTGACATTGGCGGCTATAACTGCGCCGCATATTCCAACGCTGAGGTAGACAGCCTGCTGACCAAGACCGTTACCACTACTGACGAGAGCAAGCGCATGGATCTACTATTCCAGGCTTGTGATATCATCATCGCCGATGAGCCCTATTATGTATATAACCATACCAAGGGCTTCGCAGCCTTCAACAAAGGCTGGACTCTGGGCGATATGAGCTATACCTGCGCTCGAGACTGGAATTTCAAGGACATCGTTTATAACGGATGATCCTCTTCCTGTCTGTTCTGCTCCCGCAGATGCTCATACCGCAGTCGATAATTGTTATATACACATTAATAATCGCCCGCCCATCATTCTCCGACATGCTTAGGTGGAAACATGTATGTTCAACAATTTTATCACAATGAATCGCTCTGCAAGCCACTGCCAAATCTCATTGGCAAGTTTTTGCTAAGCAGCAATGGAAACCTATATCCGCTATTCAACTTTTACACCATTTATAAAAACAGCCCGGACTTCAGTAAGATAGTTGAATGGATGGCCAGTAAATACAACTATGTCAGCGTCTTTACCGACTTTTATTGAACCCACACAAGCATCTATACCAAGTGCTTTTGCCGGAATTATAGTTATAGCCTGAAGTGCTGCATATTCGTTCATTCCCTCACGTACACACATAGCTGCAAAGCTTGGAAGCAGCCATAATGGGGTAACATCATGATCGGTCGTTATCGCAACCTCCATACCTGCTGCCGTAAGTACTCCCGCCGTTGCAAACGATCCTCCAACAGTTTCCGGCTTACCGGCAGGCCCCATGCTCGGCCCAACAACAAATACTGCATGTTCATCTTTTATGCAGTCGGTGATCTTCTCGGCTCCCGTTGCGTGGAGTATGCAGTATTTTAGATTGAATTCATGCGCTATTCGTATAGCCGTTAGTATATCATCTGCCCTGTGCGCATGAAAGTGTGCCGGTATTTCGCGCTTCAGCAGCGGTATAAGCGCCTCCATATCAGGCTCATATATATCCTCGCCCGCCTCTTTCTTATTCATATATCTCTGAGCCCGCATAAGCGTTTTACGCATTATGGCCGCCGTTGCCATGCGTGTCATGGGGGATCGGCCTTTATTATCACCATAAGTGCGCTTAGGGTTTTCGCCTAAGGCAAACTTTATTGCACATGGGGCTTTTATAACCATATTATCTACGTTTTTGCCAATCAGCTTTATGGCTGCAATTTGTCCGCCTATGACATTTGTACTCCCGGGAGATACCGCGACCGTCGTAATGCCTGCCCTCCGTGCTTTGGGTATTGCCGTATCAAAAGGATTTATGCCGTCAACAGCGCGCATATCAGGTGTAACTGGATCTGTTGCTTCGTTGCAATCCTCTCCTTCCCACCTCAATCCTTCCTCTGATATGCCTATATGCGTATGCGCATCTATAAGCCCGGGCAGTATGTAGCCGCCCTCAGCATCATAGGTTTCACCACTATATACAGGAGCATCGTTCATTGAGCCGAATGCTGTTATTTTCCCGTTTTCCGCGTCTACATAGCCGTTTTCATATCGCTCCCCACCCATGGTGAGCAGTATACCGCTTTGTATTCTCAATTTCCGTCCTCCACAAAAGTTTAAATATTAACTATAAACGATATAACAATCAGCATCACTCCGCATGCCGCACGCGCATACATACGCGATGCGATTATATTTTCTTTGCTGAACTCATTCTCGTTGCATGCCGTAGCATTTACGAGGTCATCATCAAAGTCAGCATTTGTCATCATAAATGACGGCTTATGCAGTCGCTTTTGTTTATCTATCCGCCAAATATACGGTGTTTTTGCCTGCTCTGCCGTTTTTTCGCCAAATCCAACAAGTTTGAATCCGGTACGTTTAAGATGCGTGAACCAGCCCCAGCATAGGAATCCTGAACCCGCTGCGCATGATGCAAACACGAAGTGCAGCCTATTGCCATATATGCCTCCTATAAGTGCACACAGAACAAGCACCGCACCCAAGTACCGGAATGCTTTTGTATATATAAGACGTATGTATCTTTTAAGCTGCTGTGCATCCATTTATTTCTCCATTTCCGTTCTGTATATGGAAATCTCAGCTTGGTTTGCCAATACGAAATGGCCTTCCTTTATTTCTGTCCATAAAGGCTTATCTTTCGTGTAGTTGTGCATTGCCCTGTCGTATGTCAGCAGTTTCTTGCTCCTTTCTACATCCGGATCCGGATATGGTACAGCACTTAGCAGCGCCTTTGTATACGGGTGCAAAGGATTGGCAAACAGTTCTTCGCATTCAGCCAATTCAACTATCCTGCCTTTGTTTATAACCGCTATCCTGTCGGATATGAATCGGACTACGCTTAAATCGTGTGCTATAAACAGATATGTAAGTCCTCGCTCACGTTTCAGCTTGTTCAGAAGGTTTATTACCTGCGCTCTGATGGATACGTCCAACGCGCTTATCGGTTCATCTGCAACAACAAATTCCGGATTCATGACAAGACTCCTTGCTATACCTATGCGTTGGCGCTGACCGCCTGAAAACTCATGTGGAAAGCGCGATGAAAACTCCTTTGGAAGGCCAACTTCCTGCATTATCTCCTCCACCTTGTGCATTCTATCGGCTTCGCTATCAAAAAGGTGGTAGTTATACAGACCTTCTGATATTATGTAGTCCACTTTGGCACGTTCGTTTAAACTGGCCATCGGGTCTTGAAATATCATCTGCATTTCCATATGCAGCTTTTTAGTTTCGTTCTTTGACATTTTTTCTACAATATTCTCGTCCTTGTAGGTTATTGAGCCGGAAACATTTGAGTTATATATGCGCATTATGGCGCGGCCGATGGTTGTTTTTCCTGATCCGGATTCGCCCACGAGCGAGAGTGTTTCGCCCTTATATATATCAAAGCTAACACTATCCACAGCCTTGAATTCTTTGCCGCCAAGCTTGAAATTTACAGATAGATTCTTTACTTGCAGGAGCTTTTCCGCATTTTTATAGCCAAACGGCTTTTCTGGCTTTGTTGCAGATATCTTACGCTTATGTTCTGCAGAATCGAGCTCTTTGCGGTAGATTTCCGCATAAGGATGCAACAGCCATGTTTTTGCCCAATGTGTAGGCGTAATATCAAAGCGTGGCGGCTCCTGTTCAAAGTCTATCTCCATTGCTTCAGGATTGCGCGGTGCAAATGCATCCCCCTCTATCTTTTTAAAAAGGTTAGGCGGCGCACCCTTTATGGAATACAGGTCGTTGCCTTTTACCCCAAGCTGCGGAAGGGACATGAGCAAAGCCTTCGTATATGGATGCGCAGGCTGCTTGAATATCTCATGTACGGTGCCATACTCTATTATTTGCCCTGCATACATTACGCCCACCCAGTCCGCAACGCTCGCCACAACACCAAGGTCATGCGTAATATATACAACGGTCATATCGAGTTCCTTTTGAAGCTCCTTTATAAGGCGTATTATCTGCGCCTGCACGGTAACATCCAACGCCGTCGTCGGTTCATCGCATATCAGTATCTCCGGTCGGCAGGCTATGGCTGTTGCTATCACAACACGCTGTCTCATGCCACCTGAAAACTCATTTGGGTATTGCTTGTAACGATATTCGGCATCCGCTATTCCCACACGTTTGAGCAGCTCTATTGCCTCACGTTTAGCCTGTTCGTGCTCAGTGCCAAAATGCCATGTTATAACCTCTGTTATCTGTTCGCCTATAGTACGCACAGGATTAAGGCTTGTCATCGGGTCTTGAAATACCATAGCAATCTTTTTGCCGCGTACCTTCAGCCATTCCTGCTCTGTGGTATATTTTGCCATGTCCTCACCGTCATAGGTTATGCTGCCGCCGCTTATATAACCATTCTTATCCAGCATACCTATGAAGGACTTAGTGAATACGCTTTTGCCGCAGCCGGATTCGCCGACTATCGCAAGCGTTTCACCCTTGTAAAGATCAAGCGATGCCCCCCTCACTGCAGTCAGCGTTTTTCCTCTTAAGTTGAATTTAACCTCCACATTCTTAGCACTGAGGATAAGCGGAGTGGTATGACCATTCAAAGCAGTTTTCATTTGCCGTTCCTCCTTACATTAAACGTGGTTGCGCGGATCAGACGCATCTGCAAATTTGTTGCCTATAACATAAAATGCAACAGTTATGGTGCACAATATTACTGTAGGCAGCAGCATTTGATATGGATGCAGTGTGAACGATGCACGCCCTTGGTTAACGATATTGCCAAGCGTTATGGCATCCACCGGCATGCCAACGCCGACAAACCCCATAAACACTTCCGATCCTATCGAATACGGTATGCACAAAGCCGCTTCCATTATAATAAGGCTTACTATGTGCGGGATTATATTCCTCGTGGCTATACGGCGCATAGGTGTGCCCAAACATTGTGAGGCGATATTGTACTCACTATCCCTTATTGATAGTATTCTGTTGCGAAAAAAACGCGCTTCTACTATCCATCCGCGCGATGCCATGGATACAAACAGGGTTATATAGCTTGTGTTCATTATGTAAGCCAGCAGCACCATATAAACAGTTGAAGGTATATTCGTCATTATGTTATAGAGTTCTATCATAAACGGGTCTATCTTTTTGTTGTATCCCCAGAGTGCTCCTGCTATCATTCCGAAGCCAACATCCGAACATGCTATACAGAATCCAAGCAGGAAAGAGTTGCGGCACCCGTACCATGCCCGCGCCCATATATCACGTCCCAGCGTATCTGTGCCAAACCAATGCTCTGCGCTTGGCCTAAGATTCCATTCAAGCGGCAGCATACTTACCTTGTTAGGATCAACCGTGGAAAAAATTGGATACATAAAGCTCATAACTATCATGCCGGTTACCAACGCGACTAGCGCAACAACAGCCTTATTCTTAAAAAAAGTGCGCAACGTGCTTTTCCAGTATGAATAATTAGAAAAGCCAATATCCTCACTGTCCATATTATTATAGATTGCAGCGCGAAACTTTAGCGGATTCAGTGCAGCCGCCGGCCGCTTGGCTTCATTTGTTTTAACTTCCATTTTCATTCGCCCTCCGTAAGCTTTATGCGCGGGTCAACAAATGCAACAAGAAGATCGCCCAAGAACACTCCTATTACAGACAGCACCGCATACATAAGCACTATCACCTGCACCAAATTGTTATCCTGGCTTTTTATAGCTGTTGTCAGCAGTCCGCCCGTACCTGGAATGGCATACAGGCTTTCTATTACAAGTGAGCCGGATATGATGAAGAGAAGATCGCTTGGAAGATATATTACCAGCGGTATTACTGCGTTCTTAAAAACGTGCTTTTTCCATACCACGCGCTTGGGTAATCCTTTTACCATGGCGAACTTAACATAGTCCTTGTTTTCTTCATCTACCATAAACCGCCTTAACCACAGGGCGTAGTAAGCTATACTGCCAAGAGACAGGCATATTGTCGGCAATACCCACGACTCAGGTCTATCTTTATAGAAAACCAGCGGCAGATCAAACCATTTGGATATCCATACTTGAATAAAGAACAAATATATTATACTTGGTACGGCGCGCACGATAAGTATGAAAAACGTGCCAAGCCTATCGCCCCAGTTATTTTTGAACCGTACCATTACAAGCCCAAGCGATATTCCAAGCACTATGCCTATCACCATGCTCGCAAAGCCAAAAGCGGCGGTAACGGGTATTTTCTCTTTGAGCAAAGTTATTATGGGCACTTTAGGATAAACCGTAAGACTGCGTCCAAGATCACCTTGAAAAAGATTCTTTACGAAACGCCAAAGCTGCACAAACGGATGATCAAGCAAGCCTTGATTCCTTAAATATGTCATTCGTGTAGCTTCATCTGTTTCTTTCAGTATCTCCTGTGGGAAGTATCCGCTCAACGGCATAAGGCGAAGCAGCATAAATACGGTCACAAAAACAATAGCTACCGTAAGCAGGCTCCGTAGCGTTCGCGTTAAAATATATTTGGTCATATGCGTATCCCTCCTTGGGATGATAAAGCATTGCCTAAAGCACGGGCGCGCCGCTGGATATGTGCAGCGCCCCCGTTTTTGTGTGTTAAGGAGAAAAGCACAGTGTTAGTCAGCGTTTTTCAGCGCATCTGTGCGCGCTATTTCATATGCTGCATCAAGGGTCTGATATTCACTATAAGTAAGGGGTTTATCCATTACCAGCGCGCCTTTGAATTTACTGTTGCCGTATAGCGTAAGAGGACTGGTGAACGGCATACAGTTGGTCATATAATATCCGCGCAGAGAGGATATGAATGGTATTACATATGCACCGTTGCAAAGGTAT
Source organism: Christensenellaceae bacterium Phil1 (assembly GCA_001940855.1). GTDB lineage: Bacteria > Bacillota > Clostridia > Christensenellales > CAG-138 > Phil1. The sequence goes on along the minus strand of MSGS01000031.1, from coordinate 75,045 downwards.
GCCTCCGCCTCTGCAAATTTTTCAAGCCGTTCTTCGAACGTTGCGGCATTCAGAGCCTGATCAATAAGTGCATCGTATTCAGGCACATCGTATCCGCCAACATTTTCCGCGCCATCAGTAGTCATTCGTGTAAGTATGCCGGAAGGGTCGGCATAGCCAGTGGAAAGGGAATCAAAGTAGATATCGTAGTTGTAGGGATCCGCTACCGTGCCGTATGTCCAGCCGCTGAAGCACACTATCTGAAAATCTATAAGGTCTGTGCCTATTGCCTCTTCTACCATTGTTTTCATAAGCTGCGCCATAACTATCTCGTTTTCATCGTCAGTACCGACGTATATTACGGTTACAGGCAGCTTGGCATCGACCTCAAACGTTCCCACGGGCAAGTAATCAACCTTCCCCGCTTCTATACCTTTTATGTTGCCGTTTTCATCGCAGAGTTCCGCAACAGCGGCTTCCATATACTGTCTGGCAAGCTCTGGTTTGTTATAGTCGGTGTCCTTTACAGCCTTAAGCGGAGCATAGTCCGTATAATCCACGCCATTGCCATCATATATCGCACCTTCCGCATTAATCGTTGCACGGAGTACACGCTGCGGATCTACAGGATCGCGCAAGCTTGCTATTGCCTCGCGGTTAAGAGAATACTGCAAAGCCTTGCGGAAATTTTCACTCTGAACAAACGTATTGAATTCAGGATTGGCTCCTGAGAAGTCAAGCCACAAATAATTGGTGGACAAACTACGCTCGGTCGGAATAAGTTTACCTTCCCACTCTGTGCCCTTCATTGAAAGGTATTCTTCCGCCTCAACGGTTGCATCATCCAGTTCACCGCGCTTGAACATTTCAAGCGAAGTAGTACCTTCCGGGATCATTTGATATTCAACTGTTTCAACCGTCACATTATTCTTGTCCCAATAAAGCGGATTCTTGGTAAGCGTTATAGCCTTATCGCGCTCAAATGCAGAAATGTAATATGCGCCGCAGTAAAGCATATGCTCATTGTCTACGCCGAAATCTTCGCCAAGTTCAATGGCATAATCATACTCTATCGGCAACAGAAGCATGCTGCTTTCTATCAATGAAAGGAAGTAAGGCGCGCTTGAAGTAAGTGTGTATTCAACGGTGTATTCATCTATTGCTTTCACGCCTACCGTATTGTCAAAGCTTGCAAGCACTTCTTCGCGTGTCTTGTCGGCCACTTCACCGCTATCTATGTCATCAAGCGTCCAATAATAGTCATAAAGGCCTTCTATCAGGTTTCTTACAACGCGCAAAGAGTAAGCATCGTTCAGAGGATCCCCTATATAGCGTATGCCGTCAACAAAGTCCTGCGCCGTAACTTCCATGCCTGTATCGGCGCCGGTATGATCCACCCATTTAATACCTTGACGTATTTTGAATGTCCATACGGTTTCGTCATCATTGGCGGTCCAGCTTTCGGCGAGTGAGGGCACATATACGCCGTATATGTCCGGTTCCACAAGGCCGTCTATGCAGTTGGTAACTATCGAACGGACTGTGGAATACGCAGTGGAAAAATAGTTGAATGATGCATAGGATTTGTTGAATGATGTCCTATATACGGACTTGTATTCCTTTGCATCGGTTATTTCCTGCGCCGCATTACTTATCTCTTCGGGTGTTTTTGTAGCGACGGGTTCTGTGGTTTGGTTCGCATTTACATTCTTATCGCCATTTTGGCATGCTGTGAACGAGAACATCAATGCCAGTACCAGTACTAATGCTGCAATACGTTTCATTTGTTTTCCTCCTTGTTTTTTTAGATAATCCTCTTTGTTATGTGGTTAAGTGTTGCTTTTTGTTGGCTGTATACGCTTTTCAGAGGATCACCCGTTGCTTGTTAGGGATATTCTATATTCCAATTCTCCATGAATCAATAAAATAGCAAAGTTTTTAGCAGTATTTTAGCACGTCTATGCATTTTCACGATCGCGCAGGCAGTGTATAATAGTAGGGAGTTATTATGGAGGAATATACCGCATGAAAAGCGGACTTTACAAGACCTCATCCGGCATATATAAAAACCTGCAGCGCATCTTGCTCTGTATAGTTTTTAGCGTGCTCTCCTTTATATTCTCCCGTCTGACGTTTCAAAACACGTTTTATGCTTTGCCGCTGTGTACCCTTGCTGCGTTATCGATTTCCATATTTGCACCAAATGCAGCTTGGGGTGCGGTTACGGTATCTGCCGCCGTTATAACGCTGATTCTTCTTGAGCAGACTTTCAATACAGATAACTCGCCTGTTCAGCCTATTGCATTTATCATATATACTGGCGCTGTATCCATCGCTGCGGCTTTGATTACAAATCGCTGGTATTGGCATATACGTAAGCAGCGCGACTCTTATCAGGAACAAAGCACGCGTGAACGTTCATTGTCGCAGCTAAGTACGGCTTTACTTACGGCAGCTTCTGAGGAAGAATTACATGAACTTACGGTGCGAAGCATTTTCAGCATCACTGGATGCTCCGCCGTGCTTTTTATCCGTGACAAAAAAGGAGCAACAAACAGGGCTGCAAGCTATCCAAAGGGGCTTTTGTTATATCCATGCGATGACGCGGTAAATGCCTGCGTGAAGAATAATTGCCGCACCGGCTTCGGCACGGTATACTTTGGTGAAAACCCACTTGTGTGCTTCCCTGTGTCTGCCAACGGCAAGCTCCTCGCAGTAGCGGGAATGCTGCTAAACTCCGATGAACCTATTACAACTGAATATCAAATGCAGACGACAGAGCTTTTACTTGTATGCGCAGGTATTGTGCTGGATAAGATAACCATGCTTAAGCGTGAACAACAAATACTTATGGAAAAAGAGCTTGAGCATATGCGTTCGGACTTTCTGCGTTCGATATCACACGATTTTAGAACTCCTCTTACAGGCATAATTGGCGCATGCTCAATGCTGAACGGTTCAAACGACATTGTTCTTGACATAAGATCACGCCAGGAATTGGTTGAAAGCATAAACGGAGAAGCTGAGTGGCTGATGCGCACGGTTGAAAATCTTCTATCCGTAACGCGCGTAGGCTCAAATGGTCCCAAACTGAACAAGAGCCCGGAGCCTATAGAGGAAATACTATCCACGGTTTTAGATAAGGCGGCAAGCCGCTTCCCACAGGCCGAATTTATAGTGAAGCAGCCTGACGATTTTATAATGATTCCTGTAGACCCGGTGCTTATAGTACAGGTGCTTATGAACCTTATAGAAAATGCCGTAAAATATTCTGGTAATTCATCGGGGATAGAGTTAAGCGCTGCAGATAACGATAAATATGTTATTTTCAGTGTAAGGGATCATGGCCATGGCATGAAGCAAGAAACGCTTAGCACTTTGTTTGAACCGTCAGCCTGCCGCAGCGGCGATTCCACACACGGCATGGGGCTAGGACTAAGTATATGCAAGAGTATAGTCGCAGCGCACGGCGGAATGATAGAAGGACACAATGCCGAATCCGGCGGAGCAGTATTTATGATACATCTGCCAAAGGAGAACAACAATGAGCAATATTAAATCGAGCATATTGATAGTGGAAGACGAAAGCTACATAATGAAAGTTCTTGAGACGGCGCTTGCAGCAGGCGGGTATAGGACAATATCAGCTGTAACCGGCGCACAGGCACGCTCTGCCATATCATCGTATATGCCGGATATGGTGCTGCTTGATCTTGGATTGCCTGATATGGACGGCGTAAAACTGCTCAAAGAACTTAGGCAATGGAGTGCTATGCATGTTATAGTGGTCAGTGCACGCAGCACTGAGCGTGATAAAATTCTTGCCCTCGACAATGGTGCAGACGATTATATAACCAAGCCTTTTTCAGCACCTGAGCTGCTGGCTCGCATACGCGCTGTACTTAGGCGCAATTCTTCAGGCTCGGCAAACGACGATACTTATTGCGTAGGAGATTTTAATATAGATTTCAATAAGCGCATAGTAAATGTTAATAACGAAACAATACGTCTAACACAGGTCGAATATCGTATAGTTGAGCTTCTTGCCCGCAATCCGGGTAAGGTATTGACTTATGATTACATTATGAGCAATATATGGGGCCCGTATGCAGACTCGGAGAACAATCGTATATTGCGCGTAAATATGTCTCACATTCGCAAAAAACTCGAACCGGACAGCATGAAGCCACGCTACATATTGACTGAAATTGGAGTCGGGTACAGAATGGCGGAATAATGCCTTGTTTACATTCTGAACCCTTATAATTCGGCATATATAAGTACTAATTATAGATCATACTTCCAATATATCCTCGTCGTATCCTGCTGAATCTCCACGCGCCTGATGAGCATCATGGCTATCTCGTGCTTTTGCGGTATGTTCATGCCGGGCCTAAGGTTGATTATGTCATAGAATTGCTTTATGTTATATAAATCGTCTATCCATAGATGTTAGGTAGGTATAGGTTTCTCCCTATCGGTGTTTTCAGCCCTCAATATTATGATTACTTCCTATTAGGAACACTGTAAATACACGGCTTTTCGGAGCCTACACCCCCCAAATATCATTTGATCTATCACATTACGCAAAAAGCCGTCCAAACGAGAAAAAGTGTCCTGAAGCGATGGAAATCCCCTAATGAAGTTTTCTTCTCTCTGGGTGTTGCACTTGCTTGACCCGGTGGCGTGGCGTGTTTATCCCCCTATTATTTCTGCCCATTTTCGTCGCAGTTTAGCGCGTTAGGCTATATTGTTCATCGCTTAAGCTCTTTTCAACCCCGCCACTATGGCGGGGATTTACGGACACATAAAAAGGACTGCCGAGCACCGCAGTCCTTTGGCTTATTCATTCCATGTTTTCGTTCAGCTTCACCATATGTACATGGTCTTCCCAAACACCGTTTATGCAAAGATACTTCTTTGACATACCTTCCCGCACAAAGCCGCACTTTTCAGCCACTCTCAGCGACCTTGCATTCTTCGGCATAATGTTTGCCTCTATCCTGTGCAGCCCTATTTCGTTGAATGCAGTGTTTGCCACGGCATCCACGGCCTGCGTCATATAGCCGCGGTTTATATATGCCTCATCCAGCATATAACCCATAAAGCAGGATAAAAAGCTGCCCCATACAACGTTGTTAAGCCCTATCGTGCCGATTATTTTGCCTTTCTCTTCCTTAGGCATTATATAATACCTGTATCCGGTGCGGTTCTTGGCGTTTTCCATATGGCCGCGTATGGATTCAAGCTGTGTTCGTTCGGTAAAAAAGCTCTCCGTCCATGCAGGCATATAATCCGTCAAAAACTCGCGGTTCCGCCTAAAATAATCGCAAAGCGCGCCCGCAAGCGACTCTTCCACCGGCATCAGCACAAGATCCGCCGTGTATATAGGGCGCATATCAGTCCCTTTTTACGGCGTATGTGTTGGCATCCTTGAGCATAACGTCGTGCGCGCCGCCTTCGGTTATGCTGGCTGCGGAAACGAGCGTGAGCCGCGCCTTTTCGCGCAGTTCGGGTATTGTCAGCGCGCCGCAGTTGCACATTGTTGAACGCACCTTGCTGAGCGTTACGGTAACGTTGTTATGCAGGCTTCCCGCATATGGAACATATGAATCCACGCCTTCTTCAAAGGAAAGCTTATTATCCCCGCCGCTGTAATACCGCTGCCAGTTACGCGCACGGGCGGAACCTTCGCCCCAGTATTCCTTCATATAGTTGCCGTTTATCATAACCTTGGCGGATGGGCTTTCGTCGCAGCGGGCGAAATAGCGGCCCAGCATGCAGAAGTCCGCACCCATAGCCAAAGCAAGCGTAATATGATAATCATGCACTATGCCGCCATCCGCGCATATCGGCACATATATGCCCTTTTCAAGGAAGTATTCATCGCGCGCGCGGGCAACCTCCTGCACGGCGGTAGCCTGACCTCGGCCAATGCCCTTGGTTTCCCTTGTTATGCATATCGAGCCGCCGCCTATACCGACCTTAACAAAGTCCGCGCCGGCATCGGCTAAGAAGCGGAAGCCTTCGCGGTCCACCACATTGCCTGCGCCCACCTTTACGCTGTCACCATACTTGGCCCGTATAAAGTCCAGCGTTCTCGTCTGCCATTCGCTGAAGCCTTCGGAAGAATCTATGCAGAGTATGTCCGCGCCCGCTTCGACCAACGCGGGTACGCGCTCCTCATAATCGCGCGTATTTATGCCCGCGCCGACAACATAGCGCTTTTGCTTATCAAGCAGCTCTGTCGGGTTTTCCTTATGCGCATCGTAGTCCTTTCTGAACACGAATGCAACCATGTTGCCTTCCTTTGTTATAACGGGCAGGGAGTTGAGCTTATGCTCCCAAATTATGTCGTTTGCTTCCTTGAGCGATACGCCTTCGTATGCAAAAACAAGTCTGTCTATCGGCGTCATGAACTCACTCACTTTCGTTGAAGGGTCCATACGGCTGGGGCGATAATCGCGGCTGGTAACAACGCCGAGCAGTTTGCCGGTTGCCGAACCATCGTCCGTTACGGCAACGGTGGAATGACCCGTGCGCTCCTTAAGGGCAAGTATGTCCGCCATGGTCTGATCGGGCCGGATAGAAGAATCGCTCATGGCAAAACCCGCCTTATACTTTTTGACCCGGCTTACCATCGCCGCCTGACTTTCTATTGGTTGGGAAACAAAAATGAAGGATATTCCGCCTTCGCGCGCAAGCGCAACGGCCAGCTTATCGCCGGATACAGACTGCATAACAGCGCTCACCAGCGGTATATTCATTGAAAGCGCAGGTTCCTCGCCCGCCTTATAGCGCACGATGGGGGTTTTAAGCGAGGTATTCGCGGGCGTGCATTCGGCGCCGGAATAGCCCGGAACCAACAAATACTCGCTGAAAGTATGGGAGGGTGAATCAAAATAATATGCCATGATTTCTCCTTTCGGCAAAGCTTATGTAAAATTGATTTATTATAACCTATTCCGCCTGTTTATCCAAGTGGTTTTTTACCATGCCGCGCACTTCGTTAAGCAGGGCAATATGCTTATCTATATCAATATTGTCTATGCTTTCTTCGCTGCGCCTGGTTATGCCGTCCACCGCGCCCGCATCCAGTATTGCGCGGAGCACGGCGCGCTCCTCATGCTCATCCGGCAGCACGTTTCTGTTCAGATACACCGATGCTATCGCGGCTATTCCCCAGCCCCACCAATTGGATACGCCGGAAGCAAGCGTTATGTCAGCAGTCTGCGCGGCGGCAATATCCTCGCCGTGGTCAACCACGCGGCGCGTAACGTTAAACAGTTTACCTGTGCCAAGTTCGTTTCCGCCGTCTCCTATGGCAATGGTCTTTGCCCCGTGCTTATGCAGCGATTCGAACTCCTCGTCCGTATCTGCGCCGAGCCAGCCGTCTATTATTCTTCCCTTCGCCGTATGGCAATGCCCGTCCAGCGCTTTGCCCGGGCGTTCTATGGATATTACGGTGTCTATACCAAGTCCCATCAGTTCTTCCATATCGCCGTTCAGCTTTATCAGTTCAGCATTGGGAGCACGCAGACGAACAGCAGCAGCAAGCTGGGGATAGCAAAGCTCATCCGTGGCTATATAAGCCCTTTTCCCAGCATCGCAAAATGCGCGCGCTATATGCGCAGCGCCTATCGGCCCGTCAGTTTCGCAGCAGATATGCCCATCATCCGCCTCCACGGGAAAACCGGTTATTATCAGCGCGCACTTTGCCGCAGCAAAAGCCTTAACAAGCGCATCCATATCTGCCGCGCCGGCATTTGCGCTGAAGCCTCTTGCCCCCGCGTCGCTCCTGAGCAGCGCATCGAGCCGGGTATATAAACTATTCATTGGGTGACCTCATTATACAAAATTCTACAGAGTATATATTACCATTACTTTTTGATTAAGTACACCCTAAAAAGAAGCATAAACAAAAGTTTATTTCGTTATATATGAAAAGAGCGGCATATGCCGCCCTTTATTTGCTGGTTTCAATATGCCGTTAAGCTTAAATTACTGCATATTGGAGTTGTTCATGTTGTTCTCGGCGTAAGCGATCATGCGCTTTACCATTTCGCCGCCGATGGAGCCGGCCTGACGGGAAGTAAGATCGCCGTTGTAGCCCTGCTTCAGATTAACGTTAAGAGAGTTGGCAACTTCAGTCTTGAAGTTCTGCAGCTTCTTGCGGTTTTCCTTATTGCTTGCCATTGTGTGTTTCACCTCCTTTTCTTTAACAGAAGTATCCGGATATCTTCCGGCCGTTTCCGGCCTTGTAAACTTTATAACTTTTATTATTTGTTCATGTTGTTAGCGGCATAGGCTATCATGCGCTTCACCATCTCGCCGCCGATGGAACCGGCCTGGCGGGAAGTAAGGTCGCCGTTATCGCCCTGCTTCAGGTTCACGTTAAGGGAATTGGCTACTTCGCTCTTAAAGGAATCCATAGCCTTCTTCGCTTCGGGAATCAGTACGCTGTTTTGTGACATTGCTTTCACCTCCTTGCTTTGTCTGGCTTTATGTTTCGCCCAAAGCGGAGATATTATGAATGGTAAATAAGAGAAGTATGGATAAAGATTTACAGTTATGTTCTGTTTTAATTCTGCGCTATATTTTTCGTTTTTTCATCCGCCGTAATAACGGCTTTTTTAATAAGCGGATCATTCATGTCGCCTTTTGCGATAAGCTTATCCGCAGCATCCTTTGCCATGTTGAACGCCTTCATGTTGCCTGCAAACATAGCTGCGCTCAGGCCATCCTCGCCATGCTGGCGCGCGCCTATAAGTTCGCCCGGCCCGCGCATTTCAAGATCGCGCTCCGCTATTTTGAATCCGTCCGTGGTGCCGCACAGTATGCTGAGCCTTTCCTTTGCCGTTTTTGAATCCGATTCGCTCAGCAAAAAGCAATATGATTCCTTGCTGCCGCGCCCAACCCTGCCTCGTAGCTGATGAAGCTGCGCAAGGCCGAAGCGGTCCGCGTTTTCTATTACCATTATTGTAGCGTTTGGCACGTCCACGCCCACTTCAACCACGGTCGTGGATACAAGCAGTTTCGTTTCGCCCGATGCAAAGCGCGCCGCCCGCGCCTGCTTTTCCGCCGCGCTCAGCCGCCCGTGCATGAGTTCTATGCTGACATCAAGCTTTTTGCTCAGCTCCTTATAAAGCGCCGCTGCGCTGAGTACGCCCTCCATGGCCTCGCTTTCTTCAACAAGCGGACACACGGCGTAGCATTGTGCACCCTGCTTCAATTCATTCTCTATAAAGCGATACATATCGTCCCGCTTTTGCTGCGGCACGATTCGCGTTTTTATAGGCTTTCTGCCCGGTGGCAGCTCGTCAATAATGCTCAGTTCAAGGTCTCCGTACATAAGCAGCGAAAGTGTGCGCGGTATTGGCGTTGCGCTCATTATAAGCGTATCCGGCGCGCTCCCCTTTGCGCTTATGGCCGCGCGCTGCCTAACGCCGAAGCGGTGCTGCTCATCCGCTATAACAAGGCCAAGGTTGGCTATTTCAACTCCGCCGCTTATTATGGCATGGGTGCCGGTTATCGCCAGCGCCTCCCCGCTCATAAGGCGCGCGGCTATCTCCTCCCGCTCTTTTTTCTTCATACCGCCTTTGAGCAGTATTGCCCTGCTGCCAAACATTTTTCCCAGCGTGCGGTAGTGCTGATCCGCCAATATCTCAGTCGGCGCCATAAGCGCGGCACTGTATCCGTTTTCAATGGCGGCATATATGGCAAAAAGTGCGCAGGCTGTCTTGCCGCTGCCAACATCGCCCTGAATGAGCCTGTTCATTTGAACATTTTTTGCCATGTCCGCTGAAATATCCTGCATTGCCCTAAGCTGAGCCGTCGTAGGCTCAAACGGCAGCAGCTTTTTGAAGCTTTCAAGTTTGCCGTTCATATCGAACGCAATTCCGCCGCCTTGCTCCCGCCTGCGCCTCAGTATGCTCAGCATCAGCGCATAAAGCAGCATATCTTCAAACGCCATGCGCTCTTTCGCGCGCTCAAGCTGTTCAAAGCTTTGCGGCATATGCATGGCAAGCAGCGCATCCCCGCGCGGCATAAGCGAATACTCAGCCATTATGCATTCCGGGAGCGTTTCTTCTATTCTGCCCTTATACATGCCCAATGCGTCCGCTGCCGCTTCGCGCATTATTTTTTGCGTAAGGCCGCTAACCAGCGGATACTGCGGCGCTATGCCGGGCAATTCATCGTAAAGCTGCGGATTCATCAGCTTCATCCCGCGCCGCTTGTCCGCACGGCCGCAGGCATAGCATGTTCTTCCCTCTTCGGGTTTAGACGCCATATATGGCTGATTATACCAGCACAGCTGAAGTTTATTCAGCCCGTCCGTTGCCGCAGCTGTGGTTATTGTAAGCCCGCCGCGTATTCGCACGGTTTTGGCTTCGCCCGTAATCGTTACCTTAACGGCGCAGAGCATCCCCTGCTCCGCTTCGCGCATGAGCACGCTTGTAGTATAGTCAATATAGCTCCTTGGCATAAACGATAGCATATCTTCAACCGAAAAAAGACCCAACCGGCCGAATGCTTCGGCCCGGCGGGGTCCTATTCCCTTTATGCTCGTTATAGGAGCGACTGCCATTTTATTCCACGGAGAAATAATAGTAGTAAAGCGGCTGACCGCCGTACTGCACCGTTATTTCCGCATCGGGATATTTTTCATTCACTGCATCGGCAACGGCATGCGCGCTGTCCTCATCTGCGCCTTCGCCATAGAATATGGTGGCCATACAGTCATCGCCCTTATTCTCTATCATGCTGCAAAGAAGTTCAACGGCAACGCTGTCCACGCTGGTGCCAACCTTGGTTATCACGTTATCGAGCAGGCCGATTATATCGCCCTGGGATATCTTTTCGCCATTGAACTGCGTATCGCGCACGGCATATGTTACGGAACCGGAAAGCACCTGCTTTATGGCGGCAGTCATGCGCTCCGTATTGGTTTCAACGTCAACATCATCGCTGTATGCAAGCGCGGCGCTAAGGCCCTGCATCATGGTCTTGCTGGGTATTACGATAACGTTGCGGTCGCTTATGGCCGCGGCCTGCTGGGCCGCCATGATTATGTTTGAATTGTTGGGCAGCACAAAAACGTTCCTGGCGTTTGCGCGGCGTATGGCCTTGGTTATGCTGTCTATGCTCGGGTTCATGGTCTGCCCGCCGGAGATGAGATTGTTCACGCCTATCGCCTTATAAACTTCGTCTATACCGTCGCTTATGCTCACGGCGACAAGAGCGTTCTCTTTCTCGTTCTTCTTCATGTTGGCAAGCAATTCGCGGTTCTGCTCGCGCATATTCTCTATCTTTATGCGGTCTATCTCGCCAAGCCTTAACGCAAGCTGAAGTATCTTGCCGGGGCAATTTGAATGAACATGGATCTTTATAAAGTCCGAATCATGGGCCACAACAACGGAATCACCTATCTTCATAAGCTTTTCGCGCAGCTTGTCCAAATCCGCCTCAGAGAACGACTCATCAAGATGTATTATGAAAAATTCCGTGCAATAGCCGAACTCTATATCGTCAAGCGCTTCAAGATCCGCGCCTTCTTCATTGCCTGTTATCTCGGCAGTATTCTGCTGCGGTGCAAGGACGTATTCATCAACTTCCTCGCCGTCTATAACCATCTTAAAGCCGCGAAGTATGGTAACAAGGCCCTTGCCGCCGGAATCCACAACGCCCGCTTCCTTAAGCACAGGCAAAAGCTCCGGCGTGAGCCGCAGCGCACGCTCGCCTTCGTCTATCATAACGTCTATAAGCTTATAAAGGTTTGCGCCCTCGTTCGCTTCCTTGGCAACGGCTTCCGCCATCATGCGCGCAACGGTGAGCATGGTGCCTTCCTTGGGCTTCATAACGGCCTTATACGCGGCCTCGGTGCCTGTCATAAGCGCGGCGGCAAAGTTTTCCGGCGCCATTTCTTCTTTGCCTGAAAGTGCGCGCGCAAAGCCCCTTAATATCTGGGACAATATAACGCCCGAATTGCCGCGCGCACCCTTGAGTGCGCCCAAAGAGGCCGCCGCTGCGATATCGCTCACATTGGTGCCTTTGCAATTCTGTATTTCCTTGACGGCGCTCTGCATCGTCATGGACATATTGGTTCCCGTATCGCCATCCGGCACGGGAAACACATTGAGCGAATCGATATACGCCCGGTTCTTTTCAAGCAGCGCCGCGCCGGTAAGGAACATTTCCTTCAGCATCGCGCCGCCTATGGTCATGTTTTCCAAATCAGTTTCCTCCGTGCTTCCCCTGCGTTCACGCCGCATGGAAAGCATTATCAATTTCAGGCGCGTACGCCTTCAACGTGAATATTCACATTGCGCACTTTAAGTCCCGTCATGTCCTCCACACGATAGCGCACGTTGCCGATTGCATTCTCCGCAACGGCGGTAAGGCTTGCGCCGTATATGATAGTAACAAACAGATCTATATCGATCTGGTCGCCTTCTACGCAGGTGACTTTCACGCCGCGGCGCTGATTGTCGCCCCCGACAAGCTTCCAAAGCTGATCGCCGGTAGTTTTGGCGTGCATGCCGACTATTCCGTAATTCTCGCTGGCAGCATAGCCTGCTATGGTTGCCACGATCTCATCCGGTATAGATATGGCGCCAAGTTCCGTATTAATGATTCCGGGCATTTAGCTCCCTCCTTCTTCACTAAATAATTTGATAGTTTATTTTAGCGCATTTTACGCATTATATCAAGCGGCCGTACGCGCATTGCTGTGACACAAATGTTAAAATGAGGTCGATTTTTCATTTTTGAGCAAATTTTGCTTCGCATCGAACCCCGCCGCCTAAGCAAGCTGCTTATATGTACGCTCATCGCCGCATGAAATATTCCTGAATAATAATACGGCATAATTCGTTCCATCATTTCCAATCATATGGTATAATACATCCTGCAAACAAAAAATGCAATCTCGGAGGTAGTTTATGCGACCCATCGAAGCCAAGGCTATCAGCGCTATCCGCGTGCTTTCGGCAGACACCGTTCAAAAGGCCAACAGCGGCCACCCCGGCATGCCCATAGGTGCAGCGCCCGCCGCGTATGCCATATGGAGCGACATGCGCCATGACCCTAAGCACCCCAACTGGCCCGGCAGGGACAGATTCGTCCTTTCTTCCGGCCATGCGTCCAGCCTGCTTTATTCCCTGCTTCATCTTTACGGCTATGGTTTGACCATAGAGGACATGCAGCAGTTCCGCCAGTACGGAAGCCTTACTCCCGGCCATCCCGAATACGGCCACACCGTTGGTGTGGAAGCGACCACAGGCCCGCTCGGCCAGGGATTTGCCATGGCCGTAGGTATGGCGATGGCTGAAGCGCACATGGCTGCCATATTTAATAAAGAAGGCTTCAACGTTGTTGATAACTATACATACGTCCTTATGGGCGACGGCTGCATGATGGAAGGCGCATCATACGAGGCGGCAAGCCTTGCCGGTACGCAGAAGCTGAACAAGCTTATAGCCATATACGACAGCAACCGCATCACCATAGAAGGTTCCACCGATATAGCCTTTACCGAAAACGTCGCCGCCCGCTTCGGCGCAATGGGCTGGCAGGTAATAAACGTTGAAAACGGTGAAGATATCGTCGCCATATCGCTCGCCCTTGAGGAAGCACGTATAGAGGCCGAAAAGCCTTCCCTTATAATAGTGCATACGGACATTGCCCATGGCACTCTTAAAGAAGGTTCGGCCGGCGCGCACGGTTCCCCCCTTGGCGATGATGTTATTGCGGACATGCGCAAGCGCCTTGGCTGGAAGAATCCGCCGTTTGATATTCCCGAGGACGTATATGCCCACTTTGAGGCGCTGTCCCTGCGCGGGGCGCGCGCACGCAAAGAATACGAAGAAATGTATGCAGGCTATGCCGAAGCATATCCCGAGCTCGCCGCGCAGCTTGAATCCTGGCGCAAGGGCGAAGTGAGCGAAGATGTGTTCAGCGATGATGAAATGCTTGCGGCAGACGCGCCCAAGGCCACCCGCTCCTGCGGCGGAGTTGTGCTCAACCGCATATTCGCGCATATGCCCAACCTTTTCGGCGGCAGTGCGGACCTTGGCCCTTCCAACAATACAGAACTTAAAACCAGCGGCTACTTCGCGCCCGATTGCCGCGAAGGCTGCAACATACACTTTGGCGTGCGCGAACTGGCCATGGCCTGCATAGCCAACGGCATAGCCCTTTACGGCGGGCTAAGGGCGTACTGCGCTACGTTCTTCGTGTTCAGCGATTATGTAAAGCCCGCGCTCAGGCTCAGCGCGCTCATGAAGCTGCCTGTAACATATGTGCTTACGCACGACAGCATAGGCGTTGGCGAGGATGGCCCCACGCATCAGCCCATAGAGCAGCTTGCATCGCTGCGCGCAACGCCAAACACATATGTGTTCCGCCCTGCCGATCAAAAGGAGACGGCATACGCTTACCGCGCCGCGCTTAAGCTGAACGCGCCCAGCGTAATGGCACTTTCCCGCCAAAACCTGCCCCAGCTTGAGGATACCTGTGACAAGGCTATGCTTGGCGGTTACATTCTGCGCGAACCCAAGGGCACGCCCGATGTTATATTGATGGCATCCGGTTCCGAGGTTGAGTTGATGTACAAGGCCGCGGATATTCTTTCCGTACAGGGTTACACCGCCCGCCTTGTGTCCATGCCCTGCATGGAACTGTTCCGCGAGCAGACCGAAGAATATCAGCAGAGCGTTCTGCCCGCCTCAATACGCGCGCGCGTAAGCATAGAAGCCGGCGCTACCCAGCCCTGGGGCGCGTATGTCGGCCTTGACGGTGCAAGCATAGGCCTTGACCACTTCGGCGCAAGCGCAAAAGGCGCCGTGCTGTTCAAAGAGTTCGGCTTCACGGCGGAAAACGTGGCCAATGCGGCAATAGAAGTTATCAAACGCAACCGCTAAAATTACTGTTTACATATATGCCCGGAAGCAACCGCTTCCGGGCGCTGTTTTATCCAAAAATAGACGATGCCGACCCGGGGACAGCCCGAGCCGGCATCTTATCGCAGGAAGGTATCACATACGGAAGAAAAAGTCTTGCTTGCTTCCGATGTTGTTATGATAAACCCCAAATGTGTCATGGGTAAGAATAATAGATGAACCTTCGGTAGCCGGTTTGTGAATAAACTTTGTATCATTGCCTTTTATCACCAAAAAAGCTTCCCATAAGCGCCGCGCACTCATTCTCAAGCACCCCGCCGTATGCCCGCACGGAATTGATAAAATACCCTTCGCTTATATCCATAACGCTGCCCATGCAGCCCGTACGCTCCTCATGCGCGCCAAACACCGTCTTTTTAAGCCGCGCGTTGATTATTGCACCCGCACACATTGCGCACGGCTCAACCGTTACATACAGTTCGCATTCGCAAAGCGCACGCTTGCCTATTCTTTCGGCAGCGGCCTGAAGGGCTGTAAGCTCAGCATGCGCGGTAGGATCGCCGCTTGATTCGCACATATTATGTGCTGCTGCTATCACCTCGCCGTCCTTCACTATGACCGCACCTATCGGCACCTCCCCCAGCGCCATTGCCGCCCTCGCCTGCTCTATCGCCAGACGCATATAATATTTATCGCATTCGCCGTACATTTACATTGTACTCTCCATAATTTGTATAGGCATTATTATAGCCGCATAGTGCGCCAAATTACAACAGATAATAAAAAGCATTATAAATACAGGATAAGCCCGTATTGCTAAAAGGGATAAAAAATGATACACTATTTCCATGCTTTTAGGAGGAGTATCAGGCATTGGCTGATATAATGAACACAACAGTATATACAAAAAAGGCCGTGCTGGACTTTCAGCGTTTTGACGCACGCATGTTCAAGTCCGTCGCTTGGGGTACGCATACCGTGTTCTTTATGCTTTTCGCAATAGCGTTGGCCACTGCCGTGTATTCCGTAACCGCCGGAGGATATATCCTTTTCGCCATAAGCATAGCGTGCATGGCTTGGTTGGGCAGGCGATATTATTTCCTCTATATAGCGCCGGCGCGGAAGTTTGACAGTTCTTCGTTCATCAATCTCCGGCACGAATACCGCTTCCGTGATTCCGGCGTAACTATGAGCATAAACGGGCATGAGCAAAGCTATGATTACGATAAGCTGCTCTGCGCATACGAAACGAACGACTGCTTTTATCTTTATTCAAACAAGGCCCTTGCGCTGATAATTGATAAGGCCGGCTTTGATAAGGACGGCAGTAACAGGCTTGGCGCGCTTTTGAGCGAACGGCTTGGCGATAAATTCAAAATAATAAGCAAATAACATATTTTCGAGGAGACTGAAATGAGAAACGCATACGACATACTTGAGGAACGCGGCCTTGTTAAGCAATGTTCCCATCCCGAAGAACTCAGGGAACTGATGGGCAAAGAGAAACTGACCTTCTACATCGGCTTCGACCCCACGGCAGACAGCCTGCACATCGGTCACTATGTTGCGCTGATGACCATGGCGCATATGCAGCGCGCGGGCCATAGGCCTATAGTGCTGCTCGGCGGCGGCACGGCATACATCGGCGACCCTTCCGGCAAAACGGACATGCGCCGCATGATGACCACAGAAGAGATACAGCACAACGCTTCCTGCTTCCAGAAGCAGATGGCGCACGTGCTCAACTTTGAAGGCGAAAACGCCGCCATAATAGAAAACAACGCCACCTGGCTGCATTCGCTCAACTTCCTTGAGTTTATGCGCGACATAGGTTCCCTGTTCAGCGTTAACAGAATGCTTGCCGCAGAATGCTACAAGCAGCGCATGGAGCGCGGCCTCACTTTCTTTGAAATGGGCTACATGCTGATGCAGAGCTACGATTTCCTTATGCTGCACCAGAAATACGGCTGCGTGCTGGAAATGGGCGGCGACGACCAGTGGAGCAACATCCTCAGCGGCGCCGACCTTATAAGGCGCAAAGAGCAGCATGCTGCGTTCGCGCTGACCACGGGACTTCTTGCCACGAGTGAAGGCAAAAAGATGGGCAAAACCGAAAAGGGCGCGCTGTGGCTTGACCCCGCAAAGACCAGCCCTTACGAATTCTATCAGTACTGGCGCAATGTGGACGATAACGGCGTGCAGAACTGCTTCAAGATGCTCACCTTTATGCCCATAGACGAAATAAACGCCCTCACCGCGCCCACGGCCAACATAAACGAGGCTAAGAAGGTGCTTGCATACACCCTTACCGCTCAGGTACACGGTGAAGAAGAGGCCAAGAAGGCCCAGCAGGCAGCCGAAGCCCTGTTCGGCGGCGGCGGAGATATAGAGCACATGCCCACGCTCAAGCTGAGCGATGCCGAAATCGAATCCACCGGCCTTAGGGTTACCGATCTTCTGGTGCTTGGTAAGCTTTGCACCAGCAAGAGCGACGCGCGCCGTACAATAGAAGGCGGCGGCGTACTGATGAACGACGCTAAAGTGACCGATGTTTACGCCGCGGCAGACCCCGCCGCCCTTGAAAGCGGTATAATACTGAAAAAGGGCAAGAAGGGCTTCCTGCGCGTAATAAAGGGCTAACGCCCCATGAGGCCGTATAAAACAGCACATACAGAAGCGAAAACGGAGCGGATAATAAACCGCTCCCGCTTCATATCCCAATGTTTTCCGGTAAGGAGCGAAGACGAGGCGCTTTCAAAGCTGAATGAAGTAAGGAAGCAATATCCGGACGCCACGCACGTTTGCTATGCATACAGAATAGGCGAACTGAGCGAGACTACCCGCTTCAGCGACGCGGGCGAGCCATCCGGCACGGCGGGAATGCCTATCCTTGAGGTGCTGAAAGCAAACGAGCTGACCTATGTGCTTTGCACAGTAACGCGCTACTTCGGCGGAATACTGTTAGGCGCGGGCGGACTTGTGCGCGCATATTCATCGGGCGCGGCAGACGCCGTTAAGGCAGCAGGAGTGGAAAAGCACATTCCCGGCGCGCTGATAGCACTCAGGTGCGACTATTCCCGCTATGGTGCGATAGAAAGCCTTATAGCAAAGTCAAATGCCGCAATAACCGAAAGCGAATTTACGGACGAGATACGCCTTTCGATATCCTGTGCTAAGAAAGAGGCGGACAGCATTACAAAGGCCATAATAGAGCGCACCGACGGCCGCTGCAAGCCGGAACTTGCAGGCGAATGCGAACTGGTACTGCCGCAGTAGCCTGCCGGAATATTAACTTAATGAAACATATTGCCCTTCGCTATGGCGTTCGGGCATTTTTTAAGCTATAATAGAATATGTATCGGTTTACCGATGACAAAAGCTTTTGAGGTATATTGATGAAACGCACTAAAAGAGTTTTCGCAATTATAATAAGCCTTGCCTGCCTGCTTGTAGGCAGCGTAGTCATGGCCGCATCCATAAACGTAACGTCAGACCCGGGCGCGCTCGGCGCGGAAGGCGGCAGCGTTCAGCTGAGCATTTCCATCGCCAACGATTCTGCGTATGCCATGGAGAATATAACCATTTCCAACAACGGCACACGCTTTTTCAACACAAGCGGAGTTGTTATCGCCCCCGGCGAAACGACAGCGTTCAGTCAAAGCGTATCCATACCCGCGGCAATGCTCGGCCAGCCGATAGGGTTTGACATTGCATGGACAGAAAACGGAGAGCAGAAATACTCCACTGCCTCCGTAACCGTGCTGAACAGCGGAACGGGCTTGGCGGAAGCTGCGCTGAGCGTATCCGTAAAGGCCAGTTCATCTCAAGCATCCCGCGGCGAATCTATAACGCTTACCTATACCATAACCAACTCGGGCATCACCCCTGTTTCCGGCGTATCCCTAACAGATAAAGAGATCGGCGGCAGGCAGGCCATGATAAGCGACGTTACCGTTGAACCCGGCACGCCATATGTTTACATTCACGAATTCACCATGGGTTCATCCACCGTTGTAAGCGCGCCGGTTGTAACCTATACAGGCGCGGACGGCAGCACCGTTACCGTTACCGGAAGCGAAAAGACGCTTGGCATGGTCAATTCAAAAATAAGCGTCAGCGTAACGCAGGGCGCGGCAAGTGAAGAAGGGCAGCAGTTCACAATAGCCCTTACCAACAACGGCAACCAGCGCATAAGCAAAATAAAGGTAACGGACGAGCTTGGCAATGCCGTAAATTCGGACGCTATAAGCCTTGCAATAGGTGAAAGCCGCACGCTTACCTATACCGTGCCCACAACCGAAACAAGAAACGTTGTATTCAACATATCCGGCATAGACGCGACCAACACAAACTATTCCGACCATACCGAAACCTATGTCGTCAGGAAGTATATAGACCCTTCACTCATAGGCATATCCTTCTCGGCAGAGGTTGCTTCCCCGCTTGATTCCGCAGGCTCCATAAGCCTTAACTTCACCGTGGAAAACACCGGCAGCATGGACATGCAGAACCTGAAGCTGAGTGAATCTGAGTACGGCCTTTTATACATGCTGGAATCCATCCCACGCGGCACGCAAACCCTCAATCAGAAAATGAGCGTCGGTTCACCGCGCGACCTTATATTCAAACTTGAAATAGAGGATCCTTCCGGCAATATATATACATACAACGCATATATAAAGGCGGATTATGTTGGCGTTGAAGCCGCCCCAACCTCTACCCCATCAGTCACAACGGAAGAAGACGTGCTCAACGAAGTCGGCGGCTCAATATCCTCCGCACTGCGTACGGTGCTGATAGTGCTTATAATACTTACAGTGATCGCAGGTATAGCCCTTATAATACTTGACCATCAGGAAAAGGAAGAACGCAAGCGCATAGCCCGCCGCCGCGCTCAGCGCGAAAAGATGATGCGCACTCAGCTGGAGGAGGAAGCAAAACGTCAGGCTGCGCTGCATTCCCGCATCGGCTCCGATACAAATGACGACCTTGGCTCTACGCGCATAAGCTCCGGCCGTCCGGCCGAAAGGCCGGATGTGCCGTCCGGAGATACACGCATACGTTAATCAGTATAAGTTCATACTAAGCAAAAGAGCACCTACATGGCGCTCTTTTCTTGCATTTCATAAAGTTTGCGTAAAGATTATGTTTAATCATCACCCAGCTGCTCAAATATTTTTCTGCCGTCAAAGAAATTTTGCATTCTCTATTTTCGCCTGTTTCAGGGCATTTTTATCTATTTCGTTGTCTGCTTCGCATTGATTTTCTGTTCACGCACTAATATTTTTCGAAAAAAGCCTGTCACAGCATGTTTACATTTCGTTCAGATTTTGTTAAAATGCTTTTATCAGATGTAAAGGATGCGTTAATTCTTAGTTTTAATTGTGTTTCTATGTTTCCCCTTGCTTAATAAGGGGCATAAATGCGGATTCCATTGCCGCAATAAAAGGAGGAACCTTTCAAATGGAGAAAAAAGGTACAAAAATAGCCTATTTTGTAGCTTGTGCCGTGTTCGTAGTGCTGCTTGTGGTGCTCGGCATCAGCTTCAAGGGCGCTCCGCTGCCTGAATTCGTTATAGACGGCGAAACCGTTCAGGCAGAAACCCCCTTCGCGGGCACCTTCTGGTCCCTGCTGCCGCCTATCGTGGCAATCGCGCTTGCCCTTATCAGCAAGGAAGTTTATTCTTCGCTGTTTCTGGGCTGCCTGGTAGGCGCACTTCTTTACACCCAGTTCAACCCTTGGAACACCATCGTTGAGCTTGTCGGTGCCAACTACGGTATCGTATCCGTACTGGCGGACAGCTATAACATGGGCATCATAGTATTCCTGGTAGTTCTTGGCATAATGGTTGACCTGATGAACAAGGGCGGCGGAAGTGAAGCATTCGGCCGCTGGGCGAAGAAGGCCGTCAAGACTCGCTGCCTTGCTCAGCTTATGACCATGCTGCTCGGCGTGCTCATATTCATTGACGACTATTTCAACTGCCTCACCGTCGGCGCCGTTATGCGTCCCGTTACCGAAAGTCACAAGATCAGCCGCGCTAAGCTCGCTTACATAATCGATGCCACCGCCGCGCCGGTCTGCATGATAGCCCCCGTGTCCTCTTGGGCCGCGGCCATCTCCGGTTACGTAACCACTGCCGACATCAACGGTATCGAACTCTTCATCAAGCAGATCCCTTGGAACTACTACTGCCTGCTGACTCTTGTTATGATAGTGGTCACCAGCCTTATCAATCTGGACTATGGTCTTATGCTCAAGCATGAGTACAACGCCCAGGTCAAGGATGATCTTTTCACCACTCCCGAACGTCCCTTCGAAGGCGCTGACGATTACGAAAAGCCTGCCAACGGCAAAACTTCCGTGCTCGATCTGCTCCTCCCCGTTGTGGTGCTCATAGCTGTTTGCGTAGTAGCCCTTGTTTACTCCGGCGGTTACTTCACCGAAGGCGAAGAAGGCTACCAGCAGTTTGCGGTCGCGTTTTCCAATGCGGACGCCGGCGTTGCCCTTGCCCTCGGCGGCATGATAGCGCTCGTGTTCACGTTCATCTATTTCTGGATCCGCGGTGCCTTCACGTTTGAAAAGGCTATGGAATCCGTTCCTCACGGCTTCATTCAGATGATTGCTCCCATACTTATACTGACCTTTGCCTGGACGCTTTGCTCCTTCACCCGCTACGCCATGTACTCCGCCGAGTTCGTTAAGGCTGCCATGGCCAACGCCGGCGAGCTGAAGTTGTTCCTCCCCGCCGTTATATTCATAATCGGCGCTGCGATAGGCTTTGCTACCGGCACCTCCTGGGGCACCATCGGCATAATGGCTCCCATAGTCGTATCCGTATTTGATTACAGCGTAGAGCCCGTGCTCTGCACCATCGGCCTTGCGGCGGCCTGCTCCGGCGGCGTTATGGGCGACCATTGCTCCCCCATTTCAGATACCACCATCATGGCCTCCGCCGGTGCGCACTGCTTCCATCTTAACCATGTGTTCACCCAGCTGCCCTATGCCATCACCGTTGCAGTAGTGGCGTTTGTAAGCTTCATACTGGCCGGCCTTATCCAGAATGTGTGGCTTAACCTTGCCATAGCCGTTGTGCTTATGGTTGCCACCCTGTTCGTAATCAAGGCCGTTGTTGCCAAGAAGCACGCGGGAATATTTGATGAAATGGCTGCCGCTAACAAGGCTCTTACCGAGTCTAAGCAGGCGTAAGCGTTTCAAAAGTACATAACCCTCTTAAGGCTGCATCCGTTAAAGGGTGCGGCCTTGCTATATACTTATATATAATTATATAATGAACAAATCCTCCAACTTTTTGACCGATATTTCACAAATGCGCAAATTTTTGGGTAGCATATAAATATTCGTTATGTTAAACTAATATATGGCTGGATATCCCCCGGCCGGCATCTATCAAAAAAGGAGGATAATTAGTGCTAAAAGCCAACAAAACGATACTTTATGAAAAGCTGAAGGAATCGCTTTCCTCTGTCCTGCCGATAACGGCCATTGTATTCGTGCTGTGCTTCACCGTTGTGCCTGTGCCTACCGACATTCTTATTTCCTTTATAATTGGCGCAATAATGCTTATTTTGGGCATGGGGCTGTTCACGCTGGGTACTGACCTTGCAATGACGCCTATCGGCAGCGAAGTAGGTTCCGCTATAACCCGTTCACGAAAGCTGTGGTTCATTGCCCTCATTAGCCTTGTTGTTGGAATAATCATAACCATTGCCGAACCTGACCTTCAGGTATTGGCGGAGCAGGTTCCGAACATTCCAAATATGACGATTATAATCACGGTAGCCGTGGGCGTGGGCGTATTTCTTGTGATTGCCATGCTGCGCATCGTGTTCAAAATACCGCTTAATTATTTGCTTATCGGTTTCTATGCTGCAGTATTCGTCGTGTCTATATTCGTTCCCAAGGAATTCCTTGCCGTTGCGTTCGATTCCGGCGGCGTTACAACCGGCCCCATGACCGTGCCTTTCATAATGGCGCTGGGCGTTGGCGCGGCAGCGATACGAACCGACAAGAACGCTGAGCAGGATAGCTTCGGCCTTGTTGCGCTCTGCTCAATAGGGCCTATAATATCCGTGCTTGTGCTCGGCCTTATATTCAAGCCCACCGGCGCGGACGCGGCGTATAGTTCAAACGTGCTGCCCGTGTTCGAGGATACTAAGGCGCTTTGGAACTATTTTAAGGATGCCATCCCCCATTATCTCAAGGAAGTTGTGCTGGCACTGTCGCCCATAATAGTATTTTTCGTCATATTTCAGCTTACTTCAATTAAAATGAAGAAAGACCGGCTGATAAGGATAACCATCGGCCTTGTGTATACGTTCATCGGCCTTGTCATATTCCTTACGGGCGTAAATGTCGGCTTTATGCCGATGGGCAGCCTTATAGGGAAAGAGCTCGGCATGCTTGAATACAACTGGATAGTTGTGCCGATAGGCATGCTGATGGGCTACTTCATAGTGGCTGCTGAACCGGCCGTGCATGTGCTGAACAAGCAGGTATACGAACTTACAAACGGCATGATACCAAAGAAGGCGCTGAGCGTAAGCTTATCAATAGGCGTCTGCGCATCGGTAGGTCTGGCGATGATAAGGATACTTACAGGGCTGCCTATAATGTATCTGCTTCTGCCGGGTTACATACTTTCGCTTGTGCTGTCTTTCTTCGTTCCGCCGATGTTCACCGCAATAGCGTTTGACTCCGGCGGAGTTGCAAGCGGCCCCATGACCGCAACGTTCCTGCTGCCCCTTGCCATGGGCGTATGCTCGGCAGTCGGTGGGGACATTGCAACCGATGCTTTCGGCATAGTAGCAATGGTGGCAATGACACCGCTTATCACAATTCAGATACTCGGCGTTATGTTCCGCATAAAGACCGGCGCCGGCGTAAAGGCGAGCGGGGCTGAAACAATAGTGGAAGACATTATAGAAATGGAGGGCGACGCATGAAGGATTACAGGCTGCTGATGTGCATAGTTAAGCGCGATCAATACGAATCGTACCTGAACATGCTCAAAAGCATAGGGATAGAGGCGCAGTTTGCAAGCCTTTGCCACGGAACGGCGAGCAAGAGCGTGCTGGACTATCTTGGCATTGAAAAAACAGAAAAAGTGCTGCTTCAGGCATTCGTGCCGTCAAGCTATATCAAAAAAATTCTTAGAAGGCTTGTGGACATGATGGGCATAGAGGTGCCGGGAAACGGAATAGCCATGAGCATACCCGTTGGCAGCGTGGGCGGACAGTCCAGCTTCAACTATTTGACCAAGGGACAGCAGGAACCCAATGAGACGACATCTGACGAGGTGAAAAAGATGAATGATATTATGTATTCGCTTATAGTGGCCATCACGGCAAAAGGCAACACCGATACCGTTATGGACGCTGCACGCAGCGCGGGTGCACGCGGCGGCACGGTAATAAACGCGCGCGGCACAGCGCCCGGGACAAAGGCCAAGTTTTTCGGCCTTTCCATCAGTAACGAAAAAGAAATAGTATATATTCTTACGCTCAAATCCGATAAGGATAAAATAATGCATGCCATCATGGAAAAAGCCGGCATGCATACGGACGCGCAGACGGTGCTGTTCTCGCTTCCGGTGGACAGCATGGTCGGTCTTAGAAGCCTTGCTCCCGAAAATGAGGATGAATAAAACAAACAGATTATGCTCCAAACGGCGGGATACTCTCCCCGCCGTTTTGTTTACCCTGCCGGTAAAAACGTGCATGTATTTTTATGTACCGCTTATACATAGCCGAAATCTCTATTTATGCTCCAAATAATGCATATATGCACCGAAATGAATGATTTTATGCACTATCAGGCGCGTTTTTCTCCGTTTAATCCCCATTAGATAGGTTTATTTTACCTTGCTCCGCAGGATGGCATTCATTGTGATGCATTTTTATTATATATTGTATACCATATTTTTGTTGACGAGTGTGGCAGCGCGTAGTATAATTTGTGTCAAACAAAGACAAATTGTTCAGTTTTCTTTGTGGGCGGATTAGTAAATTTATTGAAAGAAACATTTGAGATAAAAAAGACCATGGGCACGGCGTCCATAAAGCATTCCGGCGGCAATGTTAGCCGTCAGAGGGGTTGAACTTATTTATACGAACCTAAAGCTTCCCCGCGTATAAAACGCGCGGAGGGACAAAAATAAAAAGGAGAACACACAATGAAGAAATGGATCGCACTGTTGCTGGTAGCAATAATGGCAGTATCCGCATTCGCAGGTTGCACCACCAATGAACAGCCCGCGAACACCGATACTCCCGCCACCGATGCCCCTGCAACCAACGGTGACAACGCACCTGCAACCACTCCGGACAACAGCAATGTTGTAGTTAACAACACCGGTGCCGAAAGGCCCGAAAATGCTGCTGCCGAGCAGGTAGTCAAGCTGTTCTACTCCGACGAAATAACGGACTGGAACCCCCTGCATCCCTCCTCTGCCGGTACTTGGGCAAACTGGATAGACTCCCTGGTTGAATACGACAACTACGGTATGTGCCAGCCCTGCCTTGCCGAAAGCTGGACCAAGAGTGAGGACGGCCTGACCTGGACCTTCAAGATCCGCGAAGGCGTTAAGTGGCAGCGTTACGACGGCAGCGAATACGGCGAAAACGTAAAGGCCGAGGACTGGGTAACCTCCGCCAAGTGGATACTTGATCCCGCCAATACCGCCCGTACCGCTGACCTTCTGTTCGACATGGTCGGCGCAGAAGATTACTACATGGCTCTTGAAAGCGGCACCGAAGCCAACTGGGACAACGTAGGTATCAAGGCCATCAGCGAATATGAACTCCAGTTCACGCTCATCAGCCCCTGCCCCTGGTTCCTCTCCCGCCTGACTTACAACTGGGGTTACCCCACCTGTGCCAAGTTCCTCGATGAAATGGGCGAATCCTTCGGCACCAACAACGATACCATACTTTACTGCGGTGCGTTCCTTTGCTCCCAGTATGAACCCAACTCCTATGTCATTTCAACCCGTAACCCCCTCTACTGGGATATAGATAAGATTCATGTAGAGCGCATTGAAGAAAAGTACAACGCCGAAGCCGGCACCCTCGCTCCCGAGGCTTTGCTCCGCGGTGAAGTCACCTATGCTGACATTCCTACCGATCAGCTCGACGGCTGGATGAATGACCCCACGAAGAAGGCCCTTATACGCCCGAACCGTCCCGGTAGTTACAGCTATTTCTTCCTTGTCAACTTCATGCCCACCTATACCGAGCGCGACGGTCTTAGCCATGAGCAGTGGCTCAAGGCTGCCAACAACCTAAACTTCCGTAAGTCTCTTTATTACGGTCTTGACCGTATAAAGGGCATCGGCTGCTACGATCCTTACACTCCGGAAGATTACGAGCTGCGCACCATCACTCCTTACAACTTCTGCGCTGCCGATGGTAAGGACTATCCGTATCTGGATGCTCTTAAGGCTATCACCGAAACCGAGCAGTTCCAGCCCGAAACCGCTATCGAGTACCGCGACAAGGCTCGCGCCGAGCTTGAAGCCGCCGGCGTCACCTTCCCGATCATGGCTTACATGCCGTACAACAGTGAATCCACCCAGCAGACCAACCTTGCCGTTATAGTTTCCCAGCAGCTTGAGGAGCTCCTCGGCACCGATTACATCAAGTTCATCATCGAGGGCTATCCTGATACCGACTATCTGAGCACCACTCGCCGCGCCGGTAACTACTCCTTCATGATGTCCTACTGGGGACCTGACTACGCCGACCCCGAAACCTGGACCGATCCTTTCAACCTTGGTCAGGCTTATAACTACATATGGCGTGCGGACGGCATGGCCACCGAGACCACCAAGGAAGATCCCGATGGACGTATGGGCCGCAGCGGTTATGATGAAACCTATTGGAAGGATTTCGTATACGGCCAGAAGGTTGCCGAAGCAACCGCCGAAACCGTTGACAACAGCAAGCGCTACAATGCCCTTGCCGAAGCCGAAGCTTGGCTGATAGATCAGGCGTTCGTAATTCCGTTCGGCGTTCTGGGCGGGTGCGGTTATATGTCCAGCTGCATGAACCCCTTCGAGAGCCAGTATGCCCCCTTCGGTATGTCCGACGACCGTTATAAGTACCAGTGGGTATATGAGAAGCCCTTCAGCACCGAACAGTATCTTGAGATGCTGCCCGTTTGGGAAGCCGAGCGTGCTGAGCGCATCGCCTACGCTGAAGCTAACGGCATAGACTACTAAGCCGAAAAGCTTACAATTTAAGCGAGTAATACAGAACGGAGAGCCCCTTCGGGGGCTCTCCTAAATAGAAGGATGGGCGTGTTTGCGCCACACGCCGCCTGAGTTCCGACTCGGGCCCGGGCCGGTACTCAGGCGGCGCCGTAATACCAAGATCAAAAACTGTGAGGTGAATGCTGTTGTTAAGATATATTCTCGGCCGATTGGGTCGCGCCATGATAACGCTGTTTCTGGTGCTATCCATCGTATTCCTGCTCATGAGATTGCTGCCCGTTGACGGTTACTTTGAAGGCCGTACGGATACCATGAGCGAAACCGTAAAAAACAACATATTGAAAGAACTGGGTCTGCTTGACCCGTGGTATAAGCAGCTTTATAATTTCTGGCGCAAGCTGCTGCTTGAAGGCGATCTTGGCAAGTCCATCGTCATGCGCAAAGGCGTACCCTGCGTTGACGTTATCTGGCCAAAGGCTAAGACTTCCTTCCAGTTCGGCATCATAGCCCTTGGCATACAGATGCTGATAGGTTACCCCCTTGGCGTGCTGATGGCGCGCAGCAAGGGCAAATTTGTGGATACGCTGGGCAATGCATACGTTCTGCTTATAAACGCGCTGCCTGCCGCAGTTTACTTCCTTGCGATACAGCTGTATCTTTCTACTCTGTTGAAATTGCCGATGCTGTTCGACCCGCTCGATTGGAAGAGCCGCATCTTGCCTATAATCTGCCTCTCCCTCGGCGGCATAGCCTCCAACGCAATGTGGATGAGGCGTTACATGGTGGACCAGATGAACATGGATTATATCCGCCTTGCGCGCGCAAAGGGCATGACCTCCAGCCAGGTCGCTTTCCGCCACGTTATGAGGAACGCATTCATTCCCATGGCGCAGAGCCTGCCCACGTCGCTGCTGTTCACCATATCGGGTTCTCTGTATGTTGAGTCCCTTTTCTCCATCCCCGGCATGGGTGGACTGCTGATACAGTCCATACAGCGCCAGGATAATACTATGGTTCAGGCCATGGTGCTCCTCTACTCCGTTATAAGCGTTACCGGCCTGCTGCTGGGCGATATAATGATGATGATCTGCGACCCGCGCATTAAACTGGTCAAGAAGGGAGACAGCAGATAATGGACGAGAAAAAAATGTTTGACAAGGCTAAAAAGCCCATCACCCGCGGCTATGCCGACCATAAGATAACCACGCTTCAGGAAGGCTTTGCTGCTACCAACAACCTGGCAGATCTTGAGGAAATAAAAGTACCCGAGAACTGCAATGTTTGCGATGACGGTTCAACCCCCATAACGGACGATCTGTTCGAGCTTGCGCATCACGATACTTCCGAAGCCGAGCGCATCGGTTATTCCAACTATTCTTATTGGGGAAGCACCTTCCGCGTGTTCTTCAAAAAGAAGATATCCGTTATACTGCTGGTATTCCTCGTTGCACTGCTCGCCTTCACGTTTATACAGCCCCTTCTGCCCAATCAGAAGGATTCCTATAAGGTATATAACGATGAAAACGGCGCTACTCTGCGTAACGTTGCACCGAATGAAGAATTCTGGTTCGGTACCAATAGCATCGGGCAGGACCTTTGGAGCCGTATTTGGAAGGGTACCCGTACCAGCCTGTTCATAGGTATCTGCGTTGCCGTATGCAATATCGTCATCGGCCTGATACTCGGTTCCATTTGGGGCTACGCAAGAAAGCTGGACTGGTTATTTACCGAGATTTATAACCTATTTGACAACATACCATATACGGTATTGAGGATGCTGCTTATGTACATTCTCCGTCCGAGCCTTAAGACCATGATATTTGTCATGTGCCTCACCGGCTGGATAGGCATGACCAAGTACATTCGTAACCTTATCCTCATCTATCGCGACAGGGAATTCAATCTGGCTTCCCGCTGCCTTGGCACTCCCAGCTCCAAGATAATCGCCAAGAACATACTGCCGCAGCTCATTTCGGTAGTTATGCTTCAAACCGCGCTTGCCATACCAGATGCCATAGGTTCGGAAGTGTTCCTTACCTATATCGGCCTTGGCCTGCCGGTGGAGATCCCCTCCCTTGGCAACCTTATCAACGAAGGCCGTAAGGTCATGCTGGTGGCCGAGCAGAGGTATCAGCTGCTCTTCCCCGTGCTGATAGTGTCTGCCATAACCATTTCGTTCTACGCACTGGGCAATGCATTTGCCGATGCATCCGACCCGCGTAACCACAAGTAAGGAATGAGGTAACAATAATGGAAGACTATATCATAGAACATACTCCCGATTACAATAATCCTGTCCTTACCGTTGAAGATCTTGTGGTCAAGTTCAACCTGCGCGGCCAGGTGCTCACTGCCGTGCGCGGCATCAGCCTTGAGCTTTACAAGGGCGAAAGCCTTGCGATAGTCGGCGAATCCGGTTCCGGCAAAAGCGTGTTCACCAAGACCTTTATGGGATTGTTGGACAATAACGGCTGGATAGACAACGGCCATATATATTATCATGATTATGATTTGACCACATTCAAGAAGGAAAAGGATTGGACAAAGATTCGCGGCCAGCGCATAGCAATGGTGTTCCAGGATCCTATGACCAGCCTTAACCCGCTGAAGACCGTAGGTAAGCAGATTCAGGAAGCCTTTACGCTGCACAATAAGGTCAGCAAGGCTGAAGCCAAGGCGAGAACGCTTGAGCTGCTGGCGGATGTTGGTATCCCCGAACCCGAAAAGCGCTATAAGCAGTATCCGCATGAGTTCTCCGGCGGTATGAGGCAAAGGGTCGTTATAGCCATAGCAATGGCCTGCGTACCGGAAATCCTGATATGCGACGAACCCACCACCGCGCTGGACGTTACCATTCAGGCGCAGATACTGGACCTGCTCAAAAAGCTGCAGGCTAAGTACGGCCTTACCGTCATATACATCACGCACGACCTTGGCGTGGTTGCAAACGTGGCCGACCGTATCGCCGTAATGTATGCGGGCGACATAGTTGAAATAGGTACCTGTGACGAGGTATTCTACGATCCTAAGCACCCCTACACCTGGGCGCTGCTTTCCAGCCTCCCGCAGCTTGGCATAAAGGGCGAGGATCTTTACTCCATTCAGGGTACTCCGCCGAACCTGTTCCAGCATATTCAGGGCGATGCCTTTGCTCCGCGTAATCCGCAGGCGCTGAAGGTTGACTTCGTGGCGCGTCCGCCGTATTTTGAAGTCACACCCACCCATAAGGCGCGCACTTGGCTGCTCGATCCCAGAGCACCCAAGATAGATCCGCCGCCGCATCTTAAGAACATAATGAACCTGAACAGAGGAGGCGACCTGAGCAATGGCTAAGGATTTGACAGATGTATTGGTAAGCGTTCGCAATATGGAGGTCACCTTCGGTTCCAAACGCCATCCGTTCGTAGCCGTGCACGATGTCAGTTTTGACATATACAAGGGCGAAACGTTCGGTTTGGTCGGCGAATCCGGTTCCGGTAAAACCACCATCGGCCGTGCCATAATCCGCATCAACCCAATGTCCGCCGGCGAAGTATTGTTCAACGGCGAACGCATAAGCGGCAAAATATCCAAGGAATTGGATAAGCAGGTCACCCAGAATATTCAGATGATATTCCAGGACCCCATGGCAAGCCTTAACGAAAGGGCCAAAGTAGACTACATTGTAAGCGAAGGCCTGCAAAACGTACGCAAGGACCTGAGCAAGGAAGAGCGCAGCAAAATGGTTGAGCAGGCGCTGCTGGACGTTGGTCTGCTTCCCGAATTTGCCAGCCGCTTCCCGCATGAGTTTTCCGGCGGTCAGCGTCAGCGTATCGGCATAGCCCGCGCGCTGATAATGGAGCCTGAGTTCATAATTGCGGATGAACCCATAAGCGCGCTGGACGTATCCATCCGCGCACAGGTGCTCAATTTGATGAGCAAGCTGCAGAAGGAGCACGGCCTCACCTACCTGTTCATAGCGCACGATCTGAGCGTTATGCGCTTCATATGCGACAGGATAGCCGTTATACATAAGGGCGTTATAGTAGAACTTGCGGAAACCGAAAAGCTGTTTGCGCATCCGCTGCATCCTTATACAAGGGCTCTGCTTTCGGCCATCCCCCTGCCCGATCCTAAGAGCGAAAAGCACAAGAAGCTGGTCATATACGATCCTTCCTGCCACCATTACGAGACTGATAAGCCCGTATGGACAGAGATCGAGCCAGGCCACTTCATAATGGCTAACAAAGAGGAGCTTGAAAAGTACAACAAAATGCTTGGCAAATAAGTTAACATAAAGCTAAGGCCGGCGGAAATCATCCCGCCGGTCTTCCTATATGCTTTCAATTAAAGCGTTTTCGCCATCATAACAGCGTCGTCATTGCGCCATTCTTCGCTGAAGCCCATCTCCTTAAAAAGCGCAATGCTCGGATTATCCGCCGCAATATCGTCGCACAGCTTCTCCACGCCGTTTGCCTTAGCCGCATCCATCAGCAGCCGCAACCCTTCCCTGCCGTAGCCTTTTCCCCTGTGCTTATGCTCTATTATTATGTTCACTATGTATTCGCCATAGCCTTCATCATAACGGTAGGAAGCTTCGCCCACAAAGCAATTCTCTTCCTCGCTGTAAACATAGCGGTAAAACTGCTTACCGTTTGCATCGTTCAGGCATCTTTCGTACCATTTCTCCCACTTTTCCAGCGGAAAATCTATCGTTCCGCCCCATTTGGCGTTGTATGCCATGGTATCGCTGTCCGCAATAAGCTTTTGCCTATATTCAAGCTGACCTATTTCCGGCTTTATCAGTTTCAGCATTCTTATACTCCCTTATATATCGCCATAATATGCTCCGCTGCCTTCATCCCGTCCACAGCCGCGCTTACTATGCCGCCCGCATAGCCCGCACCTTCGCCAACGGGATACAGCCCAGCCATGCGCGTGGCTTCGCCCGTTTCCGTGCGCGGTATCCTTACCGGTGAGCTTGTTCGGCTTTCCACGGCCGTTATAACGGCGTCCTCCGTATCATATCCTTTCAGCCTGCGGCCGAAGTCCTTCAGCCCAAGCCGTATGCCTTCATACATAAAATCAGGCAGCACGCTATGCATATCCGCAAACTTGACTCCCGGGCGGTATGTAGGCTTCACCGACGCAAACGCGGATGCTTTGCCGTTAAGCGCGCCTACCGTGCATGCAGGGGCACGGTAATCCGCCCCGCCGGCAATGAATGCCGCCTTCTCAAGCCTTTCGCGGAAATCAAGCCCGCCGAGCGGCCCTGCCGGATAATCCTTCTCCCCTACCTGCACCACAACGGCTGCGTTTGAATTTTCTCCGTTGCGGGCATAGTAGCTCATGCCGTTAACAACCACCTGCTCCTCGCCCGATGATGATGCGACCACAACGCCGCCGGGGCACATGCAAAACGTGTATACTCCCCTGTCCCCTTGCTGGGACGTGAGCTGATACTCCGCCGCACCGAGCCGCGGATTGTCCATATGCTTGCCGTATTGTGCGCGGTCTATCATTTCCCGTGGATGCTCAATACGCACACCCGCTGCAAAAGGCTTCGGCACAAGTTCAACGCCAGCATTCAGTAGCAGTTCATATGTGTCCCTGCCGCCCTGCCCTGCTGCCAATATAAGCGCGCTGCATTCTATGCGTTCTTCGCCGTGCGGCGTTTGCACTATTGTCGCGGCTATGTGGTTGTCTTCGCGCTCTATGCCGCTCAGTTTTGCTTCAAAGCGCACTTCGCCGCCAAGTGCAGCAATCTCCTGCCGCATGTTTCTAACAGTCTCTATAAGCCTATCCGTGCCTATATGCGGCTTCGCCATCACAGTTATCTCCTCCGGCGCACCGAAGCGATGCAGCAACTCTATAACCTTATGCGCACGCGGGTCCTTTATGCGCGTTGTCAGCTTGCCGTCCGAAAACGTGCCCGCTCCGCCTTCGCCGAACATTACGTTGCTTTCCGTGTTCAGCTTGCCCGTCCGCCAGAACGTTTCGACGTCCCTTCGCCTGTCGTCCACACACTTGCCGCGCTCAAGCACTATCGGCTTATAGCCGTATTTCGCCAGCGTATATGCTGCAAAAAGTCCCGCCGGGCCAAACCCTACCACTATTATCGGCTTATCGAGCGGCTTTGTACCGAATATGGGTTCACCCAGTTTAAGCGGCTGCGCAAGCGCAAACCCCTTCTTCGCAAGGCGTGTTTCATCCTGCGGGCTTAGCGATACTTCAAGCGTATAGTTGAACGATATGGCATCCTTCTTGCGCGCATCAAGCGAAATCCGCACCACGCGCAGCCCCACTATTGCCTTTGCAGGAACGGCAAGAGCCCTCGCCGCGTGTATGCTCAGCGAGGACTCGTTTTCTTCTATCGGTAATTTTATCTGGTTAAGAACTATCGGCATATTAATGTATTGTAACGGATACCGTGTCTATGCTCATAACACAGGTAAGCTCGTTCTTCATTTCCTCCTTAGGCAGCCTTATTTCTACCGGAACCTGATGCACGCCCGCTTCAAGCCCGCTCAGGTCGATATACAGTTCAATATCGCTCCTGTCTATTTGGTTAAGCAGGCTCACCCTGCCGTGCAGATATACGTCCACGGCTTCAACGTTCAGCTGCGCATTCAGTTTGCGGCCAAGATGTTCCACGTTTATCGGCACGCTGTTGAACATAGCCTCGTCGGTCTTTTCACGAATATTTATATACAGACTCACCGTGTCGTCGTCAAGCAGTCTTACGCCCTCGGGTATTACCAGCGCAGCGTCCTGCACAATGCTTTCCGTAACGCCTGAAACGTCTATAAAATCAATACCTATCGAATCGATAGCGTCCAGCACATCCTGCTCGCCCACTATGCGCACCTTGCCGGTTCCGTTAACACCGTAGCCCACAAGTTCATAATTCTTCGGGATATTATCCTTGCCTTGTATTGCGCTTTCCACGTCTATGGGCACTGTTTTCATGGGCAATACTTCCATGCGTGCCGTTACGGAAGGCAGCTTGCTGTAAAACAGATCCGCATCCAGTTCATTGCCTTCATTATCGTAAAGCGTAAGAAGAACCGATTTATTTATGCTGCTTGTGGCCGAATCTATGTTCAGCACGCCCTTGGCGCTGTCTATCCGGCTGACGTATTCAAGCGGGCCTTCAATGTCTATCATGTTCCGGCTATATATAACATCCCCGGCCCAGTAGCCTTCATCCAGTTCTCCTTCAAGGTCTATTTCAACCGGTATTGACCTTGAAACAAGGTTATCCACGTTCACCTTTATATGGTCAGGCGATACGCTTACCGTGGTGCCTATTGCGCTACGCGCGGTAATTATTACCTCGTGCTCACCCGTAGCGGTTATGTTTGAAAGGTTTATGCTGGCGGTAATGTCGTCCGCGGTGAGATCGGAATATGATGTTAGCTGCGTGCTTACGCGCACGGTAACGCTGCCGTAGTCCTTATCGCCGGACAATACCAGCTTACGCGCAATAAGATCGGCCCCGCCTTCTACGCTTATCGGCA
Source organism: Christensenellaceae bacterium Phil1 (assembly GCA_001940855.1). Taxonomy (GTDB): domain Bacteria; phylum Bacillota; class Clostridia; order Christensenellales; family CAG-138; genus Phil1. Next base: position 40,435 of record MSGS01000031.1, on the reverse strand, counting down.
CATTTGTCAGCGTTTTGGTGCGCTGCGGATTTTCGCTCATCAATACATATCCCCAAAGGAGCATTGCAAATATGAGCGACACTATTTTAAGCGCAAGATTTTTGGTAAATGCGTTCTTCAGCCATGTTTTGAGCGCAGAGCCTGTGTTAGTGCTTTTCTTCATTTTTAACCCTCCGCTTCAGCAGCGCGAGCGGCGATGCACCGCCGCGCACAAATATGGTTTCCAACAGATCCTTCAGCGCGCGGTTATCAACGTAGCGCACAAGCTTGCCGTCCCGTGCATAGGATATAACGCCGGTTTCCTCGCTTACAACTATCGTAATGCTGTCGGACACAGTGGATATTCCAAGCGCGGCGCGGTGCCTTGTGCCAAGCTCCCTTGCAACGCTCATGTTCTCCGCCAGCGGCAGTATACACGCCGCGGCAATTATCTGCCTGTCCCTTATTATCATTGCGCCGTCATGCAGCGGCGTATTGGGTTCGAATATGTTTTCAACCAGCGGGGCGGATATCACGCCATCTATGCGCGTGCCTGTCGCGGCAATATCGCCCAAGGCCGTCTTTTGCTCTATTACTATAAGCGCCCCAACCCTGCGCTTTGCCAGATCCGTTATTGCAAGCTGCAATTCGGAAACTATTGTTGAATCCTCCTGGCTGAAACCGTTAAGCACGGATTTATCGAACAGATTGCCGCGGCCAATGTGCTCAAGCGCGCGCCTGAACTCCGGCTGGAACAGCACCACGGCCAGTATTAAGCCGCTACTGAGGAATGAACTTAAAAGCCAACTTAATGTTTGTATCTGCAACAAATCGCACACAACGGCGCACAGGAACAGTATTCCCATTCCTTTAAGCACCTGATATGCGCGGGTCTCCTTAGTCAATACTATCAATTTATAGATTATTATGGCTATTACGATTATATCGATAAGATCCAGTATGCGGATCTGACTCAATCCGGAAGCAATAGCCTTTGCAAATACGTCATATGACAAGGCGAGCGCACCCCTTTCCGCCGGAAAGCCCGGTACATTATTTGTTATTATACATTATAATCATTTCAAAATAAACGGCTGTACGCGCGCGTTTACCATTTGTTCATAAGTGAAGAGCGCATCATTTTTTATTCAACGTTTTAAGCAGCCCTTCAAGCTTTTCTATATCAAGGCATAGGTCTTCGTATTCGTTGCTCAGTTCGCTTAATTTAGGGTCGCACAGTTTGCCGTTTTTATCCATGCACTCCTCGCCCATGATGTTTATGCGATCTTCCATAAGTATAGCCTGGGTTTTAAGCTTTTCGAGCATCTCAAGCGTAAGCCCTTCATAAGCAGGTTTTTTTGTCCCTTTACGCGGAGCCATTACCGCATCCCCCTTTTTCGGATAGGCTTATATATATTGTAACATATCCTTTCGCCTTATGGAACAGGTTAAAATGATGCTTTGCAATACTTTTTTGACCGTTTTCTATTTATTGGGCGACAGATATGCGCTATAATGTAATAAAGAAGCGAGGTGCGGCAATGCAATGAAGAGCATAGACAGGTTTGAGGGCGACATAGCCATAATAGATGACGACGGAAAGCTGTACGGCATGCGGCGTGATATGCTGCCATCCGATGCCGCGGAAGGCGACATTATAGCCGCCGATGAGCACGGCAATATTACAATACAAAAAGAAGCCACCGATGCCTGGCGGCTTTCTTTAAGGCAGCGGTTAAAGCTGCTGAGCGATGAAAGTGAAAGGGACTGAGCATCCCTTCCTTTTTTATGTAAGCGATATTATGAACAGCGCAAGCGGCAGCATCGCCATAATCAGGGCGGCTATGGCCGCGGATGCAGGCCCTTTTTTGAAAGAATACACGGCGTATGCCGCAGAGTATATTTCCGCCGCGGCAAGCGCAATAACATATGCTGCCATAGTTTAACCTCCAAGTGAGTTTATTTCTTCATTTTCAACGTAAAGCGAAACATCAAATTCCATATTCAGCTCAGGATACCGGCTTTTCCAGTCGTATTGCTCCCATTCTTCCGCACTGTGGAACTTCATTGCCGCATACTTGCCTATTTCGTAAGCGTCGCTGTTCATGCCGCGGCATAGCGTGAACACCCTTTCAAGCTCGCGTTCCATATAATCCTCAAGCATCGGTTTAACCTCCCGGTTCCATTTGTTGTAATCCATGTCCTCCTCGCCGCATTCAATGTGGCATTGCAGCCTTACACTCATTTTGGCGTAAGGCGCATCGCCGCCTATTGACAATTCAACCTTTGGCTTTCCGCCGCCCTTGAGTAAAAGCACCATGTGCCCTTCTCCGTCTTCGTGATGCAATGTTAGCCTGCCCGCGCGGAACATGCCTTTGGCCATAAGAATTATTTCCGTGTCACGCCCGCTTAGCACGCCCTTCATCGTTCCGCCGTCGAACACAGCGCAGCCCATGTAATATGCCCGCAGTCCGCCCGTGCGCTCAACTCCCGCCGTGGTGCTGTTTGGGTTCAGTTCGCTGTCCTGACTGCTTCCGGTTATTTCTTCATTCGGTATAGAATCATCCGTTGCGCCGAGCGTAACTATGTTGTCCCCGCGTTTGGCGTTCACGTTTTGGGTGAACATGGCAATGTTTGTTATAGGCGTAAGGCCTTCGGACACATAGTCGCGCAGTATTGAATACTGCCGCTTTGATGTATTCGGGTTATCCTTGCTCACAACGCCCGTGCAGTAATCAAGGCTGTCCCCAAGCACAACCATAAGCTTAGTTGAGCGGCGCACGCCAAGATTTTTGAACGATTCGTCTATGAAGCGCGCTATGTATCCCGTCTCCGCAACCTCCTTTGAAAACAGCATATAGTTCGCCCTGCCGAAATTCAGCTGATACGGAACCCCAACTTCTACAACGGCTACAGCATCGTAAATATTGTTTCCTTCCGCGCTGAGCACAACGTTTTCCGCGTCGCTTTCGCCCTGCGATGCGCCTTCTACCTGCACAATAAAGCAGAAGCGGTAATCATACGTTTCGCCCTTGTCCACGCCAACGGTCATAACGTAGCCGTATTCATCTATGGCAACATAGCTTATGCATCCCGCCATATTAAACGCGACAAAAGCAGCCGCCAGCATCAAGCATATTGTTTTACTTATCCGCTTCATATGCCCTGCCTTTCCTGCCAAAGCGTATCAATCCGGCTATCGCTGCCAGTATAAACGGCACGCCGGCCACAAATGCGTAATCATACAAAAAATCTATGCTCTGCTGTATTATGCCTGCCTCAAAGCGGTGATTAACCCTTAGCGCGGCCAATATAAACGCACTCACGCCAACGACCGCCGGGCGAATGTCCTGCCCAAATGTGCGGCGGGTGATTATAAGCGCCGCACAGTATACATAAAACGCCGCCGTTATAAGCGCTGCTATCATATAGAAGAACAGGTTCATCTGATCCAGCCTGAAAAGATAGCTTTCGCGCATGACTACCATTTTCATGAGATATATGGGCATTGCCATTTGGGATAGGTCTGTATATGTAAATGTTGCACCAAGCGCGAATTGTATCATGAACACAAATGCTATGGCTACTCCGCTGCCAATGAGCGCACTCTTTTTTACATTGCGCCCGCCCTGAAGCGCGCCCGCTACGCATATCAGCCCGAGAAATGCCGCAACAGAATCCGCAGAACGCGAAATCGTATCCATGCCAAGCTTGCCCAAGTCCCCCGGAAACGGCGCAAGGCGGCTCACATCATAGGCTGATATCATTATTATAAGGCTAATCAGCACAAGCGCACCGATCAGCACGCCGAATATCTTAGCCAGTCTGCTTAAGCATTCAAGCCCCTTTATGGCCGCATACGCCACCGGAACGGCTATCCAAAGCGCAACGCTTTCATACTCCGCCGCGGCGAACACGCGCCCGTGTATCAATATGCAAAATCTTGCCATCAGCCTATATGCGTACAGTATGAATATCAGCGCCGCAACAATGCTCAGCACGGTGCCTATCGCCTTCCCTACGCACATATCAAACAGTTCGATCAGGTTTCGCGCGCCTGTACGGCGCATTGCGCACCACATCAGCATAAACATTGCTAAGCTTACCGCTATGCTCACCGGCAGTGATATGAACGTTGCATCCCCGCGGGAATACGCCTTTTCGGAATCCAGCAGAAAAACACTGCATGCCGTGATAGCCACCGCCGCAATGCTCGCGCTTTCCTGCAAGCCTATTTTGCCTTCGTTCAGCCTCATCTGCCGTCCTCCTCAGTATTGAGTATGTCCTTATGCCGGCTCATGTTATCTATCGGCCCGCGCAGTATCATTGGCCGCTTCGAATTTGCCTTCGGTGAATGCGGCGCAAGGAACGGCACGCCAAATGATTTGAGGGACGCCATCCATGCAACTATCACAAATGCCCCGCAGAACAGCCCCATAAGCCCCGCCAGCCACGATGCTATCACCAATATCACCCGCAGCACCGATGCAGAAAGCTGGGTTGAATAATCCGGAATGCAGAAATTGCCAAGCCCCGTCAGCGCAACAATTATAAGCATTACGGAGCTTGCAAGGTTTGCCGTTACAGCGGCCTGCCCTAATATTAGCCCGCCTATTATGCCTATCGCCTGACCGATAGACCCCGGCACGCGCATCCCTGCTTCGCGCACAAGCTGGAATACAAGCAGCAGAAACAGCATCTCCATGCCGATCGGCGCAAACACCATCTTGCGCGATGCTACAACCGTCGTAAGCACCTCCGACGACAGCAACGACTGATGATGCAGCGCAAGCGCAAGAAAGTATCCCGGCAGCAATATCGAGATTGCCGCTCCTATGTAGCGCACCATTCTTATAACGCTGCCCTGCACAACGCGCATTGTGCTGTCCTCCCCCGTAGCCATAAGGGTAAAAAGCGTTGCCGGCATAACATTCGCCGTCGGACTGCCTTCAACTATAACTGCCACATGCCCTTCCATCAGCATTGCCGCCGTCCTGTCCGGCCGTTCCGTCGCAAGCAGCTGCGGAAAAACGGAATAAGTGTTGCGCTCGGTAAGCTGCTCAAGCGTGCCCGCGTTAAAAACATACATGGCATTCACGTTTGCAAGGCGGCGCTTAATTTCATTCACCAGCGATTCATTCGCTATCCCTTCGCGGTACATTATTGCCGCGCGGGAGCTGCCCTCCTTGCCGTATGTACGCAGTTCCACCACCAGATCATCTGTGCGTACGCGGCGGCGGATAAGCGTTATGTTCGTCCTCAGGTTTTCTACAAACCCCTCCTGCGAGCCTTTCACGACCTTTTCATTGCTGGGCTCCTGTATGCTGCGGTGCTCATAGCTGCGAGTGTCCATAGTAAGCGCTGTCGTCTTCCCCTGAATAAACACGGCAGTACAGCCATCCATTATGGCTGTTTTTATTGTGTTCCAGCTTGTTTCCTGCTTCACTTCCGCCATGGCGAACACATTATTTGCAACGTATTCAACAAGCGGCGCATCATTAGGCAATTCCCTTTCGGGTATTCCCTGCCGCAGTATAAAATCGCTCACTAAGCTTTGGTCGCTCATGCCGTTTATGAACACAGCAAGCGCCTCTATCTGCCCGCAAAGTAAAAAGCGCCGCATTACCATATCCGGATTTATCTCCGCGTGCATCTCCGTTTTGAGCCGTTCTTCGTTGGCGGATACGTCGCAGTTTATCGTGTCGTTCGCGTTTTCTATCGCTCCCGCTGCGTCCTTATGCGCCCTTCCTGTGCTGCCGAAAAAACCAGGCTGCCCGCCTTCGGTCTCAAGCAGTTCAAATTCATCGTAGCTCCTGCCGAAGCTGAATATGCGCTTTATTATATTCAATAAAAATACGCCTCCCTTTATCCATACAAGCTATATAAGCAAGTATTGGCAAAAAGAGACGTAATGATACCGTTTTTATATTCAGTTAGTGTTTTTTGCCCGCGCTGTATGCTTCCTGAACGCAGCGCTGATGCCGCGGGCATTCCTTGCTGTTTGCATGCACCTTGGAATGATACAGATGGATGCAGAAATGCCCGTCAAAGCCATTGGATGGGGTTGGGTTTGCCATGTGCGGCATGGTGTGCATGCTTGCGGCGACCGTTTTGCCGTTATATGTTACCCATATCGGCCTGCGATTCCATGAGAAGCCCTCCAGGCTCTTTATAATGGATGTGTCATATTTGGTTATAGGTTCGCTGTCCGCATGGTACCAGCCGCCGAAGCGCTTGGCACGGAAGCTTTTGCCCGTGCGCACGTCCGTAACGGTAAAGCGCGCGCCCTTATGCAGCCATTCGTTGCCGCCCTTGAACCAATCAAGCAGCACCACTGTGCCTTTAAGCCTATAGAAGTCGGCGTTCGCTTTTTCAAGCTTATTTGAACTGTCATACACAGTTGAAAGCGTTGCGCTGCCGGCTATGCCGTCTGCGGAAAGGCCCATCGCCTGCTGATATTCCATAACCGCCTTGCGCGTTTGGGATGTGAACGTTCCGCTTATATTATCCTTTGTTAAAAAGCCGCGGTCGTAAAGCGCGCGCTGAAGCTTCATGACCTCCTCGCCCTTCATGCCCTGCTTCAGCATTCCCATGCCCGCAACGGCCGACGATGATATTGTCACATCCGTGCGGTGTATATAACCCGCATGGCTATCCACCACGGCATAGTACCATTCGCCTATAAGTGCCTTTACCTTCAGCCCCTGCCCGGCGGCGAGGGAACAAACAACATATGAATTTTGCGACGGCGCGCCCATCAGCACGGCCGTATCGCTCACGGCATACGCTCCGCGGCTGCCGGCGGAATTGGTGAACACATAGTCCTTGCGAACATAGCCCAGCACATCGCCGAATTTTACTCGGTACCAATTGCCGTCCTCCGCAAGCACGGTTACTGCCTCGCCACAGTTCAGCTCCGTCAGCGCGTCGCTCTTTGTATCGGGCGATTTTCTCACCTTAACGCCATCGGCCATTATTTGGCCCGTTTCGCCGACTTCTTCCGCGCGTGCCGTGCCGCCGGTGTTTATTACCGCGCCCGGTATGCCTATCACCAGCGCCGCAAGCACAAGCCATGCAATTATGCGCTTCATGCCATGCCCTCCTTTATGTATTGCCCAAGCTTTACTATGTCCTGCCGCATTGTTTCAACAAGTTCCCTATTATATATGCCGCTTGCCGGATGATACAACGGGAACAGACGTATATTATTGCCGCCTATGTTTACGTTCATAGCCTGGCCGTGCGCCTCTCCTATCTTTGGCGCCGCTACGCCGCTTATCCTTGCCATGGATGCAAGGGGACTGTTGCCAAGCGTGGCTATAACACGCGGACGCACCGCAATAATTTCGCTTTTCAGCAGTTCTTCTCCCGAAGCAAGTTCTTTTGCCGTAGGCGTGCGATTAGCCACGCTGCGCGCACCGTGCTTTATCGGGCGGAATTTCACCGCGTTTGTCACGAACACGTCGCCGCGCGCTATGCCCGCAAGCTCAAGCAACTCGTTAAGCTGCCTGCCCGCCTTTCCAACGAACGGATGCCCAGCCGCAGCTTCCTCCCGCCCGGGCGCTTCGCCGATCAACATCAAATGCGGCGTAAGCGGCCCTTCGCCGAACACCGGGTTCAGATAGTCCCCATTGTTCTGCGTACTTAGCCCCGAAAGCCTTGCCCGTTCGGCATCATAAAGTAAACGAAGCGCGTCAGTCATCCGGTCCTCCCCAGCCGCCGCTCATGCTGCCGGTATTCCCGCCAACGGTGACGTTTGCCGGCGGCGGATAATCCGAACTGATAACGCTGTAATTGTATTTAAGCCTATCATAATAGCTTTGTATAAACCCGTACCCGCCGGAAGATGCAAGGTAGCTTTCAAGCTGCTCTATGCCGCTTTCGAGCGTTGCCCTGTCCGTATCCGGCAAATTCTGCACCTTTGCAAGGTAATCCCGCACGGTGGCTATAAGGTTCTTGGCATCTGTTTCGGCATAGCCGCCGAAAAGCCCGCCGCTCCAGCTTGAGTAATGCACGCTGCACATGCCGCCCGCGGTATACATTCCGTATTCCGCCGCGGGAACATCGCTATACACAAGGTTCGGCAGGTATTTTATAAGTATCAGCGGGTCATATTTCTTGTACCGCGAGGTTGATGAAATGATGGCAACGCTTTGATACTGTATTCCGTCTGCCGGGCAGTAAGGGCCTGCAGCCTGACCGGACGCGGAGCATATGCCCGCAAGCGCATGCATATCGCAGGATTCAACAGGCACGCTGTCGCTCGCAAACCAGTCCGTCACCGGCACATGGCCCGATGCATCAAACGCGCAGGCTTCCGTGGCAAGCTTTCCGCTGAGCGAGCATACCGTCCGCTGCACAAGCCCCAGTTCAACGGGCGATGCATCGATTATCTGCTTATCGGGCAGCCCGTTGAGTATCTCCTTCATAAACGCCTGCCATATTGGCGCCGCAACCTTGCCGCCCGTGGAGCCTTTTGGCAGCTTATATTCATACTTATCCGGCCCTACCCATACAACTGCGGTATAATATCCGGTCATTCCGGCAAAATACGCGCTGCCGTAGTCCGAATTGGTGCCGGTCTTTCCGGCAACGGTCATGCCCTTTATCTTCGCCGCGGTACCCGTGCCGCTTTCAACGGCTTCGTGCAGTATATCCACCAGCATATAAGCGGTAGTGGGCTTAAACACCTGCTGCTCCGTCCTAAGCTTTGATGAATCCAGTATCACCTTGCCGTTTTGGTCCACAACGCGGCTGAAGGACACCGGCTTTATATATTTGCCCTCGTTGGCTATTGCGGCATAAGCGCCCGCCATCTCTATCGGCGTTATGCCCATTGCACCCAGCGCAAGGCCGCTGCCCGTTGTCTTTATGCGGGACGGATCAACGCCAAGCCTGGCAAGATAATCCGCGCCCGTTTGCAATGACACATCCTCAAGCAGCGTTCTTGCCGCCGCCACATTGAGCGAGGACACCACGCCGCGGCGCAGCGTGATTATGCCTTCGTATTTTTCAGAACCTATCGCGGGATAGCCCGTTTCCGTATCCCAGCCGACTATCGGGTCGGGAATATTCACAACGGCGGACGCCGGAGACAGTCCCAAATCAAGCGCCGGGCCATATACGCTGAGCGGCTTTATGCTTGAGCCTACTTCCGTTGCGCTTTGATACGCCCTGTTCCACCCTTTACGGACTTCCGGCGCTTCGCGGCCGCCGACTATCGCCCTCAGTTCGCCCGTCTTTTGATCTATCACAACGGCAGCTGACTGCGGAATCTTATCTTCGCCCGCTGCGCCGCTCACGGCCGGGTAATCTTCCCATGTGGCAAGCGTGTTCTGCACAATGTGCTGCATTTCGGTATCCACCGTAAGATAAATCGAGTATCCGCCGCGACTCAATTCGCTTTCTATCGCGGAGCGGTTTGCGGACGTATCGAGCAGCCCGCGTTCCTCCAGCAGATAATCCTCAATATCCCTTATGGCGTATTCAACAAAGTAGAGCATATCATCCACCTTATTGCTCTGCCGCTTTTCAACAATATACACCTTGTCGTTCAGCGCGGTCTGCATTTGGTCGTATGTTATGAAGCCCGCCTGATACATGCGCTTTATCACCGTATCCGTGCGCGAATTGGTAATATCCATCTTGTTCTGCCCGGCCTTATCGCCAGAAGTATACGTCCGCGAATATGTGTTGCGCCTGGGGTCGTAACTATTGGGCGCTTTTATCATGCCGGCAAGCATTGCGCATTCGCGTATGCTCAGCTCGGAAAGCTCTTTGCCGAAATAATCCTTCGCCGCAGCCTTCATACCGTAATTGGATTGGCCAAGGTATACGTCGTTCAAGTACGCTTCAAGGATTTCATCCTTGTCCATTGCATTCTCCACCTGGAGTGCAAGGTAGGCTTCCTGTATCTTCCTTCGGTAGCTGACTTCGCTTGTGAGGAGCTTATTTTTGACCAACTGCTGGGTAAGCGTGCTTCCGCCCGCATCGCTCGATGCACTGAGCGACCCCACTACAGCCGCAAACAGCCGCTTATAGTCCACGCCGCCGTGCCTGTAAAACCTTACGTCCTCAATGGCTATAACGGCGTTTTTAAGCATATCGGGCACGGCTTCTATATCCACCCAGTCGCGGTATTCATAGCCCGCGAACGTGGAGATCAGTTTGCCGTTCATGTCATATATATACGATGTTCTGTCGCTCTTTGTAAGCAGGGACACGTCAAGTTCAGGCGTTGTGTCTATATAAGCCTTGGCAACGCCAAGCACCAATCCAAGCCCCGCGCAGCCCAAAAGCAGCACGCCTATCAGCATGAATTTGCACGTTGTGAAAAACACGCTCAACACAAAAGGTCTGCTCCCCTTGCGCTCAACGAACAGTTCTTCAACCTCTCGCTCCCCGCCGCGCGCGCTCGCCGAATGCATGAATGCGCTTGTTACGCGGGAACGGATATTGCCGAATACCTCTTTTAGCTTTTCCTTCATCTATATACAATCCGCCTATTTTCCTATATTAGTTTTTTTATTATATCATTTTTGCTTCTTAGGCTCAATACTTAGGGGCGCGTGCATATGCTGAATTAACACGGCAGCCATAATTTGAATTAAAAGGAGGGTATGCAGTTGTCATGGAAACCACACCTGCATTAAGGAAAAACCACCGCGCGTTAAGGCGCATGCTCATCTGCATAGGCGCGGCCGCGATATTGATAGGTGCCCTGTTCACATGGCTCGGTTCAAACATGCGCAGCGCAATGACCGCCCTTGCCACGGCAAGAATACGCTCCGTTGCGGCAAAGGCCATGAACGACGCAATATTGGACACCATGCAGCAGGACGAGAACTATACCGAACTTCTGCACATACGTGAAAACGGCAGCAAGGTATATATGGTGCAGGCCGATCCGCGGCAAATGAACCTTTTGAGTGCACAATGTGCGGAAGCGGCGCAGCAGCGCATAGCCGCCCTTGGCGAGCAAGGCATAGCCATACCGCTCGGCACGATAACGGGAATTTCATTCCTTTCCGGCAAGGGGCCGGCCATTCATGTTTCACACACGCCCGCCGGCAGCGTGCAGAGCCAGTTTTCATCGGAATTCACCTCCTCCGGCATAAACCAAACGCTCTACCGTGTAAATATAAAGCTCACGGCGAGCATCCAGCTTGTTATGCCCGGCATATATGAGCTTATCCGCGTAAGCACGGAAGCCGCTATAGCCGAAAACATAATTGCGGGCGAAGTGCCGCAGGTTTACACGAACGTGGCAAGCGAAGAGGATATGCTGAACCTTATTCCGACGGATCTTCCCTAATTTACATTTTATACATAGCGTTTATTCCTGCTTTTGTGCTATAATCATGGTATGAAAAAGCTGATTTGTACAATATTGATATTGAGCATGGCCTTTATAAGCACCGTGGCGTATGCGGACCCAACGCCCTCCCCTTCGCCTGAGCAGACAGACGCTTATTCCGGCGAACTGATAAGCTACGGCATAACGGGCGAAACGGTGGTACGCATACAGTTGAGGCTAAGAGAGCTTGGCTATTTTAACTATAAGCCCACCGGCAGCTTCCAGAACATGACCGTTGAAGCCACAAAGCGCTTTCAGCAAAAGCAGGTTGACAGCCAAGGTCAGCCTATCATGAGCGACGGCACTGTGGGCGCGCAGTCAATGGGGCTGCTGTTTTCGCACAGGGTGCAGCGTGCAGATATAGCCGCAAAGATACCCATAGGCAAGCAGCTAAGCGGACAAGCCACGCTTACGGGCGAGCTGATGGAATGGAGCGCAGTGAAAGACCTGCTGGTCGCGGGTTCGGGCTATACCATAACGGACTACAACACAGGCGTTACATTTATGATGGTATACACCGGCGGCGAAGGCCATGCGGAGGTTGAATGCCGCACGGCGGAAGATACGGCGATTTACCTTGAAGCATTCGGCGGCGAATTCAATTATTCAAAGCGGCCGGTTATAGTTACAATAGGCGCAAACAGCGTTGCGGCTTCGCTTCAGGGCCAGCCGCACGGCGAGGACACGGTTGCGGCAAACGATATGGACGGCCATGCCTGTTTATACTTCTCATCCTCCACTTCCCACGTTGCATCGCTGCCGGACGTTGAGCATCAGGCACAGGTATATAAAGCCGCAGGAAGGAATTAAGAAAAGTCGCCGTATACCAACGGCGACCTGCATAAAGAAAGCGAGCATTACGAACGCTATTAAAATGTTGTTGACGATAAGCTACCCTTAAATAGGGTAGCTTTTGAATTCCTCCGCAAGCACTGCCTTGGGGAATGCCGCGCGCACCTGGCACATAAGCTCGCTGTGATCCGTGCGCCCACCCCAAAGATGGCTGCACAGCAGCATATCAACATTTGCCGCGGCGGCAAGATTGCCCGCCTGTGCTGCGCTCAGGTGTGCAGCTATAGGCCGCGTGCCAAGTTCTTCATTAAGATAGCACACGTCTGCCAGCAGCATATCCGCCCCGCTCGCAATATCCACCATGTCGTGCCGCATTCCCGTGTCCCCGGTATAAAGCAGACGCTTGCCGCCGTATTCAACGCTTATTGCATAGCTTTCCACCGGATGCGTCATGCGGTAAAACGTGAACGTTATCCCTTCGTATCTCAACTTCGCGCCGTCCTTTATGGCAGTCATATCAAATACGCCGCTGCCGCTGAGCAGCCTATATTCCTCCCGTGGTTCCGCCGGCGCTATAACGGGAATGGGCGGCTGGCGGCACAACGAGCGCGCGCTGAGCTGCTCCAGCGCATAGCGGAAAATAAGCATATCCGCCATATGGTCGCTGTGCAGATGGCTGAGCACCACGGCGTCCACCTCAAGCTGCGGCAGCAGCCCATACAGCCGCGAAAACACTCCGCTGCCGAAGTCCAGCATTATATTCTTGCCGCCGCATTTCAAAAGATAACCCGAGCAGGCCTCTCCCGGCGCGGGAAACGGGCCGCAGCGGCCCAAAACAGTCACTTCCATAGCACTTACCTTCCGAATAAACAAATTGGTTATATCAACGCTGCCCTTATTATGCGAACAATAGCCCTTTGCTATGCGGAGAATTATACACCAATATGCATCCGTGCGGAAAGAAAATAATTATTTTACAAAATCAGCGTATATACGACAAAACAAGTGGAAATAATATGCAGGAATAAACGCGCCGTTTATAGAAAACCAAACCGCGCGACAAGCGAACGATATACGCAAAGGAGGAAGCGCCATGCAGATGGAGATTGAAGCGGCGGGAGACAGACTGACCGCGCGCATAAAGGGCGAACTGGATCACCACAGCGCCGCGCAGGCACGCGCACAGTTGGACGCGCTGCTGACGGACGAAAGGATACGCGAACTGAGGATAGACCTGAGAGGGCTTACTTTTATGGACAGCTCCGGCTTGGGCGTGATACTTGGCCGGTACAGGGTTATTGCCGGGAGGGGCGGACGGGTGCTCATAGGCGGCGCCAACCGCGCCATAGACCGCATACTGCGTATGGCCGGCATATACACGCTGGCAGAGCACATGGATATATAGGGGGAGAGAACGATGGTAAGCAACGAGATGAGCATAACTTTTCCTGCGCTTTCGCGCAACGAGGCCTTTGCACGGAGCGTGGCGGCGGCGTTCATGGTGCAGCTTGACCCAACAATAGAGGAGCTGACAGACGTGCGCACGGCGATAAGCGAGGCCGTGACAAACGCCATAATACACGGCTATTCGCAAAAAGGCGGCACGGTGCGCATGGATTGCAGCATAGACGGCGACGTATTCACCGCGACAATTACCGATAAAGGCCGCGGCATAGCGGACATAGAACAGGCCATGCAGCCGTTTTTCACCAGCGCGCCCGATCTTGAGCGCAGCGGGATGGGCTTTTGCGTTATGCAGGCGTTTATGGACAGCGTGGACGTGAAAAGCACGCCCGGGGAAGGCACTAAGGTGACCATGACAAAAAGAATAGGCCTGGTGAGGGCCGATGGATGAGCGGCAGATAAACACAAACGGGCAGTTTTCCTCCGCATTGACGCGCACGCTTATAAGCCGCGCGCAGCAGGGAGACGAGCAGGCAAAGGAGCAGCTGGTCACAACGAACGCGCCGCTTGTAAAAAGCGTTGCAAAGCGATTCATGAACCGCGCCATAGAATACGACGACCTTTACCAGATAGGCTGCATGGGCCTGATAAAGGCCATTGCGCGCTTTGATCTCAGCTACGACGTAAGATTTTCAACATATGCCGTGCCGATGATAGCAGGCGAAATAAAGCGATTCTTGCGCGACGACGGCATGATTAAGGTCAGCCGGTCGCTCAAGGAACTGGCAGCGCGGGCCGCAGCCGTACGCGAAAAGCTGATAGATACTCACGCACGCGAACCGAGCGTTGCCGAAATCGCAGCCGAGCTTGGCGTGGACGCGGAGGACGTAGCCGAAGCGCTTGAGGCGGCGCGGCCGTATGCATCCATATACGAACCCGCATACGGCGCGGAAAGCGACGCAATGCTACTGGATACCGTTGGCGGCGCGTGCAGGGAGCTGGACAGCGCAACGGACCGCGTTGCGCTGAAGGAACTGCTTAATACACTTTCAGCAAGGGAGCGGACGATAATAACCCTGCGCTATTTTTCGGACCAAACGCAGACGCAGGTGGCAAAGTCGCTCGGGATATCGCAGGTGCAGGTATCGCGCCTTGAAAACGCGATATTGCAACGGTTAAGAAAATTGGTATAGAAAAAGGGACTGCATCGGTTTTGAACGCAGTCCCTTTCTGTTTCGTTATGCTATTTTCTAAGCGCCTTTGGCTTGGATAGTATTTCACTATACAGTATGCCCTGTATTATCTTTTCGCGGTCGCCCATGTCCACGGCATAAGCCGCACGCTGCTCCGCGCCGGAATATGCATCCTCGGCTTCGGTATAGCGTTCCTCGCACTTTGCTTCCCTGCCGGATATGCTCGCTTCCGTATGGCTGTGGTGCGATTCCGTCATGGGCTTCACGACATGGTTAAGCGAAGGTTTGGGCATTGTTTCCCGCGCAAGCGGCGGCCTTTTCAGTCCTCCCCCGCCTTCGGTCGATCTGCCTTCGCTCGAAGCATAGTTCATGCTTCCGCTCTGCGCGCGTGCCGCGCCGCATTGGCGGCAGAATTTGCTGTTTGCAGTGTTCCTGTATCCGCAGCCGCACGTCCATGCGCCGTTTTGGCTTACGCCAACGGTGGGCGCAACTCTCGGCGCCGCAGCCTGCGTTTTGGCATGGAGCGATGATGTTTCGGCCTCGGCTTCCGCCACGTTTTCGTTCAGCTTACGCTGGCGCTGCGCCTGCTGCTGAGCATTCGCCTTTTTGGCAATCGCAGCATATACCACCCATGCTATCGCTATCAGTACAAATATGCCCGACACGGCCTATCCCTCCTTTCCGTTGGGGTACAAGCTTTCCGGCTTATTCGTGTTTTGCGGGTGTGGCTGCTCCGCCGGCGATGGATTCGCGCATCTTGGTGTCGCTTATAACATTCTGCATGTTGTAATAATCCATCACGCCCAGCTTACCGTCGCGGAAGGCGGCGGCTATGGCCTTGGGAACCTCAGCCTCGGCCTCTATTACCTTGGCGCGCATACCAGCGACCTCCGCCTTGTTCTCCTGCTCCTGAGCAACGGCCATTGCGCGGCGTTCCTCCGCCTTGGCCTGCGCTATGCGCTTATCGGCTTCCGCCTGGTCTATCTGCAGCTGCGCGCCCACGTTGCGGCCAACGTCCACGTCCGCAATGTCTATGGACAGTATTTCGAAGGCGGTGCCTGCGTCAAGGCCCTTATTCAGCACGGTTTGGGATATAAGGTCCGGATTTTCAAGCACGTCCTTATGGCTGGTGGAAGAGCCTACGGTGGTAACTATACCTTCGCCGATACGGGCGATTATGGTTTCCTCTCCCGCGCCGCCGACAAGCCTGTCTATATTGGCGCGCACGGTAACGCGCGCCTTTGCACGCAGCTCTATGCCGTCCTTAGCTATGGCGGCTATTACGGGGGTTTCTATAACCTTGGGGTTAACGCTCATCTGCACGGCGTTTAGCACGTCGCGTCCGGCAAGGTCAATTGCGCAGGCACGCTCAAAGTCCAGCGGTATGCCCGCGCGCTGGGCGGCTATCAGTGCGTTTACAACCCTATCCACGTTGCCGCCGGCAAGGTAGTGCGCTTCAAGCTTATTCAGCGGAACGTCCATACCCGCCTTGGTGGCCTTTATCATTGGGTTGATTATGCGGCTGGGCGTGACCTTACGGATGCGCATGGCCGCAAGCTGGCCTATGCCAACCTTAACGCCGCTTGCGCGGGCGCTTATGAACAGGCCCACCGGCACAAAGCTGAAGAATATAGACAGGAAAATAATTCCCGCTATAACGATTATGATCGTGATTACAAATTCCGGCATTTTGATTTCCTCCTGTGTTTTTGTTTATTATAGGCTTATTTCATAAGCCGTATTAAAAGAAATATAATATATATGAACCCTATGAAAAGCGGCATGCCTATCAATATCTGTATCCATGATTTTTTGCGCGCCTTTTCGGCCTCTTCCGGGGTCATATCCGTATCTATTTCGTGCTTTGCGGCTTCCCCGCTTATAAGCAGATCCTCCGTATAGCACTTTGGGCACGGCCCTTCTTTTTCGTTATAGAGCGTGCCGCATTTTTTGCATACCTTCATTTTATTCCTTTGCATCCTCCGCCCTTTTGACCAGTATTTTCAGCCCGTCTATGCGTTCCACGGTTATGCGGGTATCCTTTTGTATAAATTCGCCGCTCGTAACAACATCGTACCGCTTGCCGTCTATTTCGGCATTGCCGCTTGGCCTTAGCGCCGTGGTAGTAATGCCTTCTTTGCCGACTATGCCCTGTATCTCCGCATCATCAAGCGATGTTGACGCAGAATCTATGCGATCACTAAGCACAATGCTTGAATTTGCCAACCGGCCTTTTGTAAAAGAACGGTATACAATAAAGCCCGCAATGAACAGCACCACGAATATTATGGCGAGTGTGAATATTGCATCCAGCAGCGAATGCGCGCTGAGCACGATCGCCGCGATAAGCGCGATTATGCCAAACGTGCCCATAAGCCCAAGCCCCGGCGTGAACATCTCCGCTATCATAAGCCCAAGCCCTATTATAAGGCACATAAGCGAGAGCACGCTCCAGCCCGCAAGATATGCGCTCATAAAGTCCATCTGCACTACCTCCGTTTCATAATAATGTTTGTATACGGCTCTTCCGCGCGGCCTAATACAGCCTGAACAGATGCGCGTTGAACCACTCCGCAAAGCCAAAGTCCGCCTTTGGCAATATGCCAAGATACATAAGCTTGACCACCAGCACCCACACCAGCGCAAGCGTAACGATTGCCAGCAGGAATATCAGCAGCACTATCAGCACGCTGGGCTTGCTGTCCGCCTCATCCTCCGGCTCTATATCGTCCTCATTCTCCCAGTCCAGCGATAAATCCTCGTCAAAAAGCCTTGGCGTGCTGCTTTCTGCTGCGGGTGCAGTATATGCGCTTGCCGCGGCAGTGACCGGTTCGCCATCCGTTTTGGACTTCGGTGCTGATGCCGTTATTGCTGCGCTGCCGCGCTCCACAACGCTTGGCTGCTTCGCGGGCCAGTTCGGCTTTACGGCCTTGCCGAAAAGCGTAGGCTGCTCGTTCTTATCATCCGGGTAATCCCTGAGCGTATCCTCAACAAGCCTTGCAAAGAACATGTCCTCGCTGCAGCATGCGTCAGTCAGCGCCATGAGCTGCGCGTCTATGTCCTCTTCAAGCTTTCCCCTCAGCGCAAGTACAGATACCTCGCTCGTTACCCTTCTGGTAACACGGATGGCGTCCTCCTCGCTTTTTGTTATCGCCAGCGCCCTTTCGTATACCGGGCGCGTGTATAGCTTAAGAAATGCCCTCAGCTCGGCCTTATTGCCGCTGTTGAGCAGCGCTATCATTTCCGGCGTAATGTTGTTAGCCAATTCTACTCCCCCTTCCGTGGGTACAAAGCCTGACTATAATATACCAGAAAACGTCATTCTTTTCTATATATTTATTGTTTACAGTATTGTCACATATGCTGTGAATAGCACAGCAGGATTAACTGAAAAGATGGTAATGCTCTATTGCGTAGCTGAAGCCGAGCATAATGTACATAACGCCGAAAAGAATGGGCATAAGCAGTTCGCGGCTGTCTACACGCTTTTTGAACATGTGCGTCATCGCCATAAGTTCCCCAAGATATGCAAGCGCGCCCACGCCGTATGCCACGGCTTTAAACAAAAACTGCCTGTCGTCAATGAATATTGAACCCGTAAAGCATATAACTGCCAAAATGGCCAATATGTTCTTCATGTCCATTATTACCCCATGTTTAGGATGGTTCGGTTCTTCGTGCGGCGTTTTATTTTCCATCTATTTCTCCAATCATTAAAATTAATATGCTGTTTCTTAGCAATATCTTTACATATATATAATACATTATATACTGCCGAATGTACACGTTTTTTTGGCATGATGTACCCAAATATGCTATAATAATTTATAATACTTTCATTTGAACGGAGCTTTGCGCCATGAAGAACGTTTTTATTGCCCTTGGCAAGGCCATATGCTACACGCTGCTGTTCGCGGCGATGCAGCTTATTGCAAGTTTTGTCGTTACGCTTGCAATGGGCATTGGCTACGCCGTTGAACAACTGACCCTTAACGGCGGCTTAGATTATAATACGCTAATGACGGTGCTTTACGACGGCATTACCACCAATGCAACGCTTATTACGCTTGTTTCAAATATATGCACGGTTGGCGTACTGTTCGCGTTTTTTGCGCTGCGCAAAAAGAATCTGCTCAGTGAAATAAACGCCTCCCCCATTCCCGCGCTTACATATGTGCCGCTTAGCATAATGGGTATGTGCTTCGCGGTGCTTATAACATTTGCTTTGGGCATTCTGCCGATAAGTGAAGAAGTTTGGGAGGAATATAACCAAAGCGCCTCAATGATAGATTCCGCGGGGCTCATACCGATGCTCTCCACCGTTATATTCGCACCCATAGCCGAGGAGACCGTATTCCGCGGGCTTGTATACACGCGGCTGAAGCGCGCCATGCCCGCATGGGTTGCGGCAATATTGCAGGCTGCCGTTTTCGGCGCGCTGCACGGGCAGATATTATGGGTTGCATATGCGTTCGTTATGGGGCTTGTGCTGGCGGCGATAGTTGAAAGCACGGGTTCGCTTTTTGCGGGCATTGCGGTGCACATATGCTTCAACCTTATGGGCGGCTA
Source organism: Christensenellaceae bacterium Phil1 (assembly GCA_001940855.1). Classification (GTDB taxonomy): domain Bacteria; phylum Bacillota; class Clostridia; order Christensenellales; family CAG-138; genus Phil1. The sequence continues at coordinate 21,142 of MSGS01000031.1, read as the reverse complement.
TGTAATGGAGCATATATTCACGGAAAGCACAGCCCTGTATATAGTGCTTGCATCCATAATACTTATGGTCGCGGCAACGCGCAGCGCGGTACGCATAGCAAAAAGCGGCAAAAACATATGAAAAAACGTTGCGCCGTAACATGCGCATGGTGTATAATATAGCGGTTTTTGAAACGGTTTTAACCGGAAGGAGTGCTTAGAATATATGCAGAAGGAAAATATCCGTAACGTTGCCATAATTGCCCACGTTGACCACGGCAAGACCACGCTGGTGGACTGCCTGCTGCGTCAAAGCGGCGTATTCAGGGCGAACGAGCAGGTGCAGGAGCGCGTGATGGACTCCGGCGACCTGGAGCGGGAGCGCGGCATAACCATACTCAGCAAAAATACCGCGATAAAGTATAAGGATTACAGAATAAACATAATAGATACGCCGGGCCATGCGGACTTCGGCGGAGAGGTTGAGCGCATACTGCAAATGGTTGACGGCGTGCTGCTGCTGGTTGACGCATTTGAAGGCTGTATGCCGCAGACCCGCTTCGTGCTGAGGAAGGCGCTGGAGCTGAACAAGGTTCCCGTTGTTGTCGTAAACAAGATAGACCGCCCCGGCGCAAGGCCGATGGAGGTTGTGGACGAGACGCTGGAGCTGTTCATGGAGCTTGGCGCAACGGCGGAGCAGCTTGACTTCCCCGTTGTTTATGCAAGCGCCAAGGAAGGCATAGCCGGCATGGAGCCGGACGAACTCGGCACGGACATGCAGGCCGTGTTCGATACGATAATAAGCGCCATTCCCGCCCCCGCATGCGACACGGAAGCCCCGCTGCAGATATTGTTCTCCACCATAGATTACGACGACTATGTGGGCCGCATAGGCATAGGCCGCATGGAGCGCGGTATTGCCCGCCGCAACCAGATGGTCACCATGTGCGGCGGCACGGCGAACGCCGTGCGCACGGTCAAGCTGAGCAGGCTTTACCGCTACGAAGGATTGAAGCGCGTTGAGGTTGAGGAAGCTTACGCGGGCGATATAGTAGCCGTTGCGGGCATTGCGGATCTTTCTATAGGCGAGACCGCCTGCGCGCCCGAATGCGTTGAGCCGATGCCTTTCGTGCATATAGACGAACCCACCGTATCCATGATGTTCATGGTAAACGACAGCCCCTTTGCAGGCAAGGAGGGCAAATACGTTACCAGCCGCAACCTGCGCGACAGGCTGATGAAAGAGGTTGAAACCAATGTTTCCATGCGCGTTGAGGAAACCGGCACGACCGATACATTCAAGGTATCCGGCCGCGGCGAGCTGCACCTTTCCATACTGATAGAGCAGATGCGCAGGCAGGATTATGAATTTGCAGTATCCCGCCCCAAGGTGATATTGAAGCAGGACGAGCAGGGGCATACGCTTGAGCCTATCGAAGAATTGACTGTCGACGTGCCGAGCGAATACGTCGGCAGCGTTATGGAGAAGCTTGGTTCGCGCAAGGCGGAACTTGTTGATATGCATACCGAAAACGAAGGCAGCACAAGGTTACTTTTCAACATACCTGCCCGCAGCCTTATGGGATACCGCAGCGAGCTGCTTACCGATACGCGCGGCAACGGCGTTATGAGCCATATATTCCACGGCTACGAGCTTTATAAGGGAGATATTGAGGAACGCGAACGCGGCAGCCTTGTTTGCAGCGAAACCGGCGAAACCAACAGCTACGGCCTTTTCAATACTCAGGACCGCGGCCGCTTGTTCGTTGGCCCCGGCGTGCCGGTATACGAAGGCGAGGTTGTGGGCGAATGCTCCCGCGGGGACGACATTGTTGTGAACGTATGCAAAAAGAAGCACGTTACCAACATGCGCGCCGCCGGCAGCGACGAAGCGCTGCGCCTTACCCCGCCCACCATACTGTCGCTTGAACAATGCCTTGAATTCATTGCCGATGATGAATTGGTGGAGGTTACGCCCAAGAATATTCGCATGCGCAAGCGCATACTTTCTAAGGAAATGCGTATGAAGCAGGCGGCAAAGAACAACTGATACTTTTTCAAAGCAAAATACACGGCGGGGACTTCCCCGCCTTACTTATAAGAAAGGAGCATATTATAAATGCGCAACACCGTTTACGATGCGGCAATAGTCCCCTGCCCCGATTACGAGGCCGAGCATGTCCGCGCCGCTTTAACAGAGGCGCTTGATGCAATAGGCGGGCTTGACTGGGTTAAAGCCGGCATGAAGGTGGGCATAAAGCCAAACCTTGCCGCTGCCAAAACGCCTGAGTTTGCCGTATGTACGCATCCGGTAATGGTAGCGGAGCTTACAAAAATGCTTATTGAACGCGGCGCACAGGTAACGATAGGCGAAAGCCCGGGCGGGATATATACTGCCGCGGCGCTGAACCATTCCTATTCCGCAACGGGCATGACGCTTGCAGCCGAAGCGGGAGCAAAGCTGAACGATGATTTCTCTTCAAAGGAAGGGCATTTTGCGGACGCTAAGGTGCTCAAAAGCTTTCACTATACGGGCTGGCTCGATGATGTGGACGTTCTTATAACATTCGCCAAGCTTAAAACCCACGGCATGATGGGCATGACGGGCGCGCTGAAAAATCTGTATGGCACCATACCCGGCACGGTAAAGCTTGAGTATCATTACCGTTTCCCAAATCACGAGGATTTTTCAAACATGCTTGTGGATATATACGAATATAACCACCCCGTGCTTGCGCTTATAGATGCGGTAACGGCAATGGACGGCAACGGTCCAACGGCGGGCCGCCCGCGCGAATGCGGCGCGCTGATAGCCGCGCACACGGCATACGATGCAGACCTTGTAGGGGCAAGGCTTATAGGCGTTGAGCCGATGGACGTGCCTACAATAGCAGCCGCGATAGAGCGCGGTTTAAGCCGCGATTCGCTTGATAAGGTATCGCTTTACGGCGATGCCGACCGATTTATAATAAAGGACTGCGAGCTTACCCCACGGCACGACATAACATCAGTAAAAAACACGCGCGGCGTTACGCGGGCATTTATGAAGATGGTTATGGCCTCCAAGCCCGCCGCCGTAAAGAGCGAATGCATAGGCTGTGGCCTGTGCGCAAAGCTTTGCCCGGCCAAAGCCATAACAATGAAGAATAAGCTGCCGAGCATAGACCGCAAAAAATGCATACGCTGCTTCTGCTGCCAGGAATTCTGCCCAAAGGGCGCAATGAAGGTGAAGCGCACGGCAATAGCGCGGCTGCTTAACAAATGAGGATAGATAAATGGAATCGCTGCACGACTTTACAAAGGGCAAAATATTAGGCCCGCTGCTTAAATTTGCATATCCCGTATTTCTGGCGCTGTTTTTACAGGCCATGTACGGCGCGGTGGATTTGCTGGTGGTTGGCAAATTCGCAACCACGGCCGATGTTTCGGGCGTTGCCACAGGCAGCCAGATAATGCAGAGCCTTACGTTCGTACTTACAAGCTTTTCAATAGGCATAACCATACTGCTCGGTCAAAAAATAGGCGAAGGCAAAAGCGAACTCGGCGGCAAGGTAATAGGCACGGGCGTGGCGCTTTTTGCAATAATTGCGGCGGTATGCACGATTGTATTCGTTGCGTTCACCCCTGAAATATCCGCCCTTATGCAGGCGCCGGAGGAAGCGTTCAGCCAAACCGTTTCATATGTGCGCATATGCTCGGCGGGAACTATATTCATAATAGCTTTCAACCTTCTCGGCAGCATATTCCGCGGCATGGGAGATTCAAAGATGCCGCTGATAACCGTTGCGATAGCGTGCGTTGTCAATATATTCGGCGATCTGCTGCTTGTAGCGGTATTCAAAATGGGCGCGGACGGCGCGGCATACGCAACCGTGCTTGCGCAGGCGGTAAGCGTTGTGCTTTCGCTTATAATAATATCGCGCAGGGCGATGCCGTTTGCATTTTCCCGTGCGGATATTCGCATAGATAAGGACATAGCGCTGCAGCTGTTCAAGTTAGGCGCGCCGGTAGCGCTGCAGGAGCTGCTGGTGAGCCTTTCCTTCCTTGTTATATTCGCAATAGTCAATTCCCTTGGTCTTACGCAAAGTGCAGGCGTAGGCGTGGCGGAAAAAATATGCGGCTTCCTTATGCTGGTGGCCTCGGCATACATGCAGTCCCTATCCGCATTCGTGGCGCAGAACATAGGCGCAAAGCGGAGCGACAGGGCTAAGCTTGCGCTGAAATACGGCATACTTACAAGCCTTGCCGCGGGCGCGGTAATGGGCTACCTTTCGTTTTTCCACGGCGAAGCTTTGGCGGGGATATTCTCAAACGACCAAGTGGTTATCCGAATGGCGAGCGACTATCTTAAGGCATACAGCATAGACTGCATACTTACTGCGTTCCTTTTCTGCTTCTGCGGATACTACAGCGGCTGCGGCCGCACCACGTTCACAATGGTGCAGGGTATAGCGGGCGCATTCCTTGTGCGCATACCGTTTTCGTATTTCATGAGCCGCATACAGGGCATATCGCTGTTCTATATCGGCCTTGCCACTCCTGCCTCCACAGTGATACAAATAGCCCTTTGCCTTATCTATTTCGTATATACCGAAAAGAAAGCAAAGAAAACGGAAATGGCGGAAGCATAATATAATTAAAAGAAGCGGCTTGATTCATAAGTCGCTTCTCTCTTCAAAACAAATTCGGCATATCGAAGCATTGTATTCCCCTGAGGAAGTCCGCTACTATAAGCGCATGCATAAGTTCGGATGCTGACTGTTCGCTTTCCTCGCGCAGTATCAACTCCTGCGCGGAAAGTATATACCCTTCTATTTCATCTATGTCCTCATGGTCGTAAAAAAAGCGCATTGAGTCCCGCTTGACATAAAAGTCCGCCGCCATGGCTTCCATCAGCTTTTGTGCCTCTCCCCAATTTTCTTCGCGGGTACATTCAAGCACGCGCTGCTGCTTATCATAAAACAGTTCATAATAATCCCAGCTCAGGCAATACGGATATATAAATACGAAAAGCAGCACCGCTATCACTATTATGCATGCCGTTATGTCAGCCCATGTAAATATTCTGTACCTCACTTGCCGTCCCCCTTTGCATTGGTGTCTATAAAATAATGCCTGCCACCAGCTTCGGAGCGAAGCTGTACGTGCAGCACGCCATCAGATGCAAGAAATGCGAAGAACACCGAGCGCACATCGCCGCAGCCGACCTTGGCAAGCTGTTTATTGAGCCATGCTTCGTCCCGTCCTGCGCGCGCAAGCGTATCCGGATGCACGGCCCCGTCCTGAACGAGCATAAGTGCGGGCGCGGCATCAGGCGAGGGCATTGCAAAGTCCCGATAAGTCGGCTGCTGCATAGGCCCTTTCAGCAGAACGGAGAGCTCGCCGTTGGTTTCAAGTATGGCGTATTCAACATCGCTTAAAGTAAAAACATCCTTTACCCTGAGCTGCTCCGTAAGGTCGGTAATGGTATACCGCGCGCTCTTCAGCGCCTTTTCCTGCACTACCCCGCGCGAAATCAGCAGCAACGGCTGACCGCACACGGCCTTGCGTATGCTTTCGCTTTTAAGAGAAAGGAACGATATAAGCTGCTGCACCAAAAACAGCGTAACAATCGGCACTATGCCGTACAGCAGCGGGACGCCGGTATTGGTGGCAGCCACGCTTGCCATATCCGCAATAAGCAGCGTTATGCAAAGATCAAACGGCTGCAGCTCGCTTATCTGCCGCTTACCGGTAAGCCGGATAACAAAAAACACAAGAAAATAGAGTATTATAACCCTGCAAAACAATACAAGCATCCACTATACCTCCGTATATAATGCCAAGTGTTTGCAGCGCAACAAAAAAATATTCGCAAAAAAGCTTGACACCACAGCCGTCTTATGCTAATATATATTTTGCAACAAAGATAACGTCGCGGGGTAGAGCAGTCGGTAGCTCGTCGGGCTCATAACCCGGAGGTCGTAGGTTCAAGTCCTTCCCCCGCAACCACTGAGAACGGTTATTGTTAAATAGCCGTTCTTTTCTTTATACAGCTTGCAAAACATTCCAGCCTTTATTATAATCTCTTCAAGCCGTAATACTTTACTATCGCAATAAAACGCATGGAGAAAACTATGGGAACGACCTTAACGACCCTCAGCCTATATGGTATAAACCGCTCAGTAATCGAACCACTGCTTGCGCCAAGCGATTTGCTGCGCGAACAGAATTTGCCATGGATCACCATTGTGCCAGCATGCGTAACCGATGGCGATAATATAAGCAGGCTATGCAAGCTTGCAAAGAAGTTGACAAATGAACATGCCGCTATAGCATTATTATTTCTATACTTTGATGATGAGCTATTCCATTGCGACCTATATAGCGCCGGAAGGAAAGCCGCTTCCTGTGGCAGTGATTTGACGTGGATAAAATTCGGCAAAAAGTTAAACGACTTATTCGGTGATGATTTACCTGCCAAAGCGTTGCGTTATGCTTCTCATTGCACCTGTTTTGAGGAGCAATTAAAACTGTTGGAAGAAACCATCGGCGCAGCGCTGTATGATATGCAAAACGAGCAACCACGCATTGTTGAGCGCGGAGATTCCACATTGCGCACAATCAAGCTGCGGGAAGCAATGCTGTGCAAGCGACCTAATAAGTACAGCTTATCCGAAGTACCGCAGGAAGTTTGGCCTGATGAAATGAAAATCCGGCAGAAACTTTTAGAACTGCTGCAACCGCAATGGCAAAGATATAGACTCAGTACGCTGTTATACAACACAGATGTAAAGGAATACTTTGTTCCAGGAGCAGATGGACTTTTAGCCTACCCTTATTCGGATAATGAGAACCGTAAGGATTATCTGTTATTGTACAACGGAAATACCGATGATTATCAGGATATCGGCCCACTTCCAGCCGCTTGTCGATCTGTAGTCTGGATAACAAAGAGTGGAAATCTTGTTGTGCTGTATGCTAAAACCGTCAAAGAGCAGAAGGATGACGGTAGTTGGTCCCAAATTGTGGGATCTGAGTATGTAAGCTGCATAAAAAAAGACGGAACCGAGTGCTGGCGCTTTGAACCCGAGCTGAGCAATTCACGGCAACTTTATCATATACATAGTTCTTTCGATGGCGTCGTTACGCTATTTTCACCCGCAACTCGCGGCATTCCCGATGCCGATGCACTAATTTGGCAAATCAATACCGAAACCGGTGAACTGCTGCGTTTGCATCATATTTCAGCCAACGATGAAGCAGTCCACCTGATATATGCCGAGTCGATAAATTCCTTTATCTACTGCTGCCGCAGCACAAGCAAATTAGTTGTCATTGATAGCAACTTGGATAAGGAATACCGATTAGCCGGATATTTTGGCAACTATTATATAGAAAACGAGCAAATATACTGCGATACAATTTGGAATTGCTGGGATTCAACAGGAATACGATTCTTCAATCTTCGCAACGGTGAAGCATTAAAGGTAATTTTTGAAATTCCCGCTTATGCTATAGCTGTTTTTTCAAATGGCCTTATACTATGCACAAACGAAAGTCAGAAGAAAGTTATTGTGCTCGATAAAAGCGGAAAAGTAGTTTCCAGATTTTCTTTTGCCGGCATAGTTTGCCGCGCATTTTCAGACGGGAACAAGATATTTATCGTGGAGCAGCGCGGCCCAAATCCAAACGGCTTAGTATATGACGAATTGTTCAATGAAACTTCCACACATATTTGGGAGTTGGTTCCGTTCAGTTGCGTCTGATTTCAACAAATAACTTCAATTAAGTATTATAAAAACAGGCTCTCATCCCGAAAGCCTGTTTTATCATCAAATCTTTCTTACATCCCCCGCAGCAAGTCCGTCAATGCGGACGGGCTGTCGGGGAATTGATGTCGATAGTCTTTTTGAATATCAAGCCGCACATTCAGGCCATTTTTAGCGGCCAATGCATATAACTGCTCCGCCATTGGAAGGCAGTCGGCATCTTCCGAACCGCAAAAGATATTCAGAGCAATTCCCTTTTGACCGATAGCATCGATCAACTGCCCTGCATTTTCATGCAATAACGGTATCCATGGGCTTTACAGAATCAGCATGTCGCAGCGCGCGGGCGTGAACAGCACTGTGCGCAGCAGCATATCGCACCCCGCCGAAAAACCGCCGCAAGCTATTTGCTTATAGCCTGCGCTTTGTATCATTTGGAGCGCCCTTGCTACGGGCTGATACGATACCATGTCATAGCTCCACCGATACGTTCCGTATCCGTCCGGTTCCGCGCTTTGTATCGTTTCTGTCTGCCATTGGCTGTTTTCGCCAAGCAACGGTTCCCAATCATTCCGCGCTGTCTGTCCATTTTGGGTGTTTCCGTGAACGGCAAGGAACAGCTTTTCTGCCCTCTTCCCTTCCCATGAGAACACTTCCTTGGCCTTAGCTACCGCGTCCGCATAGCGTGCATCGGAAACGGCTTTAAGCGCGATAAACTCAGCATTATCTTTAAGCGGCTCAAGGTCGCCGTCCTCCAGTACCTCCGGCCTGTACCACCATCCGTTATCGGCAACGGCTTTTCTTATCCATGCCAAGGCTTTTTCCGGCATATCGGCTCCGCCCGCCAAACAGGCAAGGAAATACAGCGCCTGCGGACCAAAACTCCCAGCGTCCTTTTCATACGCATCGACCAAAAACCGATACGCTTCAGCATATCCGTTCTCGGCTATCGAAAGCGTTGCTTCCAGTATGTCGTTTTCTTTTTTAGTATTCAACAGGCGTTTTACTCCTTAGCCAGCAGCGGGGACTTGAGCAGCGCCCGCTTAGTGCTTTCAAGATGCGTTCTAAGTATAGCCTTTGCAAGCACGGTGTCCTTTGCTTCGCATGCATCTATCAGTGCGCGATGCTCGGCTATGTTCTTCACGCGGGGCATGTCCGCCTTGGTATAAAACGGGTGCAGATATCTGTCCACATTGGCATGGAACTGATCTATCAGCCCTATGGCGACCTTATTGCCGCTGGGTTCATACAGGGCAAAGTGCAGTTTAAGATTGATGGAATCAAGATACTCCATGTTCTGCTCTTCATTAAATTCATCAAGATACTGCCTGGCCTTGCATATGGTTTCGTCCGTCATCAGCGGTATCGCCGCGCCAAGCGTGCCGGTTTCAAGCATTATGCGCGTATCCATAACGTTCGCAAGTTCGCTTGCGCACAGCTTCGTTACCACCGCGCCGCGGTTTGGATATATGCGCACCAAGCCCTGCGCCTCAAGCTGCCTCAGCGCTTCCCTTACGGGAATATGGCTCACGTTGAGCGTTGTTGATATTTCATCCTGCCTCAGCGGCATACCGCCCGGCAGAACGCCGCGGATTATTGCCGTGCGTATCACCTGAAACACCCAATCCCGTGCCGCTATGGAGCGCGGCTGAAGCTCCTGCGCTATTCTTGCAAATTCCATAATGCCTTCCTAACTCTCTTTAATTTTTAGAATATATCGACCGATGTTGTCATACACCGCAAAAGCAGACTGATTGCATAGATATATTTTATATAATATTTGACGCTTCGTCAAGCCGAAATTGCATATTTTAGGATTATACATTGGTTTTATGCATAAAACGAAGAGCGCCGCATTTCTGCGGCGCCCTTCTATGGATGGGGGGTATGTCAAAACGGAGTGCCCGTCATGACCAAAGCTTGTTTCGGCGCAAGGACTTGTCAGCTCTGCCTTTCGCCCAGCGTAACGTCAACGTCTATCTGCTCGCTGCCGCGCTGTACGGTTATTGTTACCGTATCGCCCACATTATATCCGTAAAGCAGGGCGGAAATTTCGGAAGAACTTGTTATCTGTTCCCCGCCGAATGCAAGAATGATATCGTTCACCTTCAGGCCGGCCTTTTCAGCCGCGCTGCCGGATTCGATGGAGTATATCTGCGGGTGGGTAGTATAGCTGCTGCCGAAGAACCCGCGGTTGCCTGTGGTAAAGGCCACGTTCTGCATCACTATGCCAAGATACGGTCTGCCGGTTACAAAGCCGTGATCCATAAGGTCGGTTATAACGCTCTTAGCCGTGTCCATAGGAATGGCAAAGCCTATGCCTTCAACGTTTTCGCCGCTGGCCTTTGAATTGACTATGCCGACCAGTTCGCCGTCCGCATTGAACAGACCGCCGCCGCTGTTGCCGGGGTTTACGCTGGCGTTCACCTGCATAAGCGTCATCTGCTGACCATCAATGGTAACTTCCCTGTCAAGGCCGCTCACAATGCCCTTGGATACGCTGGTGGCAAGCACGCCAAGAGGGTTGCCTATTGCGTATACCGTATCACCCACCATAAGGGTGCTGCTGGAGCCTACCGTTGCGGCGGGAAGATTCTCGGCATCTATCTTTATCACGGCAAGATCCGTGTAGCTGTCCGCGCCTATGAGCTGCGCTTCGTATTCCGTGCCGTCCTGCAGATATACCTTTATTTTATCCGCGCCGGACACAACGTGGTTATTGGTAACGATGTAACCATCGGACGTGAGTATCACGCCGCTGCCGCTGCCGACCGTTTCGCTTTCCGTTTCACCCTGTGAATACCAGTAGCGTCCGGTGGAAACCTCGGCCTCGATATCTATGCTCACAACGCTGCTCATGCTGCTCTGTACAACGCTCGTGCTGCCGTCGCCCTCGGCGCGGCTGTCGTTCGTCTTAATGCCGTTACTGGGCTGCGTGGCAGGATCCTGCGTTGCTGCAGGCGTGTTAGCCGTGTTGTTCTGCTCTGGCGCTGTGGTCGCGTTGTTAAGCACCTCCTGCTGGGTGGGCTCATTGTTTGCGCTTATGCCGCGGCCTATCGCCAGTCCAGCGCCCGTGAACAGCAGCGCCGCCACTATCACGGTAACTATCATCTGCGTCATCGTAACAAACTTTTTCGGCTTACTGCCGTTTCCGCTGCCGCCGTTGCCCGCACCGTAGGCATTGTAGCCCGGGTTTGCATTAGTGCTGTAATTATATTGGCCGTAGTTCGGCTGGCTCTGCTGCGGCTGTTCGCTCTGCTGGGCGTTCTGCTGGGCGTTCTGCTGCGGGTTTTGCTGTTCATACCATTTCCAGTTGTTTTCCATATTATTTCCTCCTTTCGTTCCCGTTCCCGCGGAAACTCGTGGTCGTTTTCTTTTTATGGCCTTATTATACCGACAGATTATGTACAATAAACGCGCAGCGCGTATCAATATTGTGTTACATTTTGGATTAATTGTGTCCTGCCGCGCGAAAGCAAATGTTTACAGATTGGTAAAATTGCTCAGGCTTGATGATAAGCGTGTTGCGGAGTATAATACTGGAAAGAATACTTTATATAAATAAGCAGAAAGGTATTGTTTACGCATGAAAACACGCCGCCGCAGAAGGCGCAGAATCACGGCAAAGTTCGTGATAATACTGGTATTGTTCATAATCGCGCTCACGCTTGGCATACTTGTGCTGAGCAATTCGGGAAGCGATAACGACAATGTAGTTCCCGGCGAAACGCAAAAGCCCGGACTGATCGATTCCATATTCAGCAAAACGCCCGAGCCTACCGAAACGCCCGAACCCGAGCCTACCGAAACGCCCGAGCCTACCCCCACTCCCCTGCCGGAGTTCAGTCCGTATGCAATAGAAGGCACGCGGCCGAGCGATTTCGGCATGGAAACAGCCATAGAGGTCAATGGCGAGATAGTTTCAAGCTATCAGCGGGAGCAGACCATAGACTTTGGCGAGGGCAGGGATTATACCCAGCTTGAGGGTATTATCACCTTCCGCGGCAACAATTTCCGCGACAATCCCGCCTACGGCACTGCTACAATAGTTGAAAAAACGCTGGACGATGCCAACGCATGGATAGTGAACACCGGCAGCGTGCCAAAGGTATACGGTTCCGGCGCATGGACAGGCTCCGGCTGGACGGGACAGCCGCTCATCGTCCGCTGGCCGGAAGAAACCAAGCGCATAATGAACCTTTACGATTCCGCCAAGAATAAGACCGATCTTGTTGAAGTAATATATGCCACTATGGACGGGCATATTTACTTCCTTGACCTTGACACCGGCGAACGCACGCGCGACCCCATCAACATGGGCCGCTATCCCTTCAAGGGTGCGGGCGCGCTCGATCCGCGCGGCTATCCGCTGATGTATCTCGGCTCCGGCGACGACAGTAAGGACTACGGCGAGGGTTCTTCCCATGCATCCATAATCAGCCTTATAGACGGCAAGGTACTGTATGAATTCGGAAGCAAGGATAGCTTCAGCCTGAGGGGTAAGCTTTCGTATTTCGACAGCTCCGCCCTCGTTGATGCCGAGACTGATACTCTCATTTACCCCGGCGAAAACGGCATACTGTACATGATAAAGCTTAACACCAATTATGATGTAAACGCCGGCACGATATCCGTAGCTCCCGAAGTTGTAAAGTGGCGCTATAAGGGCTCGCGCAACAACAGCACCGCCACGGTGGACGGTTCAAAGGGCTGGTGGTTCGGCATGGAGGACAGCGCGATAATCTGGCGCGGACACCTTATCGTAAGCGATAACGGCGGCCACATGATGTGCATAAACCTGAATACACTTGAACTGGTGTGGGTTCAGGACGTGCTGGACGACACAAACTGCACGGCCGTGCTGGAGCTTGAAAACGGGCATCCTTACGTATACTGCTCCACCTCCTTCCATGGCGGCTGGCGCGCGGATACGAATGCAAAGGCGTCCATACCCATATGGAAGCTGGATGCCGAAACGGGCCGCATAGTTTGGAAGAACACGGATTATTCCTGCCAGACCGTATCCGGCGTATCCGGCGGCGTACAGGGCTCCTTCGCAATAGGCAAGGGCAGCCTGAGCGAGCTTGTATTCGCTCCCGTAGCCATGACGGACGGCCACCGCGGCAAGCTTGTCGCCTTCTCTAAGACCGACGGTCACGTTGTGTGGGAATGCAACTTCGCGGGTTATCCGTGGTCAAGCCCCGTTGTGGTATATGACCAGAACGGCAACGGATACCTGATACAGTGCAACTCCTCCGGCTATATGCACCTTGTTGACGGGCAGACCGGAACCATACTTTATGAATTCTCGCTCGGTTCGAATGTAGAAGCCTCTCCCGCCGTGTTTGAAAACACCGTTGTGGTAGGCACCCGCGGCCAGAAGATATACGGCGTAAAGATAAAGTAATACAAGACATAAGCAAAAAGCACTTCATCTGAAGTGCTTTTTTGTTGTATAGGTTTATTGGAACCGTTTACCAGCGTTTCATATTTTTCTCAAACTTTTCTGTATATGCTTGTTTCAGCTCTTCAGCGCCGATGCCATAGCATAACATAACGTCATTATAATACATCAGAACATCCGCCATTTCCTCAACCAGATCTTTTCTCAGTTCTTCCGTTGCCGCTGCATTTGCCCCGCCATGCTTTTTTACTATGTCTATCACTTCGCCTATTTCGCCAACCATCCACAGCAGCTTGCTCTGCCCCACTTCTGGGCATATAGGCTCCCATTTATGCTTGTATTTATCCTGTAAAGCCCTCTGCATTTCCTGCATTTCGTTTATGCTGAAGTCTGCCATAAGGTACACGTCTCCTAAATTCAAATCTATATGAATCATTTTACCCCAATGTATACAGAAGGAGCAATAGAAAAAAGCCCATGCTGTGCATAGGCTTTTCTGTTTGGTCGGAGTGTAATTATGGGATCTGGAAAAACCAAGTCATATCAATGGTTTTAGCGCAGCAAGCAAGAGGTTTTATCCAACAATCAATGAAAATCAATAGATGCTGCCATCTTAGTGGCATCTTTGTTTTCGGGGAAGGCAAGTTCTATTTTTTTCAAAGATTTCTTATAGGATTTTTCTGTGCCGATAACTTCGCCTTTTTCTGTTGCTATATAGTTAAACTCCCATTGTCCTGTTTCCGTATTATATACCAACTGGATTTTGACAAAACTTGAAAAATGTTTTTTAAGGTTTTCAATTTCGCTAACTACACTAATTAGCTTTTCTTCACAAATAGCTTCTATTGCTATATTAGGATTTGTGGTTTGAACAACTAACTCAATCACAAATTCATATTTTCCAGTAAACACATAGGTTACTGGTCTATTGGCCGGAACAAACCTCTTGGCCGCTGAAATGATGGCCTTTTTGACAAAAGCATATAAACCATCAAACTCGGATAAAGCGTGGTCGATTATGTGGTTGCCTACTTTTTCGATTACGGGCTTACTTGCTAAATAAATAAACAACCCCTTTACTGTCGCTTCTAAAAATTGAAAGGCTAATTCCGGATCAGGTATGGCAGACTTTCTTCCGCAATAACCTGTTTCAATATCGTATTCGTCAGATAACTCTTTCAAATAGGTCGCTGCATCCTCCCGGGATTTGAAATTAACGAAGTCAGTTTGGACGAGCAGTTTCTCTCGCTGTTCTAAAAAGGAGGTTGCCAGCGGTCTGTCATCGACAAGGCTTTTCTGCATAACAAATTTTACGCCATCATGCTCCATAGGGTAAACAGAAAACATATCTTGTTCACAGTACAGCCCATAGTCAGTGTCGTTTATCTTTTCAACATAGGCGTTGACTATTTTACCGATGGGTATGATGGTAGGATCATGTTCAACTCCAACACTCGGTACATATTTTCCATGAACAACAGTTTCAGCAGCACTTTCAAGAGCCTCTAAAGCGATTCGAGTGTTATGAGCATCGACTTGAGTTGTTGCAGCGATCCCTTTAAGTATCATAAAATTCCTCATTTCTGCGGAAATGTATTTCTATCTATTATTATAGCGATTATTTTGCAGAACGCAATTACCAACCGTTTTAGTCATAAGAATTACGCCGCCAAACGGGACAACGGGCGGCGTTTTCATATACCACAATCTGAAAGGAGGAGATACCCTATCTGCTGCCAGCCATCGGGCTGGCTTTTTTCATTTCACAACAAAGGAGGTTTTTTAGTGGCAGACGATAAAAAGACCATCAGCCCCGATGTGGGTACTCCCACCGAGACCCCGGAGCAGCCCAACCCCGCTCCCGATCTGGCCGACACCACCGCTCCCGCCCCGCTGGGGCCGGAGGAGCTGACCGTAGAGGAACAGCTCATTTTGGAACACGAGGGGCAGGCAGCACTCTTTGAGATGGGCGAGGCCGTGCCTGATCCCGCCGACGCTGTTACCCACGCCGAGATGGAGGAGCCTGCCGCGCCCGAAGCCCCCAAGGCTGAAAAGGAACAGGAGCAGCCGCCCACTCCCGGCAAGGATGCACCCGCCCCGGCACATTCCGGCAAGGTAGTGGATATTGCCGCCGCCCGTGACGAGGCGGCCAAGGAGGAGAAAAAGGCGGTCAAGCAGAAGCCGCCCACGGAAAAGGACAAGGCCGCCAAGCCCGGCAGAGGTCGCCCGTCCAAGGATGGCAAGGCCGCTCCCGGTAAGGCCAAGCCGTCCAAACCTCGGGACAAAAAGCCCCAAAGCAAGCCCATCCCGGAGAAGCCTGCCGTGGATAAGGGCGGCGCTCCCGCTGGTGCGGAGGTCACGCCGGAGCCGTCTGCGCCCCGTGATGCCACCCGTGCCGAAAAAGAGGAGATCGTCTATCTCAACCTGTCTGACCTGCACCCGTTCAAAAATCATCCCTTTGGTGTCCGGGACGATGCGGAGATGCAGGGGCTTGTGGAGTCGGTCAAGGCGGCGAGCGTCAATCAGCCCGCGCTGGTGCGTCCCCGTGAGGATGGCGGCTATGAGATCATCGCAGGCCACCGCCGCCAGCGGGCAAGCGAACTTGCCGGATTTGCGAATATGCCGTGTATCGTCCGCAACATGACGGACGATGAAGCCATCCTTGCCATGACGGATGACAACCTCCGCCACCGTGAGCGTATTTTGCCCACGGAAAAGGCACAGTCGCTCAAAATGCAGGTGGAGGCTATCAAGCACCAAGGCTCCCGCCCCGGCGAGGAGGACAAGGACACCGGAAAACGCTCCACGCAGGTCGTGGGAGATCGCAACGGCATGAACTACAAGCAGGTGCAGCGGTATATCCGCCTGACCGAGCTTGTGCCGGATTTGCAGAAAATGGTGGACGAGAAAAGACTGGCGTTCACCCCGGCAGTGGAGATCTCATTCATCCGTCCCAAAAATCAGAGGTATATCGCCGTGTCCATCGAGGGGCAGCAGTCCTCGCCCTCGCTGTCGCAGGCACAGAAAATGCGGGAGCTGGACAAGGACGGCAAGCTCAACGGCGATGTGATCGACGGGATTCTGTCGCAGGAGAAAAAGGAGGTAGACAAGGTGATCATCAATAGTGCGGAACTGGAAAAGTATTTTGGCAAGGACAAGTCCCCAAGGGAAATGAAAGACAAGATCATTTCTCTGCTGGATGACTGGAAGGCCAAGCAACCGCCCGAACTGGGCAAGCCCGAAAAGAAAGCCGATTTGGAAAAGTGACCTTGGGACTTTTTGTCCCAAGGTCTTTCGTTTATGAATGGAGGTTTTTGAGATGAAACGACCCCTCGCATATGTTACCGCCGCGTGGTGCGGCAGCGATCACGAAAACGCAAAGCTGGCGGCGCAGTATTGCCGCACGGTATATGAGGCAGGCTTTTCGCCTATCTGCCCGACGCTCTATCAGCCCCTTTTCCTTAATGACGCTGTTCCCGAGGAGCATAAGAGCGGCATCGACATGGGGCGTGACCTGCTCCGCCGTTCTCATGTGCTGGTGGTGTGCGGTCATACCGTCACCGAGGCTATGAAGAACGACATTGCCGTTGCCCAGCGGCTGGGGATCACCGCCACCACCCTTGAGGGCATTTTGACCGTCAATGGACAGGGGCGCAGATAAGATGACGGCGCTCCGGCTGGGGAGCCTGTTCGATGGGATCGGCGTGTTCCCGCTGGCAGCGGTGCGCTGCGGCATTGAGCCGATATGGGCAAGCGAGATCGAAAAAGCCCCTATCTCCATCACCAAGCACCACTTTCCCGATATGGTTCACTTGGGGGATGTGACAAAGCTGGACGGGCGGGATCTCCCGCCCGTCCATATCATCACCTTTGGCTCACCGTGTCAAAATCTCTCGCAGATCGGCAACCGCAAGGAGCTTGCGGGAGAAAAGTCCAGCCTGTTCTTTCAAGCTATCCGCATTATCCGTGAAATGAGGGAGGCGACAAATGGTCTATTTCCAGCAATCACTGTTTGGGAAAATGTCATGGGAGCGTTTTCATCAAATGACCGGATGGATTTTAGAGCCGTCCTATCCGCTTTCACAGACACCGATGTTTCAATGCCTGCTTCTGGAAGATGGGCAGGAGCCGGAATGGTGCGAGGGCGAACGCCTGACCTCTCTTGGCGGCTCATGGACGCCCAGTATTGGGCAAGCCCCCGGCTGGCACGACGGCAGCGTATCTTTCTTGTGGCAGACTTTGGAGGACGGCGCTCCCACGAAATACTTTTTAAGCCCCGCACAATGCAGTCACTTTCTGCATCTGGCGGAGATCGCGGGCTGCCCGCCGCCTGCGGAGATCGAGGCTCTTTTATTGAAGCAGGGCGGCGCATACCAGTCACCCGACCCTTTCAATGCTTCCGTATGCGGGCGTCCGCCAAGGAGCGGACGGAAACAGCGTTCCGAAACAGCTTTGGACTGCCAACTGACCCTTTTCCCACTCTGTTAGCGGGCGGTGTTACACCCTTTGCCTTTTGGTATGAGGACGATCCCGCCAGGGGCTGCGTCCGCTTTCCCACGGAAACGGAATGTGAGCGGCTCATGGGGCTGCCGGAGGGCTGGACAAAATAAGGCGCTGACGGCGAGGAAATTCTATCCTCCCACCGTTACCGGGCGTTGGGAAACGCCATCGCGCTGCCCTGTGCCGAGTACATCATGGCGGGAATCGCAGAGGCGCTGACAAAAGGAGGTGCAAATGACGGTATTTGAAGCCTACATCACCAACCTCGGCAAATACGCCGAGGGGCAGCTTGTGGGCGAAACGCTGAAATTTCCGGCCACCACGAAGGAGGTGCAATCGCTTCTGAAGAACATCGGCGTGGACGGTGTGCGGTATGAGGAGTTTTTCATCACCGCCTTTGACGGCGATGTGATGGGCTTATACGACTATCTCACCGAGTATGAAAACTTGGACGAGCTGAACCATCTGGCGCATCTCATTTCCGAACTGGACAGCGACGAGATCGAAACGCTGGAGGCCGCGCTCAACGAGGGCGACCATACTTCCAGCGTGGCGGACATCATCAACCTTGTTCACAATCTGGACTGCTACGAGCTGCACCCCGGCGTGACCGATGATGAAACGCTGGGGCGCATCTATGTGGAGGACATGGAGCTGTTGGATGTGCCGGATAATGTGCTGCCCTACTTCGATTTTGAAGCCTATGGGCGGGATATGCGGATCAACGAGGGCGGCCACTTCGCCCCCACGGGCTATCTGACCCGCAGCGGCGATTTCAAGGAGGTGTACCACGGCATCGAGGACATTCCCGCCGAACACCGCATTTTTGCGTACCCCAAGTTGAATATCCGGGAGCAGATGGCGGCCTACAAGGAGGTCATAGACCGTTCCTCTTTGGAGGTCGAACGCCTGCACCCGAGAAAGGAGCATGATGAACGCTGACCTTGGGACAACTTGTCCCAAGGTCATAATTCTATCAGAGAGGAGGCGATGACGGCTGGTAGATGAGGATATTTCCCGGCGCACGATTGCCATATCGGTGAAGGCGTCAAAGCTGACCGCCCGGGGGCTTGCCTATGTTGTCCGGGCGGTGGGGGGCAAGATCGCCAAGGCACACCGGGCAAAGCAGACGCCCCACGGCAAGCAGACCGTAAAAAAGCTCATGGCGCACGGCACATCCACCAGCAGCCTTGAACTATCCGGGGACACGAAGCTCTTTGACCGGGTAGCCCGGAA
>MSGS01000031.1:0-2238 GCA_001940855.1 Christensenellaceae bacterium Phil1 | reverse complement strand
CGGGGAAATACCTGCTGTTCTTCAAATCCGGGCAGGCGGACGCTATGACCGCCTGTTTTTCGGAATACTCCCGCAAGGTGCTGGATAAGGCCAAGTCCCGCCAGCCCACGATCCCCGAACAGATGAAGCAGGCGGAACAGCAGCTTGCCAAGGAAAAGCCGCCCAAGGAGCACATCAAGGAGGTGTCGCATGACAGATAAGCTCCGTAAATATGTGCTGCCCAACATTCCCTATGTGTTCATCGGTTGGGTGTTCCTCAAGCTGGGGACGGCCTACCGTCTGGCGGCGGGGGCAGGCTTCGGGGAAAAGCTACTGGGGCTGGGGCAGACCGTCGGCGCGGCCTTTGCCGATTTCGCCCCCGGCCTTGCTCCCTTTGACTGGCTGGTGGGCATTGTAGGGGCAGTGGCGTTCCGCCTGCTGATCTACTTCAAAAGCAAGAACGCCAAGAAATACCGCCGGGATGCGGAATACGGCAGCGCCCGCTGGAGTGCATAATTTTAAGTGTAAATGACACATACATGGACGCACAGGAGGTTATGCACATGACTGATTATAGCAAAATTACAGCCCTTTACTCCCGCCTTTCCGTGGGCGACGAGGATAGGGACGGCGGCGAGAGCAACAGCATACAGAACCAAGAGTTACTATGTAAAGGGTGGTTTCTCCCACCTAATACATATGACTGCGGCTCATTTGTGGTGAATGGAACAGCAGTTGTAGGAAAGGAGCCAAAAAAAGCCTTATAACCGCTGCAAATCAACACAAAAAGGAGCTGAACTTTATGAAATCTCTATTTGAGGAAATGGGCGGCACTTACCGTCAGGAGGGTGATTATCTTATCCCGAACCTTGCGTTGCCAGATGAACCAGAATACCAGATCGGCAAGTATGGACGTATGCGCCGCAGCTATCTGAAAGAACATCGTCCGGTTCTCTATGCAAGCCTGCTCACAAGCGGAACGCTGCATTGGCACCTTGCCGAGATCGACCAAGCCTGCAATGAGCGCATGGCAATCATCGTTTCTGATATGGCGAAGCAGGAGGGTGTGACCGAAGCACTCAAGGCCGCCGACCAAATGGAATGGGTGCGCCGCATGAACGGCATCCGCGGCCGTGCGGAGGAAATTGTTCTGAGTGAACTTGTATATGCCTGATAAAAAGCCCGTTATCGACGATATGGCCGATAACGGGCTTTTGCTTTCCTCCGGAGCATTGACGACAAAGCAATCGCAATGTGAATCGCAAGCTCAATCGCAACTTTTTATGTTCATAACGCAACTATGGGGGTTATCTGTTTTCTTCAGTGCTGGCTACCAGCCGGTCAAAGTCGCTCTGATACAGCCGATCCTGAATGACACGGTACTGCTCAAACTCGCTTTCCGCAAAGGCTTTTGCAATGGCAGCGGTGACCTTTCCCTTATCTCGCAGAATCTCTGCATCATTGAATTGCAGGAAAGCATCCAGCTTGGAGGCCCAATCTGCCATGGTCATAGGAATATGCCGTCTGGCCTGCCGCGTGGCGTAGTCCAGATACATGGTGACGATTTCGTTCAGCTCCTGCATTTCATCCATGGATAAGTAATTTTTGGCAACGGACACATCTGCCTTGACGATTTTGCCGTTAGGAGCATTTTTCCATGAGGTCAAACCCATATGCTCCTTGGTATGATCGGCTCGTGCCATGATGACTTCTGCCGCCGTGCTGCCATGGACGGCATAGTGCATCTTATTCTGAACTGTGGCAAAGAAATCCTTTGTGGTCTGGCTATCGAGAGAGTAGTCCACCGCGGTGGCGTAAATATCCGTAATTTTCTGATAGAAGCGTCGTTCGCTGGCCCGAATCTCCTGAATCTCGGAAATCAGGTGATCGAAGTAGTCCTCATCAAAAATCTGCCCATTGATGAGCCTGCTCTTGTCCAGCACATACCCCTGCTTGGTGAAGGTGTCCAGCACCTTGGTTGCCCACTGGCGGAACTGCGTGGCTCTGCCGGAATTGATCCGATAGCCTACGGCTATGATGGCGGACAGAGAGTAGAACTTATAGTGATAGGTTTTTCCGTTATCCGCAACTTGTGCAAAATTTGCACAAGTTGCATCTTCGGACAATTCACCGCTTTCATATACATTTTTCAGATGCTTTGTCACAACGCTCCGGTCTACATCAAAAAGCTGTGCAATGGCCTTTTGGGTCAGCCAAATGTCGTGATCCTGTACTCGTACCTCAATGCCATCCTCATGG
>MSGS01000030.1 GCA_001940855.1 Christensenellaceae bacterium Phil1 | reverse complement strand
TGGCGGCAATATGTGGGCGTATTGCGGAAATAACCCGGTGAATCGCTATGAAGTTGATGGCAAGTTTTGGAACATCGTTGTTGGTGCAGTTCTTGGCACTGTCGTGGGCGCTGTTACCGCTGCTATAAACGGGCAAAATGTATTGGTTGGCGCCGCAGCGGGACTTGTTTCCGGAACAATAGCCGGTGCGACACTTGGAGTTGGGTTAGCTGTAGCTGCTGGCGCTTCAGCGGCGATAGGAACAGGCGCCACGGCAGTTATTGCCGGACTTGGTTTTTCGGCTGCAGGTGGAGCATTTGGTAGTGTAGTAGGTGAGATTATCAATGAAGTAGGTAATGGTCAAGAGCTTAATGGAGAAGCAATCGCTCGTGAGGCAGCGTTAGGAGCTATATTTAATACTGTTGGCTTTGGACTTGGAAGTTTAAGCAGTATGGCATTTAAGGGCCCGAACATTGTTGGGAAGGGCATTATACAAGGTATGAAAACATCAACCCAAGCGATGTCTGGATGCGAGAAGGCAGTAGCTATGTATACCTCGGCTATGTTTGTTAATACGCCACAAGCAGTTACCAGTTTTGCTTTATCATATACGAAACCACAAACAAACAAAGGCAAAAAAAGCGGAGGCGGCAAAATGGGTATTAGAGGATCCTTTAGACGTACTGGAACGTGCGCCATGCTTTACTGAAAAAGGAGAGGCATAAATGAATTTTATCTCGAATCTTTACTTTTTCTGGGTAGGCGGTGTGGTAATGCCATTATGTTGCTTAGTTACCATGGGAATTGGTTTAGATGGCATTTTTAATGACAAGGCAGTTGGTTCATCAATTGTACTTATAGGGCTAAGTGTATTGTGGATTCTGCTTATGATTCTGTTATGGCGTTCGATTTACACATACCTGCATGTGGATAAAAGCGGCGTAACAGAAAAGTGTCCATTCCGCAAGAGCGTGGAATATCCGTTTTCTGAATTTGTTGACTGTGGGGTTGTGGTCTACTATGACATTCCGCTGATATATCTTTCGAAGCATGTGCTGACATATGGCCAGAAAGGCGGCAACAGGCAGCAGCATGACCTGATAAAATGGGGAGAGGATGCATTACAGCTTTCGTATACGAAGAAGGCCGTGCGTGCGATTCGGACATATGCGCCGCCTGAACTTTATGAAATGCTGTGCCGCGATATAGAAAGAAATCCCTATATACGGAAAAAGTACAAATAAGCGCATAATGCGCGCCAAAAGCCGGGGCAGTTGAGCAACTGCCTCGGTTTTTATATTATAATACGGCCAAAATGATATAGTTGGCCTTATGGACGAAAGCGGCGTGCGTGTGGTAGAATATATCTACGATGCGTGGGGCAAGCTGATATCCACCACCGGCACCTTGGCAACTACACTTGGCGCAGACAACCCGTTCCGTTATCGCGGCTACTACTACGATACCGAAACCGGCCTCTACTATCTCACCACCCGCTACTACGACCCCGAAGTCTGCCGCTTCATCTCTGCCGACGTATATATGTCCACCGGTCAGGGCGTCCTCGGCGGCAATATGTGGGCGTATTGTTTGAATAATCCCCTTATTTATGAAGATAGTCAGGGGAAAATAGGAATCTTGGGCACATTGCTCATAGGTACAGCGATAGGTGCCGCTTTTGGCTTCATAGGAAATTGCATCACCAATTTGATAGCTGGCGATAATATCCTTGATGGCTGGGCCCTTGCGACTATATCCGGTGCTGCAACGGGATTGCTGGCGACTAGTGGTCTAGGCGTTGCCGGGCAAGCAATTGGTAATGCTATTATAAGCGCGGGGGCAAATATATACCAGCAAAGTCAATCTGGCAATTCATTCGATTGGTTAGAATTTGGTATTGAAACAACTTTGGGCTTGGCTAGTGGTTTTGCCGGAGGAAAAGGTGTTTTATCGAAATCAAAAGGTTCTGGTATTACAAACATGGCATATAACTTGTTAGAAGATTTAAGTTTTGGGCCCACTAGCTCTAAAATCAGAGTTCGTCTCATATCATCTGCCAAAATATCTGGAATTGTAACTGGAGTAAAATCCACCTTATCCGGTATATACAAAAAGATAAAAAAAGGAAAAGCTGCAACGTGCAGCAAGAGTTTCACCAGAAATAAGCTGAATAACTCACACATGCTACTCGACTATATTAAATAGTAATTTATGAAGCCGGTTTTTACAAATCGGCTTCATATTGACGGGCAAGGAAATAAAGGAGAATAATTTAATGGACTACTATGCCGAGCAAAATATGTTAGTCAAAATTGCAATATTTATTATTGTATGGAATGTGATAGGCCTCTACAACAAGATTGTATATCCTGCAACACTTCGCCTTAAAATTCCGCGGGGGTTTAGATGTATATTGTGCGGGTTATTTGTACGCGACAGCTTCAGCATTATTTTATTACCAATGCAAGTTGGAAATTACATTCTGTTTGTTACTTATTTTCTCGGCGGCATATTTGGTTTTTTAAACAAATTGCCAAATGAGTTACCGGTATGGATAGTGATAGTATCAGGTTCGTTGTTTGCTGTCTTTATATTTATATATACTTTTATTGGTATGTTCGTAGATTTATTAGTATATTTACAAAGAAGAAGAGACAACAAAAGAGCCCGACGCAAGCCCGGATATCCCTCTAAAGGTAGGAGAAAGTTTTTCTAATACACTAACTTCGATGGACGAAAACGGCATGCGTATTGTAGAATGATGCACAAATAGCCGGGACAGATACTTAGCTGCCCCGGCTTTTATATATCGTCTCAGTAATTACATAGCATTTGATAAAAGCGCTGTGAAAGCTTTATGTTTTCACAGCGCTTTTTTGTTTGCATTCGATTAGGGGCGTACCTGTGTCCCTCCGTTTCTTTTTGATTACTTACATAAGAATCAAATTTTACGGAGGTTTATGGGTGAATGCCATTCGTTCTGATATTCGTAAGGCGCTTGACAGCTGCAAGGATGCAAAGCTTTTTGTCGCCATGAATCTTGCCTTTGCCTGTTCGCTACGCGTTGGCGAGATACTTGGACTTACGTGGAATAACGTAAGCATCAGCGATGAGGATATTGCAAAAGATAATGCCTCGGTATATGTTGATAAGGAGCTCTTCAGAGCATCAAAGGACGTAATGGACACGCTTGGCAATCGGGATATTCGCTTTGTGTTCCCACCCGTAATGAGTAACCCCAAAACAAGGCTTATACTCAAAACGCCCAAGACCGCTACCAGCGTCCGCCGCGTATGGTTACCGAAAACCCTCGCCTACATTCTGCGTGAATGGCGGGATACCCAGCAAAAGCAAAAAGAGTTTCTCGGGGATGAGTATTTCGACTATGACCTTGTTGTTGCGCATTATAACGGGCGTCCCTGTGACTGCAAAAATATCGAAAAAAGCTTCAACCGACTGAAGGAGGATGCAGGGCTGCCAAACGTGGTGTTCCATTCGCTCCGTCATTCAAGCACGACTTACAAGCTGAAGCTCAATCACGGCGATATAAAAGCAACGCAGGGCGATACGGGACACGCACAGGCAGATATGATTACAAGAGTATACGCACATATTCTGGACGAGGACAGAAAAGTGAATGCGCAAAAATTTGAATCCGCATTCTACGCCAATCCCGACTTACGCACAGTAAAGGCGCCTGCAGAGCCGCAGCAGCCCGCACTCGATCTCAGTGCGCTCGCTGCGCAATTGCAGCAGTCATCCGAATTTTTTCAAGCCTTCGCCGGATTGATTTCAAAACAGTCCTGCTAATCCAAAATTAGCAAGATGGGCCAAAATTGGTGCCAAGCCGCGAAAAACGGCCTAACGCCAATTAGCAAATTTTTGAAGGCGAGAGGAAGGTAGAGGCAAGCATCATCATGAGTCAGCACAACTTCAGGGCAAAAGAAAAGCCCCGAAAGTGCTTATTTACGGGGCTTTTTGGCGTTCCCGCCCGGATTCGAACCGGGGGCCTTCCGCTTAGGAGGCGGACGCTCTATCCTGCTGAGCTACGGAAACTCGTGTGGATTTTTCAACATTTTCAGCGGATTTGGCGTTTGGTCACCGTCCAATTAGGAGGCGAACGCTCTATCCTGCTGAGCTACGGAGAGATATGTGCGCGCGGATATTTCCGGACGCACAGTTGATTATACCGTGCCGAAGGGGAATTGTCAATACGCAAGCCCTTCGGCGCGGCATTTTGTTTGGTTTACTTCTTTTCTACGCCCAGCGTTACCTTTTCACCGTTCACGTCCCATTCCTTGACGTAGCCGGCAGGCGCGGCATCGCTTACGGACACGGCCAGCACATCCTGCGCAATGGCGTCGCCGAAGCGGCTAAGCACATCCTTGGCGCGGCCTACGCACGCATAGGTCAGCGCTATGCGGTCGGTAACCTCAAAGCCCGCCTCCTTGCGCATGACCTGTATCTTGGATACCAGTTCGCGCACAAAGCCTTCGTCCACCAGTTCGTCGGTCAAATTGGTGTCCAGCACAACGGCGGTCTCCTTCTCCGTCTGGCTTACGAAGCCGGCCTTCTGTATGGGTTCGGTCAGCACATCCGCTTCCGCAAGGGATACGGCCGTGCCTTCAAGCTCAAAATCATAGCTGTTGCCGGCCCTATGCGCGGCAACTACCTTGTCGCCTATGCCGTCCTGCGCAAGATATGCGTTTATCTTGGGCAGCAGCTTGCCGTAGCGCGGCCCAAGGGTCTTAAGCTGCGGCTTCACGCGGTAGGATATAAAGGAAGATGCATCGTTTACGAATTCAACGGCCTTCACGTTCAGCTCGTCCGCTATTATGGAAGTATACAGCGCATCGAGCGTGCCGCCCTGCACAAACATGCGAGCAAGCGGCTGGCGGTTTTTCACGTTCGCTGCGGCGCGGGCAGCGCGGCCCAGCACAACTATTTCCAGCACCTCGTCCATGCTGCGCTCAAGTTCCGCGTCTATCAGGCTTTCATCCGCAACGGGGAAGTCGCAAAGGTGTATGCTTTCGGGCGCGGTCTTATCAACGCTGCGCACTATGTTCTGGTATATGCTTTCGCTCATGAACGGCGTGAACGGTGCGCACAGCGCGCTCATGGTTGCAAGCACGGTGTAAAGCGTCATGTACGCAGCTTCCTTGTCGTCCGTCATGCCGCTTCCCCAGTAACGCTCGCGGCAGCGGCGGACGTACCAGTTGGAAAGATCGTCCGTAAAGCGGGCCAGTTCGCGGCCGGCTTCGGTTATATGCAGTCCGTCAAGGTTGCTGTCAACGGTCTTTATCAGCGTATTCAGGCGGCTGAGCACCCACTTATCCATGGGGGTGAGGTTCTCGCGCTTGAGGGTGTGCTTGGTTGGGTCGAAGCCGTCTATTTCGGCATAGAGCACATAGAACGCATATGTGTTCCACAGTGTGCCCATGAACTTGCGCTGCGCTTCGCTTACGGCGTCCGCACTGAAGCGGCTGGGCAGCCATGGCATTGAGCCTGTGTAGAAATACCAGCGCACGGCGTCCGCGCCCTGCTTATCAAGCACGCTCCACGGGTCAACAACGTTGCCCTTGTGCTTGCTCATCTTTATGCCGTCTTTGTCCGCAACAAGGCCCAGCACAAGGCAGTTCTTATAGCTCGGCTCATCGAACAGGCAGGTGGATATTGCAAGCAGGGTATAGAACCAGCCGCGGGTCTGGTCGATGGCTTCGCTTATGTAGTTGGCGGGATAGCGGCGCTCAAACTGCTCCTTGTTTTCAAACGGATAGTGCCACTGCGCAAAGGGCATTGAGCCGGAATCGAACCAGCAGTCTATAACGGCCTTCTCGCGGCGCATCGTGCCGCCGCACTTTTCGCACTTGAACGTTATCGGGTCAAGGTAAGGCTTATGCAGCTCTATGTTTTCCGGCGTGCCGGGCGCAAGCTCGCAAAGCTCCTTGCGGCTGCCTACAACGTGAACATGGCCGCAGTCCTCGCATACCCAAACCGGCAGCGGAGTGCCCCAGTAACGTTCGCGGCTGAGTCCCCAGTCTATAACGTTTTCAAGGAAATTACCCATGCGGCCGTCCTTTATGGTTTCGGGCAGCCAGTTTATGCGCTGATTGTATTCGATAAGCTTATCGCGCACGGCGGTCATCTTTATGAACCAGCTTTCGCGGGCGTAATAGATGAGCGGGGTATCGCAGCGCCAGCAGAACGGATAGCTGTGCTCAAACGGTATTTCCGCAAACAGCGCGCCGCTCTCCTTGAGGTCCTTCAATATCATTGGGTCGGCCTTCTTAACGAATGTGCCTGCCCAGGGGGTATCCTCGGTCATGTTGCCGCGCGCGTCAACCATCTGAACAAAGGGTATGTCGTTATCGCGGCAAACGCGATAGTCGTCCTCACCGAAGGCAGGGGCGTTATGGACTATGCCCGTGCCGTCGTCGGCGGAAACGTAATCGTCCGCAACTATGCGGAAGCCCTTCTTGCCGGTTTTTGCGGCGGCCTTTGCCGTGCATTCAAACAGCGGCTCGTAGGTGCGGCCAACAAGCTCGCTGCCCGCAAATTCGCGCACTATCTTCGCATCCTCGCCCAGCACCTTTTCAACAAGATCCTTGGCCAGTATGAACGCTTCGCCGTCCTTTTCCGCGCGGCAGTATACTATATCCGCATTTACGCAAAGGCAAACGTTTGAAGGCAGCGTCCACGGCGTGGTGGTCCAGGCAAGGTAGCTTGCGTCCTCATCGGTGCACTTGAACCTTACGGTCGCGGATATTTCCTTAACGTCCTTATAGCCCTGTGCAACCTCGTGGCTGGCAAGCGCGGTGCCGCAGCGCGGGCAGTAAGGCACAACCTTATGGCCCTTGTACAGAAGGCCCTTTTCATATATGGTCTTGAGCGCCCACCATTCGGATTCTATATAGTTATCTTCATATGTAACATAAGGATGCTCCATATCGGCCCAGTAACCCACGCGGTCGCTCATCTGTTCCCATTCGGTCTTGTATTTCCAAACGGATTCCTTGCACTTGGCAATGAACGGCTCCACGCCGTAGGCTTCTATCTGCTTTTTGCCGTCAAGCCCCAGCATTTTTTCAACCTCCAGCTCAACCGGCAGCCCGTGCGTATCCCAGCCGGCCTTGCGCAGCACGTCGTAGCCCTTCATGGTGCGGTAGCGGGGAATAATATCCTTCATGGCGCGGGTGAGTATGTGGCCTATGTGCGGCTTGCCGTTTGCCGTGGGCGGGCCATCGTAAAAGGTATAGGCGGGCCTGCCCTTTCTCAGCTCGCAGCTTTTTTCAAATATGCGGTTCTCCTTCCAGAATTGGAGGATCTCCTTCTCCCTGTCCACAAAGTTAAGGGATGTGGGGACTTTGGTATACATTCAATAGCTCCTTTCGCCTTGTTCTGCATAAAATAAAAAACCGCCTCCCGTGTAACGGGACGCAGTATTTGCGCGGTACCACCCGATTTGGCATAAAATGCCCCATCTCGCCTTGCGCTGTAACGTGCGCACACGGCGCGTACTATTTGCGAAAAGCCCGCTTTCATACGCGCGCTCATGGATGATGCGTACCGGCTCCGCGCCCGCTGCCTTTCACCGTTTGCAGCTCGCTTATGGGGGCTTATACCGGCCGTGTGTTCCAATCACGGCTTTGTTGCAGTATACCCCATTTCATTGCGTTTGTAAAGGATTTTGGGCGCGGCCTCGGCACCATTCATTCATTTTTTAGATGATAAGCGGTATTGTATTGTTTTAATCGCTTTGCCAAGCGCATACGGCAGTGTTAAAATTATATTGTAAATAATCCGCACGCGGGGTAAGCGTTATGGCAAGGGAGCTGCCCAAGCAGTTTGAAGAATTTGGCGAAGCGCGCCAAAAGGGCTTTTTGAAGGTGAAGAACATAAAGGACAACGGCGGCAAGGTCGCCGGCGTGTTCTGCACGTTTACGCCGCTTGAAATACTCGATGCGGCGGGGTTCACGCCCGTAAGCCTTTGCGGCATGAGCGGGGAAACCATTCCCGCAGCGGAAGCGCACCTGCCAAAGAACCTTTGCCCGCTAATAAAATCAAGCTACGGCTTCGCCGTATCGGACAAATGCCCGTATACCTATTTTTCGGACATAATAGTGGGCGAAACAACATGCGACGGCAAAAAGAAAATGTATGAGCTGCTCAACGAGATTCGCCCCACATATATTTTGCATCTTCCCCAGGGCGAGCGCGAGAACGCGCTTGACGAATGGACGGCGGAGCTGCGCCGCTTCAAAAATTTCCTTGAAGATAAGTTCGGCGTTGCAATAACGGACGATGCGCTCCGCAGGGCCGCCGTTCAGCGCAACGAAGAGCGCCGCGCCCGCATGCGGCTGACGGAAGTGCAAAAGAGCGTTCCACCCATGGCAAAGGGGCTTAATCTTTACACCGCGCTTGACGGGGCGGGCTTCATATTCGATCCTGCCGACCGCGTATCGATGCTTACAAACCTTTATAACGATGTTGCCGCCGCATACGCTTCCGGCGCGCGCCCGGTAAGCGAGGGCGACAAGCGCATACTCATAACCGGATGCCCCATAGGCGGCGTTATGAACAAAACCGTAAAAACCATTGAAGAAAACGGCGGCGCGGTAGTATGCTTTGAAAACTGCACGGGCATAAAGGCCGCGTATCAGCTTATCGATACCGAAGCGGACAACATTATGACCGCCATTGCCAAGCGTTATCTTAGCATAGGCTGCGCGGTAATGACGCCGAATTCCGTGCGTGTGGAGCTGCTCAAGCGGCTCATAAGCGAATACAAAATAGACGGCGTGGTTGAAATAGACCTTCAGTCCTGCACGCCATACACAATAGAAACGCACTTTATCCGCCGCGAGACGGAAAAGCTTGGCATACACTACATAGCCCTTGAAACGGACTATTCCCAAAGCGACTCCGGCCAGCTTTCCACCCGCCTTGAAGCATTCCTCGAAATGCTCTAAACCTTGCGCACACTCCTCCTCTTTTTCCATAAACCAGCCAAAAAGCTCCCGTGAAGGGAGCTTTTTGGGTTGTGTGATGAATGAATGTATATCAGGTTATGATATCAATTATTAAGGAAGCGTTCGGTAATGTTCACATACAGCGCCGCACCCATGTGCAGCACATCCTCATCCACGTTAAAGCGGGAATTGTGGTGCGCAAAGGCGCAGTTTTTTGCCCCGTTTGCGGAGCTTAGAAAAAGATACGCTCCCGGCAATCTTTCAAGATAGTATGCAAAATCCTCCCCGCCCATGTTCGGCGCGACAAGGTGTGTAACGGTGCGTTCCTCCCCCGTTATTTCCTTTGCGGCCTCCGCGGCAAGGTGGGCCATGCTTTCATCGTTTATAACAGGCGGCGCGCCCCAATCTATTATGCATTGCGCATCCGCGCCAAAAACCGCCGCCTGCGCCGCCGCTATCTGCTCTATTCTTTGCGCAACGGCCATCCTTACGCCGTTATCCACGCTGCGTATGGTGCCCTCCATCTCCTAAGCGGAAGGCCCCCGGTTCGAATCCGGGCGGGAACGCCAAAAAGCCCCGTAAATAAGCACTTTCGGGGCTTTTTCTTTTGCCCTGAGGTTGTGCTGACTCATGATGATGCTTGTTCCTATCTCCCTTTCGTCTTCAAAAATTTGCTAATTGGCGTTAGGCCTATTTTCGCGGCTTGGCACCAGTTTTGGCTCATCTTGCTAATTTTGGATTAGCAGGACTGTTTTGAAATCAATCCGGCAAAGGCTTGAAAAAATTCGGATGACTGCTGCAATTGCGCAGCGAGCGCACTGAGATCGAGTGCGGGCTGCTGCGGCTCGGCAGGCGCCTTTACTGTGCGTAAGTCGGGATTGGCGTAAAATGCGGATTCAAATTTTTGCGCATTCACTTTTCTGTCCTCGTCCAGAATATGTGCGTATACTCTTGTAATCATATCTGCCTGTGCGTGTCCCGTATCGCCCTGCGTTGCTTTTATATCGCCATGATTAAGCTTCAGCTTGTAAGTTGTGCTTGAATGACGGAGCGAATGGAACACCACGTTTGGTAGCCCTGCGTCCTCCTTCAGTCGGTTGAAGCTTTTTTCAATATTTTTGCAGTCACAGGGACGCCCGTTATGGTGCGCAACAACAAGGTCATAGTCGAAATACTCATCCCCGAGAAATTCTTTTTGCTTTTGCTGGGTATCCCGCCATTCACGCAGAATGTAGGCGAGGGTTTTCGGCAGCCATACGCGGCGGACGCTGGTAGCGGTCTTGGGCGTTTTGAGTATCAGTCTTGTTTTGGGATTGCTCATTACGGGTGGAAACACAAAGCGAATATCCCGATTGCCAAGTGTGTCCATTACGTCCTTTGATGCCCTGAAGAGCTCTTTATCAACATATACCGAGGCATTATCTTTTGCAATATCCTCATCGCTGATGCTTACGTTATTCCACGTAAGTCCAAGTATCTCGCCAACGTGCAGCGAACAGGCAAAGGCAAGATTCATGGCGACAAAAAGCTTTGCATCCTTGCAGCTGTCAAGCGCCTTACGAATTGTTTCCGCTGTCCAAATCTCTCTCGATTTCTTTTCTACTTTCGGAAGCGTTACGAAGTCAAACGGATTGCGTGCTATGACCTCCCAGCGCACTGCCTGCTTGAAAGCTGAGCGAAGCAGTTTTATTACTCTTTCAATGTTCGCCGGGGTCATATATTCCGTTTGCCTGCGCCTGCCGCCAACTTCAACGGGCTGAGTCTTTTGCAGTGTCTTGATATACTTGTCCGCTTCCCTCGGCGTAATCTCTTTCATCTCCTTATTACCGATGATGGGAACAATATAGTTCGCAATCATGGAACAGTTGGAATTGAAAGTAGAATACGACCATGTTTTCTCGCCATACAGCGCAACATAATCTTTCAGAACGTCCGCTACGGTTTGCTTGTTCGGGGGCAGGAATGTACCCTCGGTTTGCTTGTACTCGATTTCAGCGCGCCGCTTATGCGCCTCCGCATAGGTCTTAAAGGTTTCCCAGCGCTGCTTTTTTTCT
This sequence comes from Christensenellaceae bacterium Phil1, assembly GCA_001940855.1. GTDB lineage: Bacteria > Bacillota > Clostridia > Christensenellales > CAG-138 > Phil1. The sequence continues at coordinate 3,325 of MSGS01000030.1, read as the reverse complement.
CCGTTCTCGTTTTCGTAGGTGTATACGACGGAGAACGTTCCTCTTCTTTTCCTGATGGATGCCATTGTTTTTCTCCTTTGTTAAATGTTTTGTTGGTCCAGCCATTCATCAAAGGACTTCTTTGATATTCGTATTGAAGCGCCGATTTTTACGAACTTTACCTCGCCCCTTTTAACAAACTCATAGGCGGAAGTCCTGCTGATTCCTAACAATGCAGCTACCTCATCGACGGTGTAAGTTCGCTTTTCGCAGATGCGCTTTGATTGTTGTTCCATCTTAGCCCTCCTTTCTTTATAAAGTCACCAAGCATTGCATCTGCTGTACTCATCATACATACAGATACGCCATGGCGCAAATGTGCAAATTCGATCTGTTCCATAAAATAAAATGTGCCCCCCACAAGGGCATCATATCAGACTGACGGAAGCCGCCGTCATCATTGGACTTTCACCACCCCGGCAACGCCCGGGCTGCGCTCTGGAACTTAATCTCGACTGCGCAGAAGTATCATTATAGGCCGCACGGGTAATCGCGAAATTCCATTGCTTACTTGGGATTTTGTGGAATACATATGGTGAGTATGCGCTCCTGCGCTTACCATGCGACTAAAGTATCTGATAATGATGGATATGGAATTTTCAAGGTGCGCTTGGCTGTCTGCCGGTCAAAGCCCGCATTTGCAAGTGGGCTTTGACAGAAAGGCATGGCTAAAACCCGCAGGAAGGAGCGTGAGGAGGGGGGGGACACGCTCCTGTCCGTACGGGCGGGTGAAAATTAGGCTATTAGCTTAAAGCTCAATATGCGTGTAATGAGTTTTGTCTCCAGCCTGCGCCGCATTTCCTCGTCAACGAAAAGTACGGGCATACCGTTTTCGTCGTATAGCTGTCTTGTGGACAGCGCGGTGATATAGCCTGCATAATGCTTCACTACGACGTTGATAGCATCTACATTGCCGTTTATTGCTGCGGCTATGATGGGGAATGAAAGTAAATTATGTTTTGCCTTTGCTCTGTTTGCCATACTGATATTCCTCCAGGAAGTCCTTTAGTTGCTTGAGTGAGCTTGTCCGCTGATAGCAGACCGTTCGACGTACTCTGTCTAAACAAGCGGCGATTTCACCATCATTCATGCCAAGGAAGAAGGCTAATAGAATTACTTCGCGTTTTTCCTTTGGTAAATCGGAAAGAGCTTCGCCGACAGCCTCGTTTTCTACAAGAACATCATATCCTGCAACGGTAAAGCAGTGGTAGTCGGATGGATAGATGTCTTTGATGCAAAGCCTATCCTGCTCCTGCTGCGACAGCTCCGAAAAGAGTTTTTCATTGCTGCTGCGCCGTACAAGCTCTTTTTTATGCTTTTTCGCTTCGCCTGCAATCACCAGCTTTGCAAAACGGTCAAACTGGTGCTGTATGGTTATCCGCTGGAAAGAGGATAGCTCCAAGAGAGTTCACCTCCTTCCATACCCACGGAAGCGGTGTATTTCTCCTTTCGCTCAATATCCCCCTTGAAGGGAGCCGATTTGGCAAACTTCGGCAAAATTTTCAGAAAAAAGTTTGAAGCGCTGTTTTGCCTACATCAGAACGAATGGCATTCACCCATAAACCTCCGTAAAATTTGATTCTTATGTAAGTAATCAAAAAACGGAGGGACACAGGTACGCCCCTAATCGAATGCAAACAAAAAAACGCTGTGAAAACATAAAGCTTTCACAACGCTTTTATTAAACGCTATGTGATTCCTGAGACGATATATAAAAGCCGAGGCAGTTGCTTAACTGCCCCGGTCAATATCATATCCCCAAAATTCCATGTGATTGAATTATATTTACTCTAAAATCTACTTATATGTATACGGCCTTATTTCCGCTTATCTTTGCCTTTCCGCCCTTTCTTCCATTTCTTTTTCTTATGCGATTTGGCTTTGTTGGTTCTGACGTACTTCGGCTTGTCTTTTTCAAAGAAAGTTGATTTCTTCCAAAGAACGAGAATACCATATTCAAATAGGCAAAGGCAAATTCCTATTATTATATAACCGCGCGAGCTAAATTGTTCAAATGAAATGTATTCTACATTATCAATTTTTAACTCTTGGATGATATCCTGAAAAAACCAGTATATGTATTTTATTGAGCATATATCACCTTCTTTTATTGCACCATTTTTTATTGCTTTAAACCCTTCGCGGCTAACAACAAAATATTTATATCCATCAGTCGATGTAATGACATAGCAAGAGCTTGAGGCTTCGGCTTTCGAGAAATACCGTATTTTATCGATTGTGATCACCGCATCGGTTAGATCTTCATATGTTGTGTTGGCGGCAATGCATGGCACAACCGTAAAGAAAGCTACGGTAAAAACCATCAGAGCTGCTATAGTGATTATAACTCCATAGTACTTTTTACTGCTTATAGTATTTCTTTTTTTGTTATGTCCCATAATCCATACCTTCATGGATAGTCAATACTAACCCGGTCAGCACATATATCTGTTATATGTGCTGACCGTCTTAGCGTTAGCTAAATCGGAGATGCAATTATGGGGCGCAAAAAGGAAAAGAACAGGGTAAGCAAATTTGAATACTATAATGTCATAGTTTTTCTGATAATCGAAATGATTTTTGTTTGTACTATGTTTATAGTTGTGCCATGCATTGCTGCCAACAAAACGTATGAAGATCTAACCGAAGCAGTAATTACAATCGATAAAATACAGCATATATCGGGAACCCGCACTTCACGCTCTTGTTATATGATTACATCGACTGATGGAGTTAAATATTTTGTTTATAGCAGAGAAGGACTTAGAGCAATAACAAAAAAAGAAATAAAAGTAGGTGATGTTTGTTCGGTAAAATATATGTACTGGTTCTTTGAAAACAATGTTAAGGAGTTGAGAATCGGTGATAAAGAATATATCTCGTATGGGGAGGGCAACAGTACCGTATATACAGTAATAATAATAGGGATATTGTATTGTTTATTGCTATACGGAGCTCTTGTCATTTGGAGAAAAATAACTTACTACAAAAAAGACAAGCCAAAGCGAATAAAAACCAATAAAGATAAGTCACGCAAGAAAAGCAAATGGAGGAAAGGACGGAAGGGCAAAGATAAGCGGAAATAAGGCCATATACATATAAGTAGATTTTAGAGTAAAATGTAATTCAATCACATGGAATTTTGGGGATATGATATTGACCGGGGCAGTTGAGAAACTGCCTCGGCTTTTATATACGGCCAAAATGATATAGTGGGCCCTATGGACGAAAACGGCATGCGTATTGTAGAATGATGCACCAATAGCCGAGACAGATACTTATCTGC
>MSGS01000029.1:21667-76525 GCA_001940855.1 Christensenellaceae bacterium Phil1 | reverse complement strand
TCTAACTTTTTGGGTTCAGATCACTGCGCATCCCTTTTTATTTTTCATATTTACGCCTTTCTGAACAGGCAATAGCTTGGGTAGCGGTTGTCGCAATCCTTTGCCAGCACCGCAATGTCCACATACGCCATGTTGCCTTCCACGCGCACCTTGCCCGCGCGGACCGGTTCATCGAACTTGCCCGGCTTCATGCTGGGGTCCATAACGCATATTTCGCGCCCCTTTGCGGACACAAGCACTATAAAATGCCCGCCGTGGGTGAATACGCCCGTCCAGCCTTCCCTGTCCCCGCCGGAGTTGGCAATGGCCATACCCTCACCCTGCTGCAAAAACTGCAGCATCTTGCCGTGGTCGCAGGTCAGCTCATATGTCAGGCCGAACCTTTTGCATACCGCCGGCGCAAGTATGGATATTTCCGTGCCGGTTTCGTCGCACGCGCCGCATTCATAGGCCAGCTTTGCCGCCTCCGCGGGCGTGAAGGTATGCTCGGTCATGTTCTCCACCACCATGCAGCAGGAGCACAGCCCGCAGCCGCTTGTTTCTATCGAGCCGTCGCCGTAGGGTATTTCGGGGTAATCATTTTGGTTGTAATATTTATATGCCATAACGGCCTCCTTAATATTGTTCGTCCTTATTCGCCCGCTCCGCAAAATATTGATAAAGCGTGCAGGGCATTCCCCCGTTTGAAAGCTTGCGGCGCTTGTTCGCCTTTTCGCCGTAAAGCTGTTCAAAATTCTGGTCCGGCGTTATTATGGACTTGCTCCAGCCCTTAAGCGGGGCAAAAACTGCGCTCATTTCGCGTATTATGCCCTCCGCCTCGCCTTTTTTCAGCATACGCTCGCCGTACGGCGGGTTGCATACTATCACGCCGCGCTCCTCAGTTGCCTTCAGCTCCTTCAGCGGCTTCACCGCCCAGTTCAGCATAACGCCCGCCTTCTGCGCATGCTTTTTGCATATGGCTATGCTGCGTTCGTCAATATCGCTGCCCAGTATGTTCAGCTTTATGTCCCGTATGGAATCAATGGCTTCCTTTCGGGCCTGCATAAAATATTTTTTGTCAAGGAAGGGCCAATTCTCCGCCGCAAAGCTGCGGTTTAACCCGGGCGCCTGATTGCGGGCTATCATCGCCGCCTCGATGGGCATTGTGCCGCTGCCGCACATGGGGTCTATAAACGGATAGTCGCCCTTGTACCGCGTTAGCGTAACTATCGCCGCGCCAAGCGTTTCGCTCAGCGGGGCGGCAACGTTATATGTTCTGTATCCCCTGCGTGAAAGCCCCGCGCCGCATGGGTCAAGGCAAAGCGTGGCTTCGTTTTTGAACATGCCCACTTCAACCAATATCTCCGCGCCCGTTTCCGGCAGCAGCGTTGTATGGTACGCTGCCTTCAGGTTTTCCACAATGGCCTTCTTGGTTATGCTCTGGCAGTCCTTAACGGAAAACAAATCGCTCTTCGCGCTTTTGCCAACAACGTGTATAAACGCATCCTTGGCAAGATATTGCTTCCAATCAAGCGCCTTCACCCCTTCAAAAAGGTCTGTGAAGGTATGCGCCTCAAACCGGCCCACCTCAAGCAACACTCTTTCCGCCGTCCTAAGCCACAGGCACGCCCGCGCCATTGTAAGATAGTCCCCTTCAAAGCGAATTTTAGCCGAGTCCACGCTCACCGGTTCTATCCCCAGCTTTCTCAATTCCGTTGCCACCAGCGCTTCTACGCCCAGTTTGCATGTTGCCTGAAATATCATTTTTCCTCCTGCGCCGTAATTGGCAATAGTTTTTTCAGCGCGTTGTCCAGCCGCAGCGTGGATACGCCGTATGCGTTGCATATATCCGCACGCGAAGGCTTGCCGCCGCATTCCGTGCGGGCGGTGTATTCTATCGCCGCCGCAAGCGCAACCTCCTGCGCGCGGCTTATGCGCGGCAGCCGCTCCTGCGCGCCAACGTATCTGTCCCAAAGCGAAACGGCTGTTTTTGCCTCCCGTTCGCTGCAATGTTCATACATATTGGCAAGGCACATCGTGAGCGCGTTTCTGTATGCCGCGTTCGCCGCGTTTATTCTCAGCTCCGCCCGGCTTTCAACCAGGTGATCCATTATATAAAGATAATACGGCTGCTTGGCGCCCATCGTTGCAAGCGCGGCTATCGCATTGCGCTTGAGTTCATCGTCCTGCTCCCGCATCAACAGAAAATCCCTCAGCAGCCCTTCGCTGCGCTTGTCCCCGAACGCGGCTGCCGCCGTAAGCAGCGCCCGCCTTATGGCAATATCCGGCAGCGTAAAGCCCCAGCGTATCAAAAGCTCCAGCTCGTTTGAATTCTGCCATTGGCTGTGCAGCTCCGCGGCGCTAAGCTTCATCATCTCGTTTATTCGGTTTATGCGCCGCACCGTTTCATCGAACGGCACCTGATAATTTGCTGCAAAGCGGCGTATGTTCCCGCGGGGAAGCTGCCCATTCTGCGCGTTGTAGCAAAGCTTTTTATAATATTTGGCTATGGTGTCCGTCGGGTCTATGCGGCAAAGCTTATCGTATGCGTTATACGCCTTGTCATAGCGGTTCAGCTCATATGCGCATATTGCGTAGCGGTGCAGCGCGTCCTCATCATACGGCTTTTTTTTCAGCAGTCGCTCCGCAATCCTATATGCGTCCTCAAACCGGCCAAGCTCCATCAGCACAAGGCATATCCTGCTCAGCTCATCCGTCCTTTCCGTATCCGTGCGGCAGAGCGCGTCCGCCGCGGCATTTGCGTTCGCCATGTCGCGCGTGGTGCAATACACCATTGCCTTGTTGCAAAGCGCCTGCGTGTCGTTCGGGTCGGCCTTCAGCACCGTATCCGCCTCGCTCAGCGCGCGCGCAAAATCCTTCCTGCAAAAATGCAGCAGGCTCAAATTATTCCGCGCATAGTTCAGCCCCGGGTTCAGCTTCAGCGCCCGTTCAAGCGCTTCCCTCGCCGCGGGAAAGTTTTCCCGCTCCAGCGCCTTTCTGCCTTCCTCCGCCGCATCCAGCGCCATGTCCTCCTTCAGCACGGGCGCAAGCTCGCCAAAGTCCCCGGGCCTGTATTCCGCGTCGTCAATAGCATCCAGCAAATCGTACGCATCGTAAATATATTCCCCCTCAGGCTCTGCCTGAAGGTAGCGTTCCAGCATTTTCTTCGCGCTGTCCGTTTCGTTAAGCGCAGCCAAATTGCACCCAAGGCCGAATATGGCCTCCGGCTCAACATCCTCGCGCGAAAGCAGCGGCAGCAGCACCCGGTTTGAATCGTCGTAACGCTCCATCTCGCTCAATACTTCCGCAACCGCTATGCAGCTGTATTGGTCCTCCGGCTCCTGCTCCATGGCCCTGCGGTAGCTGCACAGCGCCTCTATAAGGTCGTTTTTGTCCAGCTTGTCGTTCCCTCTTTTGTAAAAGAAGTCCCCCTTCTGTTCAAACGAGAGCACGCGCCCCGTGCTGTTATTCCGTATCGCTCCGTTCATCCGAATTTCCGGCCCCCTCTTTCAGTATAGCCTCCAGCTGCTCCTTGGTGAAATGATACACCTTGTTGCAGAAGCGGCAGGTAAGCTCTGCCTGCCCCTCTTTTTCTATCATATCCGTCAGTTCCTCTTTGCCAAGGGACATCAGCACCGCCTCCAGCCGCTCGCGCGAGCAGTCGCATCTGTATTCCGGCTGCGCACTGCCAAGTATTTCAAGCGTGCATCCTTCAAACATATTTATAAGTATGTCCCTCAGTTCTTCGCCCTTTTCAAGCCGCGCTGCAAGCTTTGAAATATCATCCGCCTTGGCCTCAAGCGCGGCTATGGCCTCCTCCGGGCAGTTTGGCATGGCCTGTATAAGCATTCCGCCGGCGCTGAGCACCTTCAGCGTTTCTATATCCACCCTTACCCCAAGGTAAACAAGCGAAGGCGTCTGCTCGGAACGGGTGAAGTAATTTGCAAAATCCTCGGCAATTTCGCCGGATATCATCTCGCTGCGGCCAACGTAAGGTTCCTTCATGGAAAGGTCGCGTATAACTGTAAGCTCGCCGAACCAGCCCACCGCCAGCGCCACGTCCAGCTTGCCGTTGGGCGCGGGGGGCAGCTCCACGGACGGGTTCTCTATATATCCTTTCACCCTGCCGGAACGGTACGCCGTGCAGACTATGTTGCCCGCCTCGCCGCCGCCTTTTATTACGGTTGTCACCTTTTCGTCGTCGTTCTTCAGGTCCGTGCCCATCATGCTGGTCATTATCAGCGCGCGGCCCAACGCCGCCGTGCAAACGCGGCTGAGATTATGCGTATTGCGCGCCGCCTCAACCATTTCCTTTGCGGATATGGCCGTGAACCTTACCGATTTATCGAACATTACGCCCCTTAATATTTTATCGCTCATAATAATTCTTCTCCTTTTATATAAAAATCAGTCGTTGGGCTTTATCGCCCTGAACTGTATCCTTTCGCTTTTTTCATTCGGCGCATCGAACGTGAATGCGTCAAACGCTTCTATCCCTTCAAACCCCGCCCGCTTCAGCGCACCTTCCATCTCCCTTTGGGAATGCGCCCGCTGTATTTGGGATTCATTGAAGCGCACATAGCGGCCGTCCGCCTGCTTTTCAAACAGGGTCAGCTCCATCTGTATCTGCCTGGTCTGCTCGTCATATGCGTTTTTCCATATGTACGCCGCCGCGCTTTCATCCTCCGCAAAGGTATTGTTGCCCAAAATGGTTGAAAGCTTGTAGCGCGACGATATGTCAAACAGCAGCATTCCGCCTTCCCTCAGCGCGGCATACGCATTGGCAAAAAAGCTTTCCGCGCCCTTGAGCGTAAGGTAATTCACCCCGTCGCACACGGCAAGCACCGCATCCGCCGGCCTGTGCAGCGCAAGGCGGCGCATATCCTGGCAAACGAACGGAACGTTCACCCGCTCCGCGCGGGCGTTTTCCGCCGCAATGCGCAGCATTTCTTCCGATGCGTCAAGCCCCGTCACCTTATATCCCCGCTTTGCAAGCGGTATGCTGACAGCACCCGTGCCGCAGGCGCAGTCCGCAACGCGCTCTATCTTTGCGTCGCCGAACAGGCTTATTATGTATTCAAGCCACGCCTTGCGGTCAACCGATTCCATCAGCGAATCATATACCCGCGCAAAATTAGAATACAAGGCCAAACCCTCCCCATCTTATATGTGAACAATTTTACAACAAAGCCATTCCCTTGGCAATACCGCTTGAAGCTCCATGCGGCCTTGTGGTACAATTCTCGTGTTAAAAAGCTGCGAAAGAAGCGTGAACATATATGAACAATGCAAAAAAGGACAAAAAGCGCCTGCATCCGGGCGTAAAGGTGCTTATAATACTGCTTGCCGTAATAGCCGTGCTGGGGCTTACGGTGGCGGCGCTTGGGCTCAATCTGCTCAACCGCATCTCCCGCCCCGGCAGCCTTACGCCGGAGCCTGTTGAAAGCAGCCTGCCCACGCCCGAACCCACGGACGAAGCGCCGCACATGACCCCCACGCCTACCCGCACGCCTGTAGCTACCCCCACGCCGGAGCCGGAGGCCACCCCCGCGCCAACTCCTGCCCCGCTGAGCGAATATTATGAGCAGACGCCGCTCACGGCGGAGCAGCTTGCCCAGTTCGATGCGGATAATAACGACAACCGCTACGTGAACGTTTTGCTCATAGGCGCGGACAGGCGCGCCACAAAGGGCCGCTACAACGCGGACACAATGATGATAGCCACGGTGGACACCGTGAACAACCGCTTGAAGCTGACCACCCTCATGCGCGACATGCTGGTGGACGTACCCGGGCACGGGTACAGAAAGCTCAATTCCACAGTTGCGCTCGGCGGGGTTGAACTGCTTTACGAAACCATAGAGCATAATTTCCATCTGAAGCTGAACGACTATGTTATGGTGGATCTTCATTCATTCGTGGACGTTGTGGACGCGATAGACGGCGTTACCGTTGAAATGACGGCGGAGGAAATAAGCGCCGCGAACGACTGCATAGCCGGCCTTAACAAGCAGCTTGGCGTTGAATATCTTTGGGACGGGTTTATATTTGCGGACCCCGGCCCCGTGCATCTTAACGGCAAGCAGGCGCTGGGCTATGCCCGCATAAGGAAGCTGGACAGCGAATTTGTGCGCACCGGACGGCAGTTCAAGGTGCTGAACATGATATTCGCCAAGTTCCGCAAGTTCAGCGTTACCAAGCAATACGAGCTGCTTTATAAGCTGCTGCCGCTGGTCGAAACCAGCATGACCAACGATGAAATAATAGACGCCGCGGCGAAGCTGCTCTCCACCGGTCAGCGTGGACTTATGTATTACAGGCTCCCCATTGAAGGGCTTTACCAGAACGGCAAATGGGAAAAGCACTTTGTGTTCTTCTGCGACATGGGCGCGATGAGCGTTAAGCTGAACGAGTTTGTGTTCCATAATGCGGACGAGGCCAAGGCCGCCGTTGAGCAAACGCCCAATCCTTCCCTGCCCCCGCGCACGCCTTCACCCGTGCTGCCCACGCCTGACGACGGCAGCAGCAGCGGCTGGAGCACCGCGCCGGGCTTCGGCTGGGGAAACGAAGAATAATTAGTAGTAGCACGGCGGACATGTGTATGCTATAATGATACCATCAGTTGACAAGGACACACAAGGTTTTAGGGGTCGGCATAGCTGTGTCGTCCTCATTTGAAAGACCTCTGGTATTCCTGCATTCGTCCTCCTTGCTCTGCCATACTCTTTGGCTCCTAAAACTCAAAGACCCTAAAGGAATTGCTTTGAGGACGATCCGAGGCCGAGGAGCGCAGAACTACTGGAGGTAATTCAAGCGACGAGAACGCAGGAGTGTCCCAAAGCAAACCTTTAGGGCTTGTGTGCTCTTATCAACTGATGGTACAGCATTCGTCTGTTTTGTGCATTTAAGGAGGTATACCATAATGGCAAACACGGTATGGAAAGACAGAAAGCGCACGTTCCTTGGCCTTCCATGGAGCTTTACCCGCTATGAACTGACCGAAGAAAAGCTTATAATAGAAACGGGTCTTTTCGGCCGCAAGGAAGAGGAGATACGCCTTTACAGAATAATGGACATAACGCTGCACAGGCCCCTTGGTCAAAGGATACTGGGCCTTGGCACGATACATCTTTGCACGGCGGATCGCTCCGCGCCGGAATTGGACATAAAGCGTATAAAAAAGCCCAAACAGGTGCGCGATATGCTTTCCGACATGGTTGAGCACGAGCGCGAGGAACGCCGCATAGGCGCGCGCGAATATCTTGGCGGCGCGGACATGGACGACTGCGGCTACGAACACTAAGCAATAAATATTTTAATATATACGAGGTTTTTTCAATGCAGTATTTCAGCACACGGAACGCCTCGGAACGTACCTCGCCTTCGCTTGCGCTGCTCACCGGGCTTGCGCCGGACGGGGGCTTGTACGTACCCGAGGAATTGCCCGCGCTCTTTTCGGCGGGGCTTTATTCGCTTGAACGGCGGGAGCTTTTTGCCCGCGTTATAAGCGCGCTGATAGACGATATCCCCTATGAGCGCATACTTGCCGCGGTGGACGCGGGCTACGGCGGAAAGTTCGATACTCCCGCCTTCTGCCCCGTTGTTAAGGCGGGGGATACGCATATACTGGAGCTTTGGCACGGGCCAACCTGCGCGTTCAAGGACATGGCGCTTTGCATACTGCCGCACCTTATGAACGCCGCGCGGGAGAAAAACGGCCTTAAGGAGGACCTTGTTATACTCACCGCCACCAGCGGGGATACAGGTAAGGCCGCGCTTGCGGGCTTTGCGGACGCGCCGCATACAAGGATAATAGTGTTCTATCCAGATGGCGGCGTGAGCGAGCTGCAAAGGCTTCAAATGGTCACCCAGCGCGGAGAAAACGTGCGCGTATGCGCCGTGCGCGGGAATTTTGACGATGCGCAGCGCGGAGTCAAGGCCGCGCTTGAAGGCTTTAAGCACAAAGAGCTGGTTGCAAGCAGCGCAAATTCAATAAACATTGGCCGCCTTGCCCCGCAGGCCGCGTATTATTTCGCCGCGTATGGGGACATGGTTGCAAACGGAACGATAGAATTCGGCCGGGAGGTCGATTTTATTGTGCCCACGGGCAACTTCGGCAACATACTTGCCGGTTACATGGCCAAACGCATGGGCCTGCCCGTAGGCAAGCTCATCTGCGCATCCAACGCAAACGATGTGCTGTATCAGTTTTTGAGCGAGGGCGTGTACGACCGCGCAAGCAGGCAGCTTATCAAAACCGCCTCCCCCTCAATGGATATACTTATATCCAGCAACCTTGAGCGGCTGCTTTTCTTCATGGCAAACCGTGGCAGCGAGGCTGAGGGCGCCGTGCTTGTGGCCTCCCTTATGGCGCAGCTTAAAGAAACGGGCCGCTACGCCTTGCCTGACGACATATTTAAGCGTATCCGCGCTCAGTTCCTCTGCGGCCGTGCGGACGACGACGCGGCGTTTGCCGCAATACGCGATATGTGGCAGAACTCGCATTATCTTATGGATACGCATACGGCCGTGGCATACAGCGTGTATGCTCAGCTTAAAGCAAAGGGGCTCATCACCGCGCCCGCAGTGGTGCTTAGCACGGCGTCCCCATTCAAATTTGCCCCCGCAATGCTTACGGCGCTTGGCGAATACGCGAACGAGAGCGGCTTTGACGCGGCGGATAAGCTTTCCGCGCTCACCGGCCTTGCAATACCCAATGGCCTTAGCGGCATAAGGGAACTGAGCGTGCTGCATACGGACGTTATCGATCCCGCCGAAATGGGCGCATATATACACAGCGTATTATAAAAGGAGCATACTTATGAACAGCGAATACCTTATAGTACACAAATCCGTCCTGCCGGACTGTTACGAGCGGGTCGTCCGCGCGCGGGAGCTTATACGCACGGGCGCGGTAAGGGAAGTGAGCGAAGCGGCGCGCATTGTTGGCATATCCCGCAGCACATATTATAAATATAAGGATTTCATATTCGCCCCCAGCGAGAACACGGCCTGCAAAAAGGCCATATTCTCCATGCTGCTCAGCCACGAACGCGGCGTGCTGGGCCGCGTGCTCAACTGCCTTTCCGATAAGGGCGCAAACATATTGACCATAATGCAGAACCCGCCCATAGGCGAGCGCGCAAGCGTAATTATAAGCGCGGACATAACCGGCCTTACCGAGGGCATAGACGCAATAATTTCCGCCCTGCTTTCAATAGGCGGCGTGGAGCGCGCAGGGCTATTGGACGTGGAGTAAGCCAATGGCAAACGGCACAGAGCAAAAGCATTCCGCCCTATTCGGCCGTTCTCCCGAGGCCGTGCTTTCAGCGCCCGGCAGGACGGAGCTTTGCGGAAACCATACGGACCATCAATCCGGCCGCGTTATAGCCGCGGCTATCAGGCGCAGCATCACCGCCGCCGTTTCCGCGCGTGCTGATGGCAAATGCGTGCTGCATACGGATACGGGCGCATTTGAAGTGAGCTTATCCTCCCTTGCGCCCGTTGAGTGCGAAAGGGGCACATCCGCTGCGCTCGTGCGCGGGGTTGCGGAATATTTTGCGGCGCATTCGCTGAAAATCGGCGGCTTCAATGCGGCAATAGAATCGGATATACCCATAGGCAGCGGCGTTTCATCCTCAGCCGCGTTCGAGGTACTTATAGGCCGCATATTCAATGCCCTGTATAACGGCGGTTCCGCGGAGCCGATGACCATCGCTCTCGCGGCGCAATACGCGGAAAATGCGCACTTCGGTAAGCCCTGCGGCTTGATGGACCAGGCGGCGTGCGCGCTCGGCGGGGTGCAGTTCATAGACTTTTTTGATAGGGACGCGCCGAACGTAAACGCGCTTGAATGGCCGTTTACAAACGAATTTGCAATATATATCATAAACACGGGTTCAAGCCATGCGGACATGGCGGATGCTTACGCCCAAATAACAGCGGACATGAAAAGCGTCAGCGATATTCTGGGCGCGGACAGGCTGGGCCACGCCGACGAAGCCGAATTTATGCGCCGCCTTAGCGAAATACGCAAAACCGCAGGCGACCGCGCAGCGATGCGCGCACTGCACTTTTTCGGCGAAAACGCCCGCGTGAGCGATATGGCTGCGGCAATACGCTCGGCGGATGCGGCGGCGTATGCGCGCATAATGCGGCAAAGCGCGGCTTCGAGCGAATCCCTTTTGCAGAACATATTCACACCCGCTCAGCAGGACAGGAGCTTAGCCATAGGCATAGCGCTCGCGCGGCGGTATCTTGACCCGATTGGCGGCGTCGCCCGCGTTCACGGCGGCGGCTTTGCGGGCACCATGCAGGCGCTTGTTCCCATAGGCGCGGAGGACGGCTTCGTGCGGCATATGGAAAGCTTTTTCGGGAATAGTAGCGTCATTCGGGCAATATAAAGGACACATAAAAAAGCGGCTGTTTAATGGGCGGTCATAAAACAGTTAATGGAGCGTATCGGTACAGTCTCATGCCAGCATACTATGTAACGGGATGCAGCCCCTTGGCTCTCCCTTTGGGAGAGCTGTCACCGCAGGTGACTGAGAGGGCTTTGGAGTCTTTTTGAATAATTGGTATGGTAATTGGTTACCCTCTCCGTCCTCGCTGCGCTCGGCCACCTCTCCCAAGGGGAGAGGCAAGGGATGCTCACACGGTACACCAAAAGGTGTATAGAAGTGCGTCCTTAAACCGGTTAGACAAATTCCATCATTAACAGGAACAGCAGATCATAATGCTGTTCCTGTTAGCTGTCTTATGATGCCCGCCCTTTAAGCCGCTTTTTTGATATGCATAGCTTTACGCTATTTCCAGCGCAAGCTCCATCATTTCGGTGAAGGTGTTCTGCCGCTGCTCCGCGTCAAGCGCCTCGCCCGTAACAAGGCTATCGGATATGGTGCAGATGCAAAGGGCGTTTTTGCCCGCGCGCGCGGCGTTTAGATAAAGCGCGGCCGCTTCCATTTCAATTGCCAGCACGCCCATCTTCTGCCAATCCATGGTGTTCATGGAATCGTTATAGAAGGTGTCGCTTGAAAGCACGGTGCCGACCTCGTAATCAAGGCCCATCCTGTCCGCCTGCGCGGTTGCGGCGCGGAGCAGCTCCCAGCTTGCAACGGGGGCAATGGTTCCGCAAAGGCCGTATTGCGAGGCGTAGCCGGAATTGGTGCAGGCGCCCATGCCCAGCACAATGCTCCTCAGCTTGGCCTTTTCGTTTATCGCGCCCGCGCTGCCCACGCGGATTATGTTCTCCACGCCATAGAAATTGAAAAGCTCATATGAGTATATGCCCATGGAGGGCATGCCCATGCCGCTGGCCATAACGCTTACGCGCTTGCCCTTATATGTGCCGGTGTAGCCCTGTATGCCGCGCACGTTGTTCACAAGCACAGGGTTTTCAAGGAATGTTTCCGCAATGAATTTGGCCCTCAGCGGGTCGCCCGGCATAAGCACGGTCTTTGCAAAGTCGCCCGGTTTGGCGGAAATGTGCGGTGTAGGTGTGTTGCTCATGTAATTATTCCTCCCATTGTTATTTTATATAAATTCATTGTTCGTCCTCGTCGTCCGCGCCGGCGTATTTATCAACCAGCTGCGCTACGCCGTCCTCTGCCGGCAGCGCGGTCACGCGCTCAAGCGAGCGGTTTATCTTATGCGTCCGCGCGCCTATCAGCCTGCCCAGCTCCTCGTCCGCAAGGCGCAGCCTGTCCCGCGTTTTGGCAAGCGTTTTTTCAAACGATGCAAACTCCGTCTTTACCGCACCCAGCACCTTCCAAACCTCCCCGCTGCGCTTTTGTATGGCAACGGACTTGAAGCCCATCTGCAGGCTGTTCAAAAGGGCGGCCATTGTGCTTGGCCCCGCTATGCTCACGCGGTATTCCCGCTGTATCGGCTCCATCAGGTTAAGCCGCAAAACCTCTGCATACAGCCCCTCCGTAGGCAGGAACATAACTGCAAACTCCGTTGTATACGGCGGGTTGATATATTTTTTCGCTATGTCTGCGGCAAATTCCTTTATTCTGCCCTTCAGCACGGCCTGCGCCGCCTTCACTGCGTCCGCATTGCCCTGCTCGTATGCGTCCATCAAATTTGTGTATGCATCGGCGGGGAACTTTGAATCTATCGGCAGCAGCACCGTGCCGTCGTCCGCGGGAAGCTTTATTGCGAACTCCACGCGCTCGTTGGTGGCCTGCTTCACCTTTGCGTTCACTTCATATTGTTCGGGCGCCATCATTTCGCCCAGAATCGCCCCAAGCTGAATTTCGCCCAGTATGCCGCGCGTCTTTACGTTTGAAAGCACCTTTGAAAGATCCCCCACGCCGGACGCAAGCGTCTGCATTTCGCCAAGGCCCTTATAAACCTGCTCCAGCCGCTCGCTCACCAGCGCAAAGGAGCGCGAAAGCTTATCCTCCAGCGTTTTTTGCAGCTTTTCATCCACTATGCTGCGCATTTCGTCCAGCTTTTTGCCGTTATCCTCGCGTATGTCGGCAAGCTGACGCTCCACGCTGCGGCGTATCTGCTCCATACGCTGCGCGTTTTCAAGGGCGAATGTTTTGAACCGCTGTTCCTGATTGAGCGTATCTCGCTGATATTCGTTCAGCAGCGTTTCGCCCACGGCATTTATGCTGCGGCGCGTATTTTCGCTCACCTCAGCACGCAGTGCGCGCTGTTCATCAAGCATGTCCCGCTTCAGGCGGTCTATCTCCCGCGCGGCGTCCCTGCGGCCGCCGATAAGCAGTATTACAAGCGCAAGATTAGCTATGCCAACTATCAGCACGGCTATAAGCAGCGCCTCTGTCATATTTTATCCCCTCCCCCGTTTGCGTTAAAAACGCAGCCTGTCGCCGTATTTATCGGCAATGTAGCCGGTGGACGGATCTATCGCGTTCATATACGGCCTGCCGTCAATGTGCCGCCGTATGTTTTCCGCGGCAATCTCTATCATCCTGCGCTTTGTTTCGGCCAGGTGGAAAAAGCCCGAAACGTGCGGCGTTATAAGGCAGTTTTCAAGCTCCCACAGCGTGCTTTCCTTATCAAGCGGCTCATGCGCGGCAACGTCAAGCCCCGCAAGTATGCCGCGTTTTTCAATCGCCTGCGCAAGGGCGGCTTCGTCAATGGCATTGCCGCGGCCTACGTTTATCACTATGCAGCCTTCCTTAAGCATTGCTATACGCTCGGCATTGAGCATGTTCACCGTTTGCGGCGTGTTGGGAAGCGCCATGCCTATAATATCCGCCCTTGGGAGTACGCTGTCCACGTTCTCGCTCAGCACCAGCTCGTCTATATAGTCCGGCTTGTGCGCATCCGTGCGGCGCACGCCTATCGTGTATGCCCCAAGCAGCTTCAGCTTGCGCGCAAACTCGCCGCCGATATCCCCCAGGCCCAGTATCACCGCCGTTGAGCCCGCAATGCTCCTTACGCTGCCCATGTCCTTCCATTCATGCTTACGCTGGTTGTCCCTGTATTGATGCATGCGCTTCATAAGGCAAAGCAGCATGGCAAGCATATGCTCGCTTATGGCAAGGCCGAACGCGCCGGTGGTGTTGGTTATGGCGCAGCCTTCGGGCAGCTTACCAATGTAGCCGTCCGTCCCTGCGGTAAAAAGCTGCATCAGCTTCAGTTCCTTTGCGCATTGCAGCAGTTCCGCGTTGACGTTGCCGAATATTATCTCCTTGTCCGCCATCATGTCCGCCGTAACTTCATTCGCCGCGGCATATGTAAACTCCGCCCCGGGCGCTGCGGCTTCTATGATTGCCCGTTCCTTATCGTCCATAGGCACGGTAACAAGTATCTTCATCTTATATGCTCCTTAGTATCAAAATTTTCGTATTCCACGCGCGCAAGCGTAAGCCCGTGCGCGGGTGCGGTGGGGCCTGCAAAATCCCGCCTGCCCGTTTCAAGTGCGCGCGCAATGCCGTCCATGTTCCTGCCCTGGCCGTATTGCAGCATTGTGCCCACCATTATGCGCACCATGTTGTATAAAAAGCCGCTGCCTGCCACGTCGTAAACAAGCAGGCCGTTTTCCTCGTTCCAGCGGGATTCGTATATCGTCCTTACGGTTGTCTCCGGCGTAACGCCTACGGCCATAAACGCATTGAAATCATGCCGCCCCATGAACATTTCGGCGGCCTCGTTCAACTTATCCTTATCCAGCCGCCAATGGTAATGCAGCGCGGTGTTGCGGGTAAAGGGGCAGTCGTGCGGCGTATTCAGCACGCGGTAACGGTAATGCTTGCGCACCACGTCGAAGCGGGCATGGAAGCGCGGCTCGGCCTCGTCCGAATACACAACGCGTATATCCTTCGGCAGCCCAGTGTTCAGCGCGAACGCGAACTTTTCCGCCGGTATGCGGCAGTCCGTGTCAAAATGGGCTACCTGCGCCGCGGCGTGAACGCCGCTGTCCGTCCGTCCCGATGCATGGAGCGCGCATTTGTGTCCGGTCAGCTTGGCAAGCTCCTCCTCCATCACCTGCTGTATACCAAGGCCGGTCAGCTGCCGCTGCCAGCCTGCGTATGCCGTGCCGTCGTATTGAATTATCATGCGCACGCGCCGCGTCATATCGGGTATACCTCCCCGCTCTGTGTCTGTATAAAGCAAAGCTCAATTTCGCCGTCTATCAAATATATTGTCATAACGCCCTTCTCGCATTGATAGAGCAATATGCTCACCTCGCCCCGCCTGTCCATATCCGCCGCAAAGCCCGCCTGTTCGGCTGCGGACACCATCAGCTCCGCTTCGGCTGCGTCTATGCTGCCGTCAAGCACTTCGCGTATTGTGGAATCCGCCTTGCCGCCAAGTATATAAAGATCGTCCCCCCGCATGGAGTAACCGTGCGCATTCAGCTCGTTTGCAACGGCCTCAAGCGGATCGTTTTTGCTTATTATGCTGCTCCACACCGCCGCGGCAATTATTATCCCCACGGCTATAAGGGTGAGCATTGTGCGCGTATGCCGCTTCACGGTATAAGCTTTTGCGCTGCTATTGTCAGCGCGGTAAGCACCGCGAACGCCGCCGCCGCCACGCCATCCCCGCAGCCGAATTTGAGCACGTTCATGCGCGTTCTGCCCTCCCCGCCGTGATAGCAGCGGCTTTCCATGGCCATTGCAAGTTCGTCCGCCCTGCGGAACGCGCTCACGAACAGCGGAACAAGTATGGGTATCATGTTCTTTGCGCGCTTTATAAGGTTGCCGGATTCAAAGTCCGCCCCGCGCGCCATCTGCGCCTTCATTATCTTGTCCGCTTCTTCAATAAGCGTTGGTATAAAGCGCAGCGCGATTGTCATCATCATGGCAAGCTCATGCGCGGGAAAGTGGATTTTGCTCAGCGGCATAAGCAGCCGCTCAAGCCCGTCCGTAAGCGCAATCGGCGTTGTGGTCAGCGTCATAAGGCTTGTGCCGACAAGCAGCAGCACGAGCCTGAGCGTTATATACACGCTCTGCTTTATGGCCTCGTCCGTAATGCTTATTATCCAGAATGCGATTACGGTTTTGCCCGTGCGCACCATAAAAAGGTTCACTATGAACATGAACACCAGCAAAAACCTTATCGGCTTTAACGAGCGTATAACGTAGCCAAAGGGCACGCGCGCAAGATATATGCATATTGCCGCAAAAAGCGCGGGTATTATGAACACCGGCGTTTTGGTAACAAGGAATACTATCACTATATACGCAATCATGCCCAGCAGCTTCGTGCGCGGATCAAGGCGATGTATGGCGGAATTGCCCGGGAAATATTGGCCCAGCGTAATATCCTTTATCATGCCCGGCCTCCTTTTGAAAGGAGCTTGAGCAGCGCCAGCTCCATCTCCTCTATTTCATATATATTTTCGGGAATGTCTATTCCGCGCTTTCTCAGTTCCATGCCCAGTCTTGATGCCTGCGGCACGTCAAGGCCGATTGAGGTGAGCAGTTCGCTCTGCGCAAACACATCCCGCGTTTTGCCCTCCATTACAAGCCTGCCGCCGTTCATCACGGCAATGCGCTCCGCCCTGTCCGCCATATCATCCATAGAATGGGACACCATAAGCACCGCGCAGCCCAATGACGCGCGAAGGTTATCTATTGTATCCAATATGGCCTTCCTGCCCAGCGGGTCAAGCCCTGCCATGGGTTCGTCAAGCACCAGATATTTGGGCTTCATGGCTATTATTCCCGCCAGCGCCGCGCGCCGCTTTTCGCCGCCGGAAAGCTCAAACGGGGACTTTGCCGCGAACTTTTCCGGCGCAAGGCCAACGAGCGCCATCGCTTCATGCGCGCGCTCAAGCGCTTCCTCTTCCCCTATGCCCATGTTCTTAACGCCGAAGGCGACGTCCTTTTCAACGCTTTCCTCAAAAAGCTGATATTCGGGGTATTGGAATACCATGCCCACAAGCTTTCTTCCCTCCATGCGCTGCTTTTTATCCGCCATGTCGAACTCATCGACGTGTACGGTGCCGCTGTTGGGCTGAAGAAGGCCGTTAAGCTGCTGCACAAACGTGCTCTTGCCGCTGCCGGTATGGCCTATGAGCCCAAGGAATTCGCCGTCCTCTATCCTAAGGCTTATGTCCGTAAGGGCGGCCTTTGTTATTGCGCTGCCCTGCATGTATGCATAATTCAGTTTTTCGACAACGATAGGCATATTGCTTGCGCCATTTCCTCCACGCTGAGTATACATTTCGGCAGGTTTGCGCCGCGCGCATTCAGCCTGTTTGCAAGCTGCTGCATCACGGGCACGTCCAGCCTGTGCTTATGAAGAAGCTCATCCTGACTGAACACCTCTTTGGGTGTGCCTTCAAGTATCAGTTCGCCCCCGCTCATAACGGCCACGCGGTCCGCGCCTATGGCTTCCTCCATATATTGGGTTATCATAACAACGGTTATGCCGTTTTCCTTATGCAGCTTTGTCACAAGGTCTATTATGTCCCTGCGCCCTTTGGGATCCAGCATGGCCGTGGCCTCGTCCAGCACAAGCACCTTGGGCTGCATGGCAAGCATGCCCGCAATGGCTATCCTTTGCTTCTGCCCGCCGGAAAGCATATTGGGCGCGCTGTGCGCGTATTTTTCCATGCCCACGGCGGCCAATGCCCTGTCCACCCGCGTGCGTATCTCGTTCCCCGGCACGCCTATGTTTTCCGGCCCGAAGGCAACGTCCTCTTCAACAATGGTGGTAACAAGCTGATTATCCGGATTCTGGAACACCATGCCCACCCTTTGGCGTATGCTGAGCGTGTCCGTCTCGTCCGCCGTGTCCATGCCGTCCACCAATACTTTCCCCTCCGTGGGCAAAAGCAGCGCGTTAAGATGCTTTGCAAGCGTGGATTTGCCGCTGCCGTTATGCCCAACCACCGCCACGAACTCGCCGTCGTTTATGGTAAGGGACACGTTGTTCAGCGCCTTTGCCGCCGCGTCCTCGTATGCGTAGGATACGTTCTGTATCTCTATCAAGCCCGTTTCACCTTCTTTTCCCGTGCGGATAACGCACATTCATATCCAACGTATGATTATACCATTAGTTTGCAAGCGCGCACAACCCCCAACCTGACGGTAAAAAAGCGGGCAGGATTACTCCCGCCCGCTTAATATGCGCTTTGTCCTATTCGGTTTTATCTGCCGGAGGTCTGCTGGGATATGCCCTTGATGGTCTTTATTACCCAGTCGAAATCCGCGCTCTGTATAACCGCGCCGCAATACTGGCACTTGGCCGTGGCGTTCAGATCCAGCGGAGCGCCGCAGTTCGGGCAATTCTTTGCCGCGTCCTCGGTGCGCTCAAAGCTCTTGGCGCCCTTGGTGCGGATCATGGTCCATTCATATGTCATGAACTTCTCCGCGGTCTTGCTGCCGCTCACCACTGCGCCGGTAGCATCGTCCACGGTGTAATCCTTTATCCTTACCCTTACAAGCGCGGTAACGATGTCATGCTTATCGTCCTGGCCAAAGCCCGTAAGGTCAACGCCAAGCACCGCAATATCGTCCACGTAGTTGGTCTTGCCCGCCTTTATAAGGCTGTTAAGCTGCGCATTGAACTGGTTGAATATGGCGTCGTCCATGCCGGTGCGCATCTCTTCCCAGGTTTTGTTCTGCCAGCATTCCTGCATCCTTACATACAGGTTGCCGATCTTTTCCTTCATCTTTTCTTCGCTGAAGGCGGGATCCTGCTTCTTCAGATCCGCTATGGTCATGGGCAGCACTGTGCGCTGCGCGCCCGCAATACGGCTTCCGCCGCTGCTGCCGCTTCCGCCCTTCTTATTCTTGCCGGACACTATGACCATTATTATAACTATTGCAGCAACGGTAATGGTAGTGCCAAGGCCCCATTCCCCGCCGCCTCCCGATGAAGAGGAATAGTCGCTGCTGCTCCAATCACTGCTGCTCCAATCGCTTCCGCTGCTGCTCCAGTCGCTTCCGCCGTAATCGCTTCCGCCGGAAAAGCTTCCCGCATCGGCAATGCCGGGCACGGGGGATACCATTATCGCCAGCACCAGCATAAGCGCCATCGCAAGGGCCAAGAACCTTTTATCCATTGCTTCGCTGTCCTTTCATACACAAAAAGTTGTTAAGTCCGTTAATAAACGCATCTATATGCATCATTATAATCCATATCGCTCGTCCGTGTCCATAGTTTTTACTTCTCATAATGTTCATATTGTGTTAAAATGGAATAAACTCAACAGTCAGGAGGTATCGTATATGTTCTGCCCCAAATGCGGAAGCAATGTTCCCGATTCAACCAAATTCTGTCCCACCTGCGGCGCGCTCCTTGCAGACGAAGCTCAGCAGGCTCCCGCGACCGAACCCCAGCCGCAGCCGCAGTATCAGCCCCAGCAGCCCGTTTATCAGGCCGCACCCGCTGACAACAACCCCGCCGCGCTGAAGGTCAGCCAATTTTTCTGGCTTGACTTTTTGACAGGCATCCCCCTCGTGGGCTTCATACTCACGCTGGTATGGGGCTTTGGCGGCGACGTAAACGAAAACAAGCGCAATTATTGCCGCGCAAAGCTTGTTTGGCTGCTTATAGGCATTGCCGTTACCGTTATATTCACCATAATAGCGGTGGCAGGCGGCGGACTTGCGGCGCTTATCTACGAACAATATTGATAAATTGAAAATACCGCATATGATAAGGCTCCTTTACTGGAGCCTTGTTCGCCCGAAAAGGAGACAGATTATGTATAACACAACGCCAATAACCGGCGTATATGCTTCCGCGCTGAGGGCGCTCGGCATAGAACCCGCAGCCGGTACGCAGGCGCCCATAGCCGCGCTCGATAAGCTTTGCAAAAAGGCCTTCGGCGGCGAAAAGGCGGACAGGCTGCTGCTTTATAATCCGGACGCGGTGGCCCTTTGGCTTTTCCAAAAATACAATGAAATGTTCACCGATGCGCAGCTTGCAAGCAGCATAATGCTGCCGCTTTTAAGCGTTATGCCCAGCGTAACGCCGGTTTGCTTCGCTTCCATGTACACGGGCCTTATGCCCGCGGAGCACGGCATAAAAGCATACGTTAAGCCGGTTTTGAAGTGCAACACCATATTTGACGACCTTGTTAAGGCCGGCAAGCGAGTGGCGCTCGTTTCCACCAGCAACGACAGCATATCCATGATATTCCTCAAGCGGAGCATAGATTATTATATTTACGATACCGTGGACGAGGTAAACGCAAAGGCCATGGAGCTTATAGAAAAGGACTGCTACGACGTGATGGTGGTTTACAACGGCAATTACGACGGCACAATGCACAAATTCGGCACCGAATCGGAAGAAGCCATTGCCGCGCTGAAGGCGAACCTTGCGTTCTACTGCAGGCTTGTGGACGCGGTGAAGCAGCACTGGGCGCAGCACAACACGTTCTATGGCTTTATGCCCGACCATGGCTGCCACGAAATAGACGGCGGCTGCGGCGCGCACGGGCTGGACATGGAGGAGGACATGAACATAGTTCACCTTTACGGCTGCAACGCAAGGAAATAAGCTTTAGGTATGCAAAAAGGCTCTTTCGCGCTGAAAGAGCTTTTTTAATATCTGTACTCAGTCCAAATCCTTCCTGTATATCTTCACAAGGCGCTTGCCTTCCTTATACATTTCGTCGTCCTCGTGTATCATTGCCATGCCAACGTAGCGGCAGCCGGCATACTCCATGGTTTTATAGGATGCGGCATTATCCGGCACGCAGGTTATGAACACATGGCCAAGATTGTGCTTTTGGGCAAGCCTGAACAGCAGCCTGCACGCCTTTGCCGCGTAATGCCGCCCGCGGAAGTTTTCGTCTATGCCGTAGCCTATGTTGCCGCCTATATACAGCCCCTCCGTATGCCCTATGCGCAAATCGCACACGCCTATCGCCATGCCGTTCATAAGGCATATATCGAATTTATATGCAGGCACGAACTTCTTTTCGGGTATTGCGTCCGTCATGCAGCTCACGCGCAGCATTATCTCGCCGTCGCTTAAGTCGCTTGTGTCATAAAAAATATTGCCGCGGTTGCTATGGCAGTCCATCCATATGAACAGATTCCCGTTTTCGCGCTTTTCCATTATGCCGCCGTTGGCAAGCGCCATCTTTACGGATGCGGTGTTGCCTTCGTGTATGGTAACGAGCGCCTTGTCTATGCCAAGCTTGGCGCATTCCTTCAGCGCAGCTGAAAGCATCAGCTTGCCGTAGCCCTTGCCGCGCGCTTCCGGGCGGATGGCATAGCCCATGTTGCCGCCGTCCTGCCTGAGCCTATCGGTCAAAAAATGCCTTATCTTGACCAGGCCCACGGGGCATGAATCAACATAGAAGAAGAAAAACGTCTGCGGCACTTTGAAGCCATCGTACACTTCGGTTTTGAGCGATTCGGCATAGCGCTTTTCAAGCCACGCTTTGTATTCATCGTATGAAAGGCCGTGCGCATCGTTCATCAGCCCGTTTTCGTCCGCGGGTATGCTTTGCAGCATGTCGTATATATCCCGTCCGCAAGCGGCGCTGAGTTTTATAAGTTCCGTATTCATATCAAAAAGCCTCCATACCGAATATTTTTGCAATTATACCATCCTGCCGCTACCCATGCAAGCGCAAATTGATATTTTGCAAACGAAAAAGAGAGCCGCCCTATGGCAGCTCCCTTTATTTATCGCTTTATATTTGGCGGTTTATCAGACGATACCCTGAGCCATCATAGCATCGGCAACCTTCTTGAAGCCCGCGATGTTGGCGCCGGCAACCAGGTTGTAGCCAAGACCGGCCTCAGCAGCGGCCTTCTCGGAAGCGGCATGGATGTTGACCATGATGTGGTGCAGCTTCTCGTCCACTTCTTCGGGCTTCCAGGTCAGGCGCTCGGAGTTCTGGCTCATTTCAAGGCCGGAAACGGCAACGCCGCCCGCGTTAACAGCCTTGGAAGGCGCAACGATGAGACCCTTGTCCATCAGGAAGTACAGGGCTTCGTTGGTGGTGGGCATGTTGGCAACTTCGATGTAGTACTTCAGGCCGTTGGCGATCATCTGCTCGGCTTCCTTCATGCCGATTTCGTTCTGATACGCGCAGGGCATACAAACGTCGACCTTCTGGCCCCAGGGCTTCTGGCCGGGGAAGAACTGTACGCCAAACTTGTCGGCATAGTCCTGAACCTTGTTGCGGCCGCTGTTGCGCATGTCGAGCATGTAGTTGATCTTCTCTTCGGTCACTACGCCGTCGGGATCGTAGATGTAACCGTCGGGGCCGGCCAGGGTGACGACCTTGGCGCCCAGCTGAGCAGCCTTCTTGCAGACGCCCCAAGCCACGTTGCCGAAGCCGGAGATAGCAATGGTCTTGCCCTCGATGGTGTCGTTCTCATGCTTGAGAACTTCGCACAGATAATACACAGCGCCGAAGCCGGTAGCTTCCGGACGGAAGGGGCTGCCGCCGAAGGAGGGAGCCTTGCCGGTGAGAACGCCGTTCTCATAGGCGCCGCGGATGCGCTTATACTGGCCGAACAGGTAACCGATTTCGCGGCCGCCTACGCCGATGTCACCGGCGGGAACGTCCACGTTGGGGCCGATGTGGCGCTGGAGCTCGGTCATGAAGCTCTGGCAGAAACGCATGATCTCGGCGTCGCTCTTGCCGTTGGGATCAAAGTCGCTGCCGCCCTTGCCGCCGCCCATGGGCAGGCTGGTCAGGCTGTTCTTAAAGGTCTGCTCGAAGCCGAGGAACTTCATAACGGAAAGATTTACGTGAGAAGCAAAGCGCAGGCCTCCCTTGTAGGGGCCGATGGCGCTGTTGAACTGCACGCGGAAGCCACGGTTGACGTTGACCTTACCGGCGTCATCCACCCAAGGCACGCGGAACTCTATCACACGCTCGGGCTCAACAAGGCGCTCAAGCAAACCGGCCTTCTGGTATTCGGGATGCTGATCGATAACGGTCTCAAGGGACTTGAGGACCTCTTCAACGGTCTGAAGGAATTCAGGCTCGTTCTTGTCGCGCTTTTCAACCTTCTCCAGGACTTCCTGAATGTACGCGTTCATTGTAGTACCTCCAAATATAATAATGCTTTTTTCGTCATGCGTGCCGCGCAATTTGGTTCCGCGCCACGCATCAAGCTTATCATAAATCTAAGGTATACTAATGTCAAGCTAATTGTCTGCTTATAACAATTTTTTCTGTTAAAAAGATGTAAACATGGGGAAATGTGATGGAAAGGGGGGTGAACTCCCTCTAACCGATTCCCTCGGCAAATTGCCCCCTGTACTATCTTGGCACAATGCATTATAATTAAGCGTGTAATCATTTCTTTTGCCATGGGAGGGTAAATATGTCATCTAAGGCGGACCGCAGCGAAAAGCGCTTCACCAAGGCCGAAAAATCATGGATAATGTATGATTGGGCCAATTCCATCTATGCCACCAATATTATGGCGGCCATATTCCCCATCTATTTCGCCATGCAGGCGAACGAAACCGGCAACAAGCTTTACGGCTTCGCCGTCAGCGCGGCGGCGCTCGTTGTGGCGGTGCTTGCGCCAATACTCGGCGCGATAGGCGACTTTTCCGGCATGAAAAAGAAGCTCTTCGCCGGATTCCTTGTGCTTGGCCTTGTGTTCACCGCCGTGATGGCGGCGTTTGAGGACTGGCGGCTGATGCTCGTGGGCTTCATACTTTCGCGCATAGGCTTTTCCGGAAGCTGCCTTTTCTATGATTCCTTCCTGACTGACGTTACCACGCCGGAGCGCATGGACAGGGTGTCCTCCTGGGGCTATGCAATGGGCTATATCGGCGGCAGCACCATTCCCTTCATAATATCCATTGCAGTAATGCTGCTTATGAACCAAAGCGTGCTTTCCTATAAAATTGCCATATTGATAGTTGTTGTATGGTGGGCGGTGTTCAGCATACCCTTCCTTAAAAACGTAAAGCAGCAATACAGCGTGGAGGACGCGCCGCAGGCCCTTGCAAAGGAAGCCTTCCGCAACGCATGGAAAACGTTTAAGGATATACTTAAAGATAAAAAGATACTGTTCTTCATAATAGCTTACTTCTTCTATATTGACGGCGTGGATACAATAATATCCATGGCTACGAACTACGGCGAAACCCTTGGCCTTGGCGCGATAGGCATGATACTTGCGCTGCTGGTAACGCAGATAGTTGCGGTGCCCTTCAGCATACTTTTCGGCAATTTGGCGAAGAAGGTCGGGGCGATGAGGATGATAGCCATAGCCGTGTGCGTATATTTCGTGATAACTATACTTGGCTTCTTCATGGGCTTCAATATTGAACAGGCGGAGCTTTCCGGCGGCGATATAGAGGCCGCGCTTAAGCTGAGCAGCACGCTGTTCTGGATACTGGCAACGCTTGTGGGCACGGTGCAGGGCGGCATACAGGCGCTCTCCCGCAGCTATTTCGGCCAGCTTATCCCGCCGGAGCGTTCCAATGAATACTACGGCTTCCTTGATATATTCGGCAAATTCTCCTGCGTGATAGGCCCCGCGCTCTATGCCGCTACCTATGCCGCAACGGGCAGGGCATCCCTTGGAATACTGAGCATAATAGTGCTGTTCTTCGGCGGAATGGTGGCGCTGTTCGTGGGCCGCAAATACATGAAGGCAGAGGAGAACTGAGTTGGAAGAGCATTCCGGGCACAGGCAAAGGCTTAGGGAAAGCTTCCTTGCGGGCGGTGCGAAGGCCATGCCGGAGCATCAGCTGCTTGAACTGCTGCTTACCTATGCAATACCGCGGCGGGACGTGAACCCATTGGCGCACAGGCTGATAGAGCGCTATGGGTCGCTTGCGGCTGTGCTGAAGGCCGATGTGGCGGAGCTTAAAAACGCCGGCTTGGGCGAATATGCGGCAACGCTGATTGCCCTTGCGGGAGCAATGCGGAACATAAGCGAAAAGCCGCGCAAAAAGCAGCGGCTCAATAATCCCGAAAGGGCTGCGGAATACTGCATGCAGCTTCTCAGGCCGCACAGGTACGAGGTTATGTACCTTGTGTCGCTGGACAGCGGGCTGAAGCCCATACACGAGGACATGGTTTCAAGCGGAACGATAGACCAAAGCACAGTTTATCCGCGCATAATTGCCGAATGTGCGCTGCGCCACGCGGCGGCATACGCAATGCTTTGCCATAACCACCCAAGCGGCAACCCCGCCCCCAGCAACGAGGATATAGCCATGACAAAAATGATATTTTCGGCGCTGAGCGGCATCGGGATTCAATTATATGACCATATTATAGTTGGGGATGAACGCGCGTACAGCATGGCGCGCAACGTATACATTCCAAGCGATATAAACAACAATAATCAGGGAACGGAGGAAAAGAGCACATGAGCGGCTATATGGAAGAATATCTGCGCTGGAGGCAGGCGGAAAAGCTTGCACCGCAGCTTAAAGCGGAGCTTGAGGCGATAGCCGATAACCCCAAGGAGATAGAAGAACGGTTCTATACCGAGCTTGAATTCGGCACGGCAGGTTTAAGGGGAATACTCGGCGCGGGAACGAACCGAATGAACGCGCAGGTTATAAAGCGGGCAACGCTGGGACTGAGCGAATACATACTGGGCTTCGCTGGCGGGGCCGAGCGCGGCGTTGCAATAGCATATGATTCCCGCCGCATGAGCCGCGAATTTGCGTTGGAAGCCGCGCTTACCCTCTGCGCAAAGGGCATACATGCCTATATATATGATTCGCTGCGCCCCGTGCCAATGCTTTCGTATATGGTGAGAAGGCTTAAATGCATAGCGGGCATTGTAATAACCGCCAGCCATAATCCCCCTGAATATAACGGCTATAAGGTATATTGGCAGGATGGCGGGCAGGCAGGCCCCAAGCAGGCGGAGGCCATATACGCCGAAATAAAGCGGCAGGATTACTTCTCCGGCCCCGATATGACAATCGAACAGGCCGAAGCAAGCGGACTTTTAACATGGTTGAGCGACGCTGACGACGCGGATTATTACCGCGACACGCTTTCAGTTATGCAGCGGCCAGAGCTTGTTAAGGAGCAGGGCGATACGCTGAAAATGGTATACACTCCCCTGCACGGCAGCGGCAATCTGCCCGTGCAGCACATATTGAAGCTTGCGGGCATAACAAACGTGAGCATAGTGGAACAGCAGCGCGAGCCGAACGGGGACTTCCCGACCGTTACCGCGCCCAATCCGGAGGACCCGAAGGCGTTTACGCTTGCCATGGAGCTTGCGGATAAGGTCCATGCGGACGCAATAGTTGCGACCGACCCGGATTCGGACAGGATGGGCCTTGCCGTGCGGGAGAAAAACGGCAAATTCCGCGTGCTTACGGGCAACAAGATAGGCTCCCTTTTGCTTTACTATATACTCAGCGCCATGAAGGAGCGCGGAGCCATTCCCGCGGACGGGTTCGTTGCAAAAAGCATAGTGAGCACCCGCCTTGCGGATGCCATATGCGCACACTTCGGCGTTAAGCTCAGGTGCACGCCCACGGGGTTCCGCTTTATATCCGAGCTTATTGAAAAGAGCCATACCGAACAGGGCTTCGGCACGTTCATATTCGGCTTTGAGGAAAGCTACGGCTTCCTTGCGGGCGGCTTTGCACGGGATAAGGACGCCGTGTGCGCGGCGATGCTTGCTGCGGAAGCCTGCGTATATTACAGAAGCATGGGCAAAACGCTCAGCGACGCTCTGGGCGAGATAGAGGCCCTGTGCGGCTGCTATAACGAAGCCGTGAAGAGCTACACCCTT
Organism: Christensenellaceae bacterium Phil1; assembly: GCA_001940855.1. Taxonomy (GTDB): domain Bacteria; phylum Bacillota; class Clostridia; order Christensenellales; family CAG-138; genus Phil1. The sequence goes on along the minus strand of MSGS01000029.1, from coordinate 50,399 downwards.
TCCGGTAAGGAGGGCATAGAGCGCATAGCCGGGGCTATGGCGGCGCTGAGGAGCGACACCCCGCGGGAGTTTGCGGGCGTGGCTGTGGACAGGTTTGAGGATATGCGCTCCGGCAAGGCAATGGATTACGCCGCGGGAAAAGAGACGGAGAGCGAGGTTACCGGCATGAACGCCGTGCGCTTCCTGCTCAGCGACGGGGCATGGATATGCGTGCGCCCCAGCGGCACGGAACCAAAGCTTAAATTGTATATAGGCGCAAACGCAAAAACGGATGAAGAGGTTGAAGCGCTGCTGAATAAGCTTATGGCGGATACGGACGGCAAGCTCAGCACGCTGCTGAAAGGATAAACACAGGCCAATGCAAAAGAAAATGCCCAGCGGAGGGCAAAACGAACAAAACATGAATAACGACGCCGCAAACGTGCAGGAGCGGCAGTATAAGCGCATGACTACCGGGCCTGTCAGCCGCGTGGTGCTGTCCATGGGCATACCCGCGGTGATAGGCATGCTGGTAACCAGCATATATAACAGCGCCGATACTTATTTCGTAGGCCAGCTTGGCACCAGCGCATCCGGCGCGGTGGGCGTTGTGTTCTCGCTTATGAACATAATCCAGGCCGTGGGCTTCACCATAGGGCAGGGCGCAAGCAGCCTTATCTCCCGCCGCCTTGGCGAAAAGGATTATACCCACGCAAACCGCATTGCAAGCACAGCGCTGCTTTTGGCGGTTGCCTTCGGGCTTATAATACTGGGCGCGGGGCTTATATTCCTTGACCCGTTCATGCGGCTCCTTGGCGCAACGGAAACGATGCTGCCGCATGCAAAGGCGTATGCGAATTATATTCTTATTGCAGCGCCGGCAATGGTTATATCCTTCGTGATGAACAATCTTCTGCGCGCGGAGGGAAAGATTAAATATGCCATGATAGGTATAAGCATAGGCGGACTGCTGAACATTGGCCTTGACCCGCTGTTTATACACACGCTTGGCCTCGGCACGGCGGGCGCAGCCATAGCGACCGGCATAAGCCAGCTTGTGAGCGCGGCAATACTGCTTGCGGCGTATTTCCGCAAGGGCTTCACGGTGGTGCAGCCATGCGTAGGCCAAATAGAGATAAGCGGAAAGATGCTGCTTGACATATTCAAAACCGGCCTTCCCGCGCTGCTCAGGCAGGGCTTGGCAAGCATTGCAAGCGTTGCACTCAACCGCAGCGCCATGGTGTATGGCGATGCCGCCGTTGCAGCTATGAGCATAGTGAGCAAGGTGTTCATGCTCATATTCTCAACCTCGCTTGGCATAGGGCAGGGCTACCAGCCCGTTGCGGGGTATAACTACGGGGCGAAGAAATATGCCCGCGTGCGCGCGGCGTATAAATTCACGCTTATACTGGGACTTTGCGTAATGGGCGCGGCAAGTGTTGCGGCGTTCATATTCGCGCCGGAAATAGTTACCATGTTCCTTAGGGACGACCCGAAGGTAATCGAAATAGGCACGCTTGCGCTGAGAATACAGTGCATTGCCATGCCGACTGTTCCTTTCGTTGTAGTAGGGAACATGACGTTCCAGTCCGTTGGCAAGGCCGCACAGGCAAGCTTCCTTTCCGCCTGCCGCCAGGGAATATTCTTCCTTGTGTTCATAACCGTGCTGCCGCCCATACTCAAGCTTACCGGCGTGCAGTGCGCGCAGGCGTGTGCGGATGTATGCACGTTCCTTGTGGCAATACCCATGACGCTTGTGTTCTTCAGGCGCATGCCCAAGGAGGACGAATAGCCTGAATATTGCACCACAAACCCGGTTGATTCTTTCAATCGGGTTTTTATTATATCAGGCTGTATGTATCAAAGCATTGCTTATGGCGGCATAAATAATAGATAATATATTATTTTCGGTTCTCCCCTTGTGCCGTGGATAAAGATAATCTATAATACTGAAATTATTATTAATGGAAAGGGAAAAGCTATGCCAAACAATTTTGATTTCGGTTCAATGGTGTTTAACGAGGCCGTGATGCGCGAACGCCTTGCGGAGGATACCTACGCCGCATTGAAGGACACAATAAAGCGCGGCGCGCCGCTTGCCAGGCACATTGCAACGCCTGTTGCCGCGGCAATGAAGGAATGGGCGATAGAAAAGGGCGCCACACATTTTACCCATTGGTTCCAGCCGCTTACCGGAATCACTGCGGAAAAGCACGAGGCTTTTATCGCCCCCGGCGCGAACGGCGGCGCAATACTGGACTTCTCCGGCAAGGAGCTTGTTGTCGGCGAATCGGATGCGTCGAGCTTCCCCTCCGGCGGGCTCAGGGCAACGTTCGAGGCACGCGGCTACACCGCATGGGACCCCACGGCATACGCTTTTATAAAGGAGGATACGCTGTGCATACCCACGGTGTTCCTTTCATATGACGGCGACGCGCTGGACAAAAAAACGCCGCTGCTGCGCTCCGCCCAGCTTATCAATAAAGAAGCGCTGCGCCTTGTGCATGCAATGGGCAGGCAGGATATAGAGCGCGTTACGCCAAGCGTAGGCGCGGAGCAGGAATACTTCCTTGTGGATAAGGCGCTTTGGGCAAAGCGCAGGGACCTTGTGCTCTGCGGCAGGACGCTTTTCGGCGCGAAGAGCGCCAAAAGCCAGGAGCTGGACGACCATTATTACGGCACGCTCGATACCCGCGTGAAGGCGTTCATGGCGGAGCTGGACAGGGAACTGTGGAAGCTGGGCGTGTTTGCAAAAACCGAGCATAAAGAGGTCGCGCCCGGGCAGCACGAGCTTGCGCCCGTGTTCAGCGGGGCAAACAGCGCAACTGACCATAACCAGCTTATAATGGAGCTGATGAAGCGCATAGCCCCCAAGCACGGCATGGTATGCCTGCTGCATGAAAAGCCCTTTGCCGGAATGAACGGCAGCGGCAAGCACAACAACTGGTCCCTGTCCACCGAAAGCGGGGAAAACCTGCTAAACCCCGGCAAGGAGCCGAGCGAGAACACGCTGTTCCTGCTCCTGCTTACGGCTGTTATAGCCGCCGTGGACGATCATCAGGACCTTATCCGTTTCAGCGCATGTTCATATTCAAACGACCTTCGCCTTGGGCAGACGGAAGCACCGCCGGCGATAATATCCGTATTTATAGGCGATGAGCTGGGCGAGATAATGGACACCATATGCGCCGGCAATGATTACAGCCGCGCGGAACAGCAGTTCATAAGCATGGGCGTTGAGGCCATGCCCCGCGTGAAGGCGGACAATACGGACAGGAACCGCACTTCGCCGTTTGCATTCACGGGCAACAAGTTTGAATTCCGTATGCCCGGCAGCGCGCAGTCCATTGCCGATGCGAATATTGTTATAAACACCGTTGTGGCGGAAGCCATGGCGCGCTTTGCGGACGTGTTGGAGCATGCGGAAAACAAGGAGCAGGCCGCGCGGGAGCTTATCCGCAGCGAATACGAAAAGCATAAGCGCATAGTTTACAGCGGCAACTGCTATTCCGAAGAATGGGAAAAGGAAGCCGAGCGCAGGGGACTATATAACCTGAAAACCACCGTTGAGGCGCAGGATCGTTCCATTGCGGACGAAAACGTTGCACTGTTCAGCGGATACGGCATATTCTCAAAGCGGGAGATGCTTTCCCGCTACGAGGTTTCGCTTGAAACATATGCAAAGCTTGCCGAGATAGAGGGCCGCACAATGGCCGAGATGGCCGCCAAGGAGATAATCCCCGCCGTTAGCCGCGCGCAGGGCGAAATGGCAAAAACGGTATCCTACAAGCAGAGTATATGCATATGTACCGAGCCTGAAATGCGCATACTGCGCGAAGGCGCGGCATTGCTCAATGAACTGGACACGGCCTGCGGCAGGCTGAACGCCGCGTTGAAATATGCCGACGAGTCAGACTGCGCGCACGAGCGCGCCTGCCGCTGCCGCGATGCGGTGGTGCCGGCAATGGCCGCCGTAAGGCACGCCGCCGATGCGCTCGAAACCATAACGCCGCACGAAGCGTGGCCCTTCCCTAATTACGAGCAGCTTTTGCTTAATGCGGAGTAAATATTTTTGCAGGGGGGCCAGGGAAGATTTCGATTTCTCCCCTTAGGCCCCCCTGCACCCCCCGTAACCCCATTGAAACGATCGCTCCGCGAGGGGTACGGCACTGTACGCCGCGTTTGCACTGTGCCAAAATGCGCCCCTTTCCGGTGGCCTGTCGAACGAAGTGAGACTGAGGGGTTGACGTAAAAACAAACCAATAGGGACGCTTTCGCGTCCCCTGCAATTCTTTATTCTTTATTCGTTTCTTATTGCCGCCAAGGGCGAAAGCTTCATGGCGCGCATTGCCGGATACAGGCCGGATATGAGCGCCACCACTACCGAAAACGCCAACGCGCCCACGGCAAGGTAGAGCGGAATGATGCTCTTGAACCCGCTTGATTCAAGGAAGTTGTTCAGCACAAGGCTAAGCCCGTAGCTGAGCCCAAGGCCGAGCACCCCGCCGAAGAAGCCTATATATGCCGCCTCCGTAAGGAACATGCCCGCAATGTTGGACATGCGGCAGCCCAGCACCTTTATTATGCCTATCTCCTTTGTGCGCTCGTATATGCTCATCATCATCGTGTTCATGATGCCTATTGCCGCGACCAGCAGCGACACGCCGCCTATCGCGCCCAGCAGATACTGCGTCTGCTTGAGCTGCTCCTCGCTTTGCTTTAACCATTCCTGTATGCAGCTTGCGCCGAAGCCCATTTCCTCTATCTGGGCCTTAATGGTCAAAACGTCGTCTATCTCCTTGCACTTGACTATAACCTGGTTATAGTTCTTCTTGTTCAGGGATATGCGGTTCGGGTTCTCCTTTGCCAGCTTTTCCAGCACCTTTATGTCCATTATGCAGTACCAGCTGAAGTCGTTGCCGCCCTGTGCAAGCCTGCCAGTGGGTACAAGGGTATATATCTTGCCCTTCTGCTGGCCGGGATCGCCGGGCTGGTTGGTATATACGTTTGAATAGTCAAACGTAAGCTTGAGCCTTGAGCGTGATGTAATCTTCGGGTTGCCGTCCTTGTCTATGGCAGGGCTCCAGCGGTTGGCGTTGGGGTCATAGAAATTGTTATAGAAGTCGTACGGCAAAAGCATCTGCACCTTGCCGCCCGCAAGCTTATTGCCGGGATACTCGCCGTCCTCCAGCTTTATGCCGAAAAGCTCCGCCTGCTCCATATCTATGCCCATTATGCTCACATCTGTGGCATATTTGCCGCTCATCGCCATGCCCCATGCGGTTATCTGCGGCATTGCGCCCTCAACGCCCGGCAGCTTGCGTATCTTATCCACGGCCTTGTTATCCAGCTTCACGTCCTTGAACGTGCCTCCGCCGTCCGCTGTTTCAACGTAGCGGTAGTTGTTCACCGTTATGTTCGTAAGGCTGCCCATGCTGGCGTAGCTTTCTATCATGCTTTGGCGCATGCCCACGCCAAGCGACACCATAACAACGATGCTGCTTGTGCCTATAACCATGCCCAGCACCGTTAAAAACGCCCTCAGCTTGCGCCGCCACAGGTTCAGGAACGCCGTGCGGAGCATATCCGGGAATTTCATACGTCCTCCAGCATCTTGGCACGCTTCTTTTTAAGCAGTATTATGGCAACCACTATCGCCGCCGCAACAACCACGCCAAGCACTATCCATATCCAAACCGGAGTACCGGAGGAGGAAGGATCGTCCATGCCGCCTATGGTGGGCTGGTCAATAAATCCGGGGTCGTCCATGTCGCCGTTCGCATCGGGGTTATAGGCTTCCGTAACGTAAAGGCTCAGCGGCAGCCTTTCCTCCATCTTCTCCTCAAGGGCGTCCTCGTAGCTTATCACTATTTCGCCGTCTATCTGGCCCGGTGTAGCCGTTATTACGGAAAGGTCGGCGCGCATGCTGTTGCCCGCGGCAACGGTGCCCTGGAAGAAGCTGTCCTCAAGGGAGAGCCCGTCGCCCTCAACGGTTACCATGCAGTTATATATGGGGCTGCGGCCCATATTGTAAAGCGAGAAATATACCGGAACGCTTTCGCCCTCCATGGCCTCGCCGTCAACGGTGGGTGTGTCTATCTTCAGGCGGATTTTCTGCATAACCGTAACGGGTATCGATGCGCTTGATGCGCCCTTGGCAAGCGTTGCGGGGCGGGTCTTTGTGCCCTCGTAATCAAAATCGAGCTTCAGCTCATATGCCTTGGCCTCCGTATCGGGGGCGGTGGCAAGGCTCATGCTCAGCGTTTTACTTTCACCCTTTGCAAGCTTATCGATATACAGCGTGTTGGAGCCCTCCGCCGGGGTCAGCTTGCCCGTTTCGGCGTTGTTGGTCATGGTCAGGAGTATGCTCTTTGTGTCCTCCTCGTTTGAGGTATTGCGCACGGTGAAGGTAAGCGTGAATGTTTCGCCGGCGTATATCTTTTCTTCGGAGAAGCTGTAGCTGTCCACAACAAGCTTGGGCAATGTCTGCGTGGTTTCGCCGCCCGGGGTTTCGCCTGCGGCCTCATAGCCCTTTGTAACGTTTACATACAGGCTCACGTCGCAGCTTTCGGTGGAGGAGCCCTCCGCGCTGCCCCAGCCGCGCTCATAGGTAACGGTGAAGTCAACCTTCTTCACGCCCGCCGTAACCTTATCGGCAAAGCGCATGTCAAACTGGAACTCTATTATCTGGTTGGCGTTTATGAAGCCGTTATAGCCAACGGTGTAGTCCACCCGCTCTATTGCGAAGGGAAATTCGTCAAGGCTTGTTGAAAGCTTGGGCGCGACCTTTATGTTCATAACCGGGCCGCTTACGCACATCAGCGGCAGCCTTACAAGCACCTTGCCGCCGTGCTTGCCCGATGCGGTGGTAACGACAAGGCCGTTGGGGTCATAGCTGGACAGCCTGAACGCCGCCGCGGGCTTAGACGGGTCGGGGGAAGGAGAGGGCGCTGCCGGGTCTATCGTAATGGTTATATTCGCCGTTTTGGTTATTTTTCCGCCGTCAAACGTGAACTTCAAAAGGTCGGCAAAAGTGCCGCTGTTATTTGCGCTGAACGCGGGGTTAAGCAGTATATCCACGCTTGCTCCGGCAGGTATGGTAACAGCGTCCGCAGCAATGCTCTTGGGCAGAACCGTGCCCTTGGTGGTAACGGTGGAATCAAGCATTATGTCCGCTCCGCCGTTATTGGTTATGGTAACGGGAATGAACACCGTGCCCGTAGCCATTATAGGCGCGCCTACGGAAACAGATACATCCTTGGCCTCCGTTACAGGCGTAGGCGTGGGTGTAGGCGTAGGTGTAGGCGTAGGTGTCGGTGTAGGTGTCGGCTCCGCAAACGCAGCGGGGCATATGGCCATGAGCAGCATGGCCGCCGTTAAAAGTGCGATTATTCTACGCTTCATCTTTGTGTATCTCCCTGTTTATTGTCTTTTTTATTTTCAGCCTGTTCGGACTGCTCCTCAAGCTCGTCGCCTATGGCGCGCTTGGGCCGCGGGGTAAGGTAGGTCGGGTGTTCGTTTAGCTGTATGTCCACCACCCTGCCGTCCAGTATTTTTATTATCTTGTCCGCATACATGGCCATGTTCGGGTCGTGCGTAACCATAACAAGCGTTTTGTTGCGGCTGCGCATAACCTCGCATATGGTGCGCATAACGTCGTCGGACGTGTTGGAATCCAAATTGCCCGTGGGCTCATCGGCAAACACAATGTCCGGATTGGTAACAAGCGCCCTCGCTATGCCCACGCGCTGCTGCTGGCCGCCGCTCATCTGCGAAGGCTTGTGCTTCAGGTGCTTGCCAAGCCCCATCACCTTCAGCGCCTCAACCGCCAGCGCCTCGCGCCTTTTCCTCGGCATCCCGCGGAAGGAAAGCGGGAACGCAACGTTCTCCACCGCCGTGTAATACGGCATAAGGTTGAAGGACTGGAATATAAAGCCAACGTGCTTCTGGCGGAACACTATAAGCTCGCTTTGGTTCATTTTGTCCAGCCGCTTGCCCGCAATGACTATTTCGCCGCTCGTAACATGCTCAAGCCCCGCAAGAACATTGAGCAATGTGGACTTGCCGCTGCCGCTGGGGCCGATTATTGAAACCATCTCCCCCGGCATAATGCTTAAATCCACGCCGCGCAGCGCCTGAATATCAACGCTGCCCACGCGGTATGTTTTTTTCACGTTGCGGGTCTGGATGATCGGCTGCGCCGCCGCCGCGTTTTTAACTGCCTCCAAATCCTATCACGCTCCCTTCTGCGTTACAAAACGTTTTCCATATATAGCATATACAGTAAGTTTATATCACCTTTCACCATATTGCAATTGAACAATATGTGAACAAGCAAAGGGCGGCGATCTTAAATACCGCCGCTCTGTTTTCATCATAATATATAACGCCTTAGTCCCGTAAAGGGTTGCGCCCTTTCGCCTTATTTTTTGTAATTATCGGGCAGCGCCTTTATTGCGGCAAATATATCCTCCAGCCCGTCCATCTGCACGGCCTCTATCTTGCCCTCGTCGCTCAGCATGGCGACTATGGGGTCTATCGGCAGCGATGCGCATACGCCTATGCCGTGCTTCGCAGCAAGCTCCTTAACGTGGCTTTCGCCGAAGGGATATATCTTCCTGCCGCAGTCGGGGCAGGTGACATAGCTCATGTTCTCAACTATGCCAAGCACCGGAATATTCATCATCCGCGCCATGTTCACCGCCTTTTCAACTATCATGCCCACAAGCTCCTGCGGGCTTGTTACAACAACTATGCCGTCCAGCGGTATGGACTGGAACACGGTCAGCGGTACGTCTCCCGTTCCCGGGGGCATGTCTATGAACATAATGTCCTCATGGCTCCATATAACGTCCTGCCAGAACTGCTTAACAACGCTCGCAATAACAGGCCCGCGCCAAACCACCGGCGCGGTAACGTCGTCCAGCAGCAGATTTATGCTCATCACATCTATGCCCGTTGCGGTTTTCATGGGCAGCACGGCTTCCTCCGTGCTTTCGGCCATTCCGCTCAAGCCGAATACCTTGGGTATGGATGGGCCCGTAACGTCCGCATCCAGCACCGCGGTATCAAGCCCCGCGCGCCGCGCCGTTACCGCAAGCAGGCTGGTAACAAGCGACTTGCCAACGCCGCCCTTGCCGCTTACTATGCCAATGGTCTTGTTAACCCTGCTCTTTGGGTTCAGCTTTTCAATAAAGTCCGCCGGGTTCTGGCTGCGGCTGGGGCAGTTTTCGCCGCAGGAGGAACAATCGTGTGTACAATTCTCGCTCATGATGCATCTCCGTTTTCTGTTTTAGGGCATATGGTTGCCCGTTTCTTCCAATATAATACGCCAAATCGCGAAGATAGTCAAAGCCGCGCGCAAATATTAACAAAATAGTTGCTTGCTTATTCAATCAATCTGTGGCAATATTGTTTGGTATACAAAGGAAGGTATCAGAAATGGTTTTTAATAGAAGGCTTATTCTCGTGCTCATGCTCGCGCTCGTATGCGCCCTTTTTTCGGCCTGCGCAACGGAAGCGCTGCTCCCGACGGAGCCTGCCGCCCCCACCCCCGCGCAGGAGCCTGAGGCCGCGCCTACGCCCGCCCCAACGCCGGAGCCGGATGCAGACGCCCTCTGCACCATGTGCAGGGACGGTTTTTTTGCCGCATTCGCGCCGGACTATTCGGGGCATGATTATACCTCCCTCGGCATGCTGGACATGCCCGGTCTTATAGAAAAGCAGCCGCTTTATGCCGAGCTTGCGGCGGACACGCATACCCTTGCCCAAATGTGCGCCCGGACCGCCGCGCAGGATGTAAAAGCAATGAGCAGCCTTATTGACCGCACAAGCGTTACCGTAACAGGAAAGCTTGACTGGCGGCTTATAGCGGCGGCATGCACAATGCTTGATGAGCCGGACAAGGCCATTGCCGCGCATACGGACGTATCCGTAACGATAGAGGGCAAAACGCTTAACGTATGCGTTTCCCTGCCCGATTTTGACGCGCTTTTCGCCCCCCTTGCAAGCGACGTGCATTACGGCGCAATGTCGCTTTATTGCTACCTTAACACTACCTATGACAACAACGCCCAAATACTGGATAACGACGGCAGCTATGAGCTGAGCGACGAATACATTGCCACTATAATCGATCCCCTGCCCAAGCGGCATATAAAGGACGGCTGGTACGGCGACCGTTCCAAATCCACCCGCCGCCACATGGGCACGGATATCCGCGCGCGCGAATGGCAGGAAATACCCTCCTGCACGGCGGGGGAAATTGTTCGCATAGCGTATAACGACATTGCGGGCAATTATGTTACCGTAAAAGATGATTACGGCTTCTATTATTCATATTGCCACATGGTGGAGCTTACCACCTTCCTCAGCGAAGGCGACCGCGTGGAGCAGGGCCAGCTTATAGGCCACGTTGGCAACACCGGAAACAGCGACGCGCCGCACCTGCACCTTTCCATAATCGCGCCGGAGTACGTTTATATCAATCCCTACCCCGTACTCGCCCGCGTGCGCTACGACAAATAGGGAAAAGCGTGCAAAAACCGTTCCAAATACCAATAAAAAATGTGTAAAGTCAGTTTTAAAAAGCGGTAAAAATGTGGTTAAATGTATATCAAAAAGCGGAACGCAAAAGGCGTTCCGCTTTACTTACTTATTCAGTAATCAGTTACCCATTGCCGCAACGTAATCGCAGGCGGCGTTTACGGCCTTGCACACGGCGCGGGAGCTTCTGGACGCGGCCGTTACGGAATCGACCTGACCGCCGTCCTTGGTGATGCTTACGGGCGCGCTCATGCCGGCGAACTGATTGGAGAACTTAGCTTCCTTGACCTTTGCGCCAAGGCCCGGGGTTTCGGAAAAGCCCGAACCGCCGCAGCTTATGCCCGTTATCATGCCGTTATTGTCAATACCCACGGTAACTTCTATCTTTCCGCCGTAGCCGTCCGCGGTGGCCTTGGCAACGTAGCCTATCGTCTCGCCGCCCTTCTTAGCCTCGTAGCAGTAATCCACGCCGCTGTCCGCCGCAACGTCCAGCTGAACGAATTCATCCGCTTCGCTCATAACTTTATTCCTTGCCAGTTCGTTGCTGGCCTCGTCCTGCCGCGCTATTTCGTCCTTGGTCAGCGCGTTGGTAAAGCCCAGCGCAAGCCCGGCAACAAGGGAAATGATGCACAGAAGCAGCCATGCAGGTATCTTTTTCATGTTCTTGGTTCCTTTCACTTCGTTTAACTTTTTTAGCTTTTACGCCTATTAAACTTCTGTTTTGTTCTTCGGGGGACGCATATGCTTTATAACAAGCGCCGCCGCCGTGCCCGTAACAAGGCCGGTTACGGCCCCGCTCAAAAGCAGCATGGGGAAATACGCAAGCACGGGGCTTATGCCTATCACGCATGCCGCCGCCATGCATTGCCCCAAATTGTGCGCTATGGCCCCCGCAACGCTCACACCCACGGGTGAAAATTTGCCCGTCCGCTTGAGCAAAAGCATCGCGCAAAGGCTGAGCGCCGCGCCCGACGCGCTGTAAAGCATTGCCGCGGGGCTGCCGAAAAGGAAGCCGCTCAGCAGCACCTTTATCACCGCCAGCGCAACCGCGCTCTTTACGCCGCAAATATAAACCGCATACAGCAGCACCGTGTTCGCAAGGCCAAGCTTTATGCCCGGTATTGCCGAAAACGCAGGCAGAAGCGATTCAACATACCCCAGCGCAAGCATCAGCGAAGCAAGCAGCGCGCTGCGCGTAAGCTTATTCGTTTTCATTTTCATCCCCGCTTACGGTAATGCTCACGCCGTTGGGCAGGCATACTATCCAGCGCCCGTTGTCGCTTTGCGCATCCGCCCCCAGCCAGCCCTGCTCAACGCAAAGCTGATTTTTGCAGGTGGAACTGTGCATGCGCACATTGCCGCGCCCGTCGCTCTCTATCAGGTTTATCTTTTCGCCGTCCTGCTCTATTTTCAGCGTATCCGCCCTGTCAAGCGGCATGCGGGCATATTCCTCGCCGTTTAAGTATATAACGGCCTCCCCGCCGTAACGCGCGCCGCGCGATAGTATTATCAGCATTGCCGCTATTATGATTGCGCCTACGGCCAAATAGACATCCGCCCGTTTCATATATTATATTTTATCACCCCGCGGGCGCATAGCGCAACCGTATTGCGCCCATTTTATTTGTCTAAATAATCACAGCCTGTCGCCCAAAATGTTCATTGTAAGCGTAAAATAAACCAAAATGCTCGCCGCGTCCGTAACGGTTGTAAGTATGGGCGTTGCCATAAGCGCGGGGTCAAGCTTCAGCTTCTTGGCAAGCATTGGCAAAAGGCAGCCGAGCGATTTTGCAATGCATACCGTTGCAATAAGCGTGAGCGAAACTATGGCCGCCACGGCAACATCATGATACTGTATTGCGATGCGCGCAAAATTGATAAGCGCAAGGCCCGCGCTGACCAGCAGCGCAACGCGGATCTCCTTGAACCAAACCTTTGCGGCGTCCCGCGGCTCGATCTCGTCCAGCGCAAGGCCGCGGATGACCATCGTTGAAGCCTGCGTGCCGCTGTTTCCGCCCGTATCCATAAGCATGGGAATAAAGCTTACAAGCAGCGGTATGGCGGCTATTGCCGCTTCAAAATGCTCCAGCATTGCGCCCGTTACCATGCTGGAAAGCATAAGTATCACCAGCCATACTATCCTGTTCTTGGCAAGCTTCCATATTGGCGTTTTCAGGTATTCCTCCTCGCTCGGGGCCATACCTGCCATCTTTTCAAAGTCCTCTGTGTTCTCCTCCTGCAAAACGTCCACCGCGTCGTCAACGGTGATTATGCCAACGAGCCTTTCTTCGTTATCCACCACAGGGAGCGATATCATGTCGTATTTAGAGAACAGCTTTGCAACTTCCTCCCTGTCGTCCAGCGTATGCGCGTGGATAACATTTGTGTTCATTATGTCCCCAACCTTGGCGTTTGGGTCGGCAAGCAGCAGCTCCCTTATGGTCACAACGCCTTCAAGCTGCCTTTCGCCCGATATAACATAGCATGTGTATATCGTTTCCTTGTCTATACCCGTGTTGCGTATCACGTCAAACGCCTGGCCGACGGTGAGCCGCGGCTTTAGGTACACATATTCGTTTGTCATCAGGCTTCCGGCCGAATCCTCCGGATACCTTAAATATTCGTTTATAAGCTTTCTGTTTTCCGGGCTTGAAACCTGCATCAGCTTTTTCACTACGTTCGCCGGCATTTCCTCCACCAGATCGACATAGTCGTCCAGATACATGTCGTCCAGTATATACCCAAGCTCCGTATCGCTGAGCATTTCAACAAGCTTCTGCTGCACGTCGCTGTGCATATACGCAAACGTTTCCGCCGCAGTCTCCTTCGGAAGCAGACGGAAAAGGCGAAGCAGCGTTTCCGGCTCTTCGTTTTCTTCAAATATCTCCTCTATTGCCTCGGCAACGTCAACCTCGTTCATGTCCTGAACCAGCGATTTTACCGCGCCATATTGCTTGCTCTGCAAAAGGGAAAGCAGCTTTTCAATCAATTCGTTGTTTATCATGGCAAACCTCCTTCTTTCAGGCGGCATGCCATGCGTAGGATATGCCCAAAGAGTGCGCACGTATCAGCGCACAGCCGCATGAACAGGTGTATCCATCGCCACGAACAGGCCGCCCGCATATTCTGTTTTGGTTACGCTACTGGGATATGGCCCTGCGTCCATGGTCAAATACACTGTCCTTTCTTTATATTTGGCGCCGTGCGCTATTTATTATTCTACCACGCAAAAAGGCGGCTTTGCAACCGCCCATTAATGATTTAACCCAATATATTTCGCCTTTTTCAGCGCGAAAGGAATATTTCTATAAATTCGTCTATATCCGCGTCCGTAATCTCCGCCTTGGCCATGTAGCCTATAAGCATGGAGAAGAACGCGCCGGAGCGTGCGCGTATGGTGCGCGCGTCGTTTGATTGCAGCTTAAGCGAGCCTACCTCCAGCATCAGCGCCCATTTTTTTCGCATTGCGTCCATAAGCCCGCTCAGCTCGCCACCCGCTATCGCCGCATGGGACACCAGCACAACGTGCAGCTTGGCGTGCATCTCGTCCCATAACAGTTCGTGCAGCAGGCTTTTCATGGCCTTGTGCGCATCCGTATCGCGCTGCAGCGTTTCCGCCCAGGCAAGCAGCGTATCGCCCATCCAGTCGCCGTGGGTACGCGCCGTGTCCGCAATCAGTTCGTCCTTTGCCGGGTAGTAATAATACAGCGTGCCCTTGGCTATGTCCGCGGCCTTCGCAATGTCGTTAAGGCTTGCGCCGTCCGCCCCGCGCTCGGTAAAAAGCCGCGCCGCCGTGGCTATTATAAGGCTCTGTACGCTGTCGTAATTCTGCCGTTTGCTCTTCATGCCGCTTCCCCCTTACGCATGACGGCTCATTTGCCCGTATTTATAACGTTTCTCGCCCACGAGCCGGATATAAGTATAGGCAATGCTATAAGGAACTTAATTATATCGGCCGCTTCAACGCAGGCATATACCCAGCTTACGTTCATATCCGTCCAATAGCACAGCACATACGCAATAGGCACAACCACCGCCAGCGTAAAAACGCTGTCCAGCAGCAGCGTTATAAGCGTTCTGCCGCCGCTCCTTATTGTGAAGTACGATGCGTGCGCAAGCGCATGTATCCATAATGTACAGCCCGCGGCAACGAGCATACCGCCCGTCATTTCCCTGACATTCTGCTCAACATTGTATATCATGGGTATAACGTCGCTCAGCGCAACTACTAATATGCCTATCAGCACATGTATCACGAAGGATACGAATATAAGCCGCGCGTCCGTGCGCCGCGCCTCCTCTATATCCCCCGTGCCGAGCTGCTGGCCCACCATTATGGCTATTGCCGAACCCATTGCGAACATTATTATTGCAAAAACCTGCCAAACGGTGCTTGTTATGTTCGTTGCCGCAACAACGTCCAGCCCGCGATAGGAGAAGCACTGGTTCTTAACCGCCATTGCCGTGCTCCAAAGGAATTCGTTCGCCAGCAGCGGAGCGCCCGTTACGGCAATCTTTTTCACAAGCTCCTTAGGTATTTTCAAATTCCTCAGCGCGCCGCGGAAGTAATGGTATTTGTCAAGCCTTCTGTAGGTGTGTATCAGAATATACGCAATTTCAAGATACCTTGCAATCACCGTGGCTATTGCCGCGCCCTTAACGCCCATTGCCGGCGCGCCGAATTTGCCGTATATGAGCGCATAGTTCAGCACGCAGTTGGTAACTATCGAAATTATGCTCGCCTGCATGGGCACTACCGTTTCGCCCGTTTCCCTGAGCGTTGTGCCGTAAGCCTGGCTCAGCATAAACGGCGGCAGCCCCCACAGCATAACGTACATATAATCCTTCGCCTGTTCAAGCGTAGCCGCAAGCGTTTCCGCCGTGTTCACCTCTTCATTCAGGTAAAGCCAAATAAGGTTTTCCCCGAACAGGGCAAATACAAGCACAGCCGCAACGGAAATAAGCGTGCCTATTATCATTTTGAACCTGAAGCAATGCTTAACGCCTTCGTCGTCCCCAACGCCGGCATACTGCGCGGAATATATGCTGGGGCCGGAAAGCGAGCCGAATATGCTCAGATTGAATACGAATATAAGCTGATTAACTATGGCAACGCCGGATATGGCCGCGGTTGAAAGCGCGCCCACCATAACGTTGTCCAAAAGGTTTACGAAGCTGGTTATGCCCTGCTGTATAACTATCGGGATCAGCAGCTTAACAACGCTTTGATAAAAAGCCCTGTCCCCTATAAATGTGCTTTTAATTCGCCCAAGGGCGCCTTTCTTCTCCATCGGTATTATTTCCTCGGTTATTTCCTCGTTACGCTTATTTTAATATCCACGCCGTCGGCCCTGTCGCTCTGCTCAACCTCAACCGTCATGCCCGATTCCCTAAGCTGGTTCACGGCCTGGTTTATGGTGTTCATGAACAGCCTGTAATCGCGCACTATCCGCATCAGCTTGGGCCGCGGCTTTGCGCCGTCCTGCTTTTCGTCATATGCCTTATTCAGCGTTTTTTCAACCATCTGCTCGGTCTCCTTAACGCTCAGGCCCTTTTCGGCAATCCTTTCCACCGCGTCAAGCCGCTGCTTATCGTCCGTCAGCTTTAATAGCGCCCTTGCGTGCCGCTCGCTGAGCCGCTTTTCGGTCATGGCGGCCTTTACTTCATCGGAAAGCTTCAAAAGCCTCAGCTTGTTCGCTATGGAGCTTTGGCTTTTGCCAAGGCGGTTGGCCAGTTCCTCCTGCGTAAGGCCGTATGTTTCAAGCAGCTTTTGGTAGCATTGCGCCTCTTCAAGGTAATGCAGGTCCTCCCTTTGCAGGTTTTCTATCAGCGCCATCATCGCGCTCGATTCGTCCTCAATATCCTGCTGCACTATGCAGGCCACCTTTTCCATGCCAAGGCTGGTTACGGCCCTTAGCCTGCGCTCTCCGGCAACAAGCTCGTATCCGTCGTCCACCTTTCTTACCAGCAGCGGCTGCAATAAGCCCACCTGCTGGATGGACTGGGCAAGTTCGGCAATGCTCTCCTCGTCAAACGTGGCGCGCGGCTGATAGGGGTTCGGGTGTATGGAAGCTACGTTCACCTCCACAAGCCGTTTTGATCCCTTTGCACCGTCGCTGTTTCTTATAAAGTCGAACACAGGCATAGCTTTTAGCCCTCCTTAATTTCCTTTGCCTTCCGCAAAAAAGCCCATTTTACTGCACGCGCTATTGTAGCAAAAAGCGAGTGCTTCCGTCAATACAATACTATCACAGCGGCAATTTGCCCGCCGTGCCCGCCTTGCGCGGATATGCCTTCGGCGTAGGGGCAAGCTTTTTGGCCGCAATAACATATCTTTCGCCCCATGCGCACGGGTATTCTATAAGCCGCGCGCCAAGGCAAAGCTTATTCATGGCGTTCTGCGCCGCGTCCAGCTCTTCCTTCGCCGCCGCGCCCTTGTACATTATGCTGACCCCGCCCTTTTTAACGAACGGCGCCGTCCATTCCGCAAGCACCCTTGCGTTGGCCACGGCGCGGCTCAGCGCAACGTCGTATGCGTCCCTGTGCGCGGCCGCGCGGCCCGCGTCCTCGCTGCGCATATGCAGCGTTTTCGCCCTGCCCTCAAGCCCCAATGCGCGTATTACTTCATTCAAAAATATAAGGCGCTTATTAAGGCTGTCCAGCAGCGTAACGGTTATGTCCGGCCGCATTATCATAAGCGGTATGCCCGGGAACCCCGCGCCCGTGCCAACGTCTATGCATTTGGCGTTTTGTGGTATCAGCTCCATTGGCAGCAGCGAATCGGCAAAGTGCTTTTCCGCCACCTCACGTTCGTCGGTTATGGCGGTCAGGTTCATCTTTTCGTTCCATTCTATCAGCAGTTCATAGTATTTTATGAACTTGTCCGCCTGCTCCTCACTCGCCCCGGGTATAAGGGAAAGTATAAGTTCCTTTGTCATTCGGCCTCCTTGCGACGCTTGAGCCAAATCATTAGCACCGCTATGTCCGCGGGCGATACGCCGCTTATCCTGCTTGCGCGGCCCAGGCTTTCCGGCTGCATTTTGTTTAGCTTCTGCCTTGCTTCAAGCCTAAGCCCTGCAATTTGGGAATAGTCCGTATCTTTAGGCAGAAGCGCGTTTTCCATCTCGCTGAATTTTTCAACGTGCAGCCGCTCCTTTTCAATATAGCCTGCATACCGCTCGTTGAGTTCAACCTGCTCCGCCGCCTCCGCGCTTATATCGTCCACCTTTTCGGGATAGAGCATAACAAGATCGCTGTAGCCTATATTGCGCCTTCTTAGCAGTTCGCTCAGCTTTATGCCTGTTTTGGGCGGGGTCTCGCCGCGGCTTTCCATAAGCCTTATAAGCTTTTCCTCCGGCGGCACGGATTTTTCAAGCTTTATTCGCGCATTCACTATCTCCTGCTGTTTTTTCATCAGCCGCGCGTAGCGTTCGTCCGATATAAGCCCCGTCCGCCTGCCAAGCTCCGTCAGCCGCTCGTCCGCGTTATCCTGCCTTAAAAGCAGCCTGTATTCGGCGCGGGAGGTCATCATTCTGTATGGCTCGTTCGTGCCCTTTCCGGTAAGGTCGTCGCACAGCACGCCTATATATGCATCGGCGCGGGAAAGTATGAGCGGCTCTTCGCCCCTTATCCAAAGCGCGGCGTTAATTCCGGCGTAAAGCCCCTGCGCCGCGGCTTCCTCGTAACCGGAGCTGCCGTTCATCTGCCCCGCGAAGAACAGCCCCGCAACATCGCGGCTCATAAGCGCATTGTTGAGCGAAAGCGGGTCTATGCAGTCGTACTCTATGGCGTAGCCGTAACGGGTTATGTGGCAGTTTCTCATGCCGGGTATTGTCCTGAGCATATCCCGCTGCACGTCCGCAGGCAGGCTTGTGCTCATGCCCTGAACGTACATTTCGTCCGTGGATAAGCCTTCCGGCTCAATGAAAAGCTGATGCCTGTCCTTATCCGCAAAGCGCACCAGCTTATCCTCTATGCTGGGGCAATAGCGCGTGCCCGTCGCGCTGATAAGGCCGGAATACATGGCGCTGCGGTTTATGTTATCCAGTATCACCTTATGCGTAGCCGCGTTTGTATAGGTAAGGTAGCACGGCCGCTGCACGCGGTAATCCATATCGTGCAAAAACGAAAACGGCCTTGCGGGACTGTCCCCATTCTGTATTTCCATTTCGTCAAAGTCAAGCGTCCGCCCAAGCACGCGCGGCGGCGTGCCGGTTTTGAACCGCCTCAGTTCAAAGCCCAGCTCCCTAAGCGATGCGGACAGGCCCTCCGCGCGGGCAAGGCCGCTCGGCCCCTGCTCCCACACGCGATCACCTATCAGGATGCGGCTTTTAAGATACACGCCCGTTGCAACCACAACCGCGCGGCACTCTATGCGCTCGCCTTCGCTTTTCACCCCGCCGGAGAGCCTTATTGCGCTTATGCGGCCGTGCTCGGTCTCTATCGCGGCGCACTCGCCCTGAATAATGGTAAGCTTTCGCTCCGCCTCCAGCGCGCGTTTCATCCGCTCGTGATAGCGGCGCTTGTCCATCTGCGCGCGTGGGGAATAGACCGCGGGGCCTTTGCCGGTATTGAGCATGCGCATCTGAATAAATTCATCATCTGCCGCAAGCCCCATTTCCCCGCCAAGGGCGTCTATCTCCCGCACGAGTTGGCCTTTGGACGTGCCGCCTATGGCGGGATTGCATGCCATCATGGCTATTGAATCAAGGTTCAGCGTTATCGCCGCCGTGTTCAGCCCCATTCGCGCGCACGCAAGCGCGGCTTCGCACCCGGCATGGCCCGCGCCAAGCACCACTACATCATAGCCGGCCATTTATTTTTCATCTCCCCTGTCGGTCTTCCGCGCGTCCTTTTTGCTGCGCTCCAATTCGTCGCGGAACTTATCATAATATTGCTTCAGCTGTTCTGCCATTGCGCTCTGCGGGCCCATGCTCATAAGGAACTTAGCCTTCTCAAGCCGCTTTTCGCGGTTCACGCGGATATGCTCGCGCAGCTGCTCGTATTTTACCACTATCTGCTTTTCGTCCGCAAAGCGCTTTATCTTGACCAGCAGCGCCGTGGCGTTCACCAAATCTATAACGAACACACCGTAGAAAAACCCTATTATGAACGAGAACGCAAGGTTGTTGGAAAGCCAAACGAGCGCGTTTTCAATGCGCGGATGAATAAGGAAATAATATACCGCGCTCAATATAGCCCAGCCCAGCGTGAACTTGGGGCAGATTATGCCCTGTATATTGCCCCATTGCTTGGAATAATCCCAAAGCTTAACATGCAGAAGCCTTATTGAAATAAGCCCGGCAATGTATTCAACCAGCGTTACCGCCGCCGCCATCACGGCGAACAGCGCCGCCTTCCTGAGCGCCGTATTCTCGATTGGTATATATTGTTCCAGCAGCGAAAGCAGGAACAGTACGCACAAGCTGAACCCGTACAAAGGCAAATAGGGTCCCGAAAGGAACCCCGGATTTATCCATTTGCGCTCAGGATTGGCGGAGGAGAAGAAGCGGCGGAACACCACCTCTATCCCCCATCCGGCCATGCTGCCAATAAAGAACAGGAACGCTATCGTGAGAAAAAGGTTCATTCTTCCTCCGTCTCCTCGCCCTTGTCGTGCGGGGCGAGCGCAACGCTTGCAACCTTCGTGCCTTCGTCAACCCTCATCAGCCTTACGCCCTGCGTATTGCGGGAGAACACGCTTATCTTGTCAACCGGCGTACGGATAACGGTGCCATCGTCGCGTATCATCATTATGTCCTCATCCCCCGTGCAAACCTTCATGCAGGCAAGCTTGCCCGTCTTTTCGGTTATTGCGTTGGCTATAACGCCCTTGCCGCCGCGGTGGCGCAGCGGGTATTCTTCTTCATCCGTGCGCTTGCCCATGCCCTTTTCGGTTATGGACAATACCGTCATGCCCGGCGCTATGAGGTTCACGTCGATCACTTCGTCCCCATCCTCAAGTGTTATGGCCCTTACGCCGGTAGCCGTCCTGCCCATCGACCTTACGTCGCTTTCGTTGAAGCGCACGCACTTGCCTTCCCGCGTGCCTATGAGCAGATCGTCATCACCCTTTGAAAGCAGCACGCTTATCAGCTCGTCCCCATCTCTAAGGTTCTGGGCAATTATGCCGCCCTTGCGGATGTTGTCAAAGTCGCTCATGGGCGTTTTCTTTATAACGCCGTCCTTCGTGGCAAGCACAAGGTATTCGCCTTCCGTATCCTTATCCACGGGGAATACGGCGGTTATCTTCTCCCCGCCGGCAAGCTGCAGCAGATTCACTATCGCCGTGCCCTTGGCCGTGCGCGATGCTTCGGGGATGTTGTAGCACTTTATCTTATACGCCCTGCCCGTGTTGGTGAAGAACATTATGTAATTATGCGTGCTCGTCACGAACAGATGCTCCACAAAGTCCTCGTCCCTCGTGGCCTGCGCCATTATGCCCTTGCCGCCGCGGTTCTGCGCCTTGTACGAATCGGCAGCTATGCGCTTAACGTAGCCAAGGTGCGTCATGGTAACGGCCATGTCCTCTTCCTGAATAATGTCGTCCAGGTCAATGTCATCCGACGCGGGGGCAATCTCCGTGCGCCTGGAGTCGGCATAGCGGCGCCTTACTTCCAGTATTTCGTCGCGTATTATGCCGCGCAGCTTGTTTTCGTCGGCCAGTATGCTTTCATAATAGGCGGCGGTCTTGGTCAGCTCCGCATGCTCGTCGTTTATCTTGTCCCGCTCGAGTCCGGTCAGCCTTGCAAGGCGCATATCCAGTATCGCCTGCGCCTGCTTTTCGCTCAGAGCGAAGCGTTCGCACAATGCCGTCTTAGCCTCCGCCGAGTTCGCGCTGCGCTTGATAAGCTCAACGATCTCGTCTATATTGTCCAGCGCTATCATCAAGCCTTCCAATATGTGCAGCCTTTCCCTTGCCTTATCAAGGTCGTACTGCGTGCGGCGTGTTACCACGTCCTCCTGGAAGCGCATATAATGATACAGCATTTCCCTAAGGTTAAGCACCTTGGGTTCGCCGTCCACAAGGCAAAGCATTATCACCCCGAACGTATCCTGCATCTGGGTATGCTTATAAAGCTGATTCAGCACAACGTTTGCGTTAACGTCGCGCTTGAGATCGATTATTATCCTAAGGCCCTTGCGGTCGCTCGCGTCGCGCAGATCGCTTATGCCCTCTATGCGTTTTTCATGCACAAGCTCGGCTATTTTTTCAACCAGCCTTGCCTTGTTCACCTGATACGGTATTTCCGTTACCACTATGCGGCTTTTGCCGTTGCCCGCTTCCTCTATTTCCGCGCGCGCGCGCACCAGTATGCGGCCGCGGCCCGTGCGGTACGCCTGGCGTATGCCGGCGTTGCCCATTATTATGCCGCCCGTAGGGAAGTCGGGCCCCGGAAGATATCCCATAAGCTCCTCAACCGTTATTTCGGGATTATCGAGCATGGCGACATATGCATCTATTGTTTCGCCCAGATTATGCGGCGGGATGTTCGTGGCCATGCCTACGGCTATGCCGCCGGAGCCGTTCACAAGAAGATTTGGATAGCGGCTGGGCAGCACCTTGGGCTGCATGAGCGTTTCGTCGAAGTTCGGCATGAAATCGACCGTGTTTTTGCCTATGTCGGCCATCATTTCGTCCGCCAGCTTGGACATTCGGGCTTCGGTATACCTCATTGCGGCCGCGCCGTCGCCATCCACGCTGCCAAAGTTGCCCTGACCTTCAATGAGCATATAGCGGCTGTTAAAATCCTGCGCAAGCCTTACCATTGCATCGTAAACGCTGGAATCGCCGTGCGGATGGTATTTACCGAGCACATCGCCCACAATACGCGCGCTTTTATGGAACGGCTTATCGGCCGTGAAGCCCTGCTCGTCCATTGAATAGAGTATGCGCCTGTGTACGGGCTTCAGTCCGTCCCTAACGTCGGGCAGGGCGCGGTTTATAATAACGGCCATGGCGTAGGAAATGAAGGATTTCTTCATTTCGCTTTCCAGATCAAGCGGCCTTATGCGGCTTATCTCGTTTTCGTTCATCGCTTATCTCCTCCCCTGTTAAACGTCCAGATCCACAACAAGCTTGCTGTTGTTTTCTATAAATTCGCGCCTGGGCTCCACCTTATCGCCCATCAGCACGGAGAATATCTCGTCCGCCTTCATCGCGTCCTCAAGATGCACCTGCAGCATAACCCTGCGCTCGGGGTCCATCGTGGTTTCCCAAAGCTGCTCCGGGTTCATTTCGCCAAGGCCTTTATAGCGGTTTATAAGGGGCTTGGGGTCGCGGCCTATGCGCTCAAGTATGCTGTTTAGCTCCTCGTCGTCATAGGCATAGTATATGTTCTTGCCCTTTGTTATTCTGTAAAGCGGGGGCTGCGCAACGTATACATAGCCCTGCTCTATCAGCGGGCGCATATGGCGGAAGAAGAACGTGAGCATAAGTATCCTTATGTGGCTGCCGTCAACGTCGGCATCGGTCATGCACACTATTTTATGATACCTGAGCTTGCTGGTATCGAATTCCTCGTCTATGCCCGCGCCGAACGCCGTTATCATGGCGCGTATTTCATTATTGGCAAGTATTTTGTCCATGCGCGTTTTTTCAACGTTGAGTATTTTGCCGCGAAGGGGCAATATCGCCTGATGCGCGGGATCGCGCCCCATCTTTGCGCTGCCGCCTGCGCTGTCGCCCTCAACAATGAATATTTCGCACTTTTCGGGATCCTTCTCCGTGCAGTCGGTCAGCTTGCCGGGCAGGCTTGTTGAATCGAGCGCGGTCTTTCTGCGGGTAAGCTCCCTTGCCTTTCGCGCGGCGTCCCTTGCGCGGGCGGCGGTAAGGCACTTGTCCACTATCGCGCGCGCCTCGGTGGGATGCTCTTCAAGGTAAACGCTCATCCCCTCGCTCACCGCGCTGTCCACAAGGCCGCGAATGTACGCATTGCCAAGCTTTGTTTTTGTCTGGCCCTCAAACTGCGGCTCAACGAGCTTAACGCTCACTATCGCGCTGAGTCCTTCGCGTATATCCTCGCCCTTGAGGGCGTCGTCGTTATCCTTGAGTATTTTATATTTGCGCGCATAGTCGTTCAAAACGCGGGTCAGCGCACTCCTGAAGCCCACCAGATGGCTGCCGCCTTCGCCGGTGTTTATATTGTTGGCAAAGGTGAACACGTTTTCGTTATAATCGTCGTTATATTGCAGCGCGACTTCAACCGTTGCCACCTCCTGCTTTTCGGGTTCGTTGCGGCTTGCGGTTATGTACACGGGTTCTTCGTGCAGAACGGCCTTTTTGCGGTTAAGATGCTTAACGAAGTTGACTATGCCGCCCTCGTAGCAGAAGGAGCGCACGTCGGGCGATTCGGCGCGCTCGTCGCTCACGGTTATTCTTACGCCCGCGTTAAGGAAAGCAAGCTCGCGCATTCTGTCCGCAAGGATATCGAAATTATAGTTCACCTCGTCAAATATCTTATCGTTGGCAAGGAATGTTATGCTGGTGCCGCTTTCGCCTTCGGGAATGTCCTTTATGGCCTTAACGGGGGCCTTAGGCTCGCCATAGGAATATTCCTGATAATAAAGCTTGCCGTCGCGCTTTACCTCGGCTATCAGCCAGGTTGACAGCGCGTTGACAACGCTCAGGCCCACGCCGTGCAGACCGCCGGAGACCTTGTAGCCGCTGCCGCCGAATTTGCCGCCAGCGTGCAGCACCGTAAGCGCAACCTCCAGCGCGCTCTTATGCATCTTTTCATGCATGTCAACGGGTATGCCGCGGCCGTTATCGGTAACGGTAACGGAGTTGTCGCCATGGACTGTAACTTCAATGTGGTTGCAGTATCCGCCCATGGCCTCGTCAATGGCGTTATCCACCAGCTCCTTCACCAAATGGTGCAGCCCGTGGAAGTCCGTTGAGCCTATATACATGCCCGGGCGGCGCTTTACCGCCTCCAACCCCTCAAGCACCTGAATTTGAGAGGCATCGTAATCGGTGTGGTTGCTCATTTTCCGTTTTCTCCTTGTTTCAAAAAATCATATCGGCCATCCGGCCGGATCCTTCATTTTCAGCTTTACATCTATTCGCGTGTAAGCGTGCCCGCCGCGCAGCGCCATGCGTTTATGCCCTTCAGCCCCGCTCGCTTTAATCCTTCAAGCGTGGTGCAGGTCAAAAAGGTTTGGCAGTCGCTCATCGCCTCAAGCAGCGCCCGCTGCCGCGGTTCGTCCAGCTCGCTCAAAACATCGTCCAGCAGCAGCACCGGGCTTTCCCCCGTTTCGCCCTTGATAAGCTCCAGCTCGCTCAGCTTCAGGCTCAGCGCGGCCGTTCTCTGCTGGCCCTGGCTTCCGAATACCCTCACGTTCGTGCCGTTCAGGTTAAGCTCCAGCTCGTCCCTGTGCGGGCCTGCGCCGGTGTATCCGCGGCGAATATCGTCCAGCGCGCCGTTATACAGCGCCTCGCTCAGCGCGGCCTCCGCGTCCCCGCCGCCCATGCGCTCTATGTCCACATCCGGGGCATAGCGCACCAGCAGCGCTTCCCTTTCGCCCGAAATCTGCCTGTGCAGCCGGCTTGCTATAAGCCCCAGCCTTTGCACAAATTCCGCCCGCATGCGCATTATTTCCGCACCCGTTTTGCTAAGCTGCTCATCCCAAATATAAAGCTGCTGCCTGACGGCGTTCATGTCCGCCTTGGCGTCCGGCTTCAGCAGGGCGTTGCGCTGCCTGAGTGCGGCGTTATAGCGCTGCAATGTGTAATAATAAGCGGGCCTAAGCTGGCTCAGCTCCATGTCCATGAACCGCCGCCGCTCGGCAGGCGCGCCCTTTACCAGCTCCAAATCCTCCGGCGAGAACATTACCGCGTTCAGCGCGCCCATAAGCTCTCCCGTGCGCTTTGCCATAAGCTTATCTATGAATATCTGCTTGCGTTCGCCGCTTTTAAGCTTTATCTCTATCGTGCGGCTGCCGCTTTTCGCCTGAATGTCCATGCCCACATATCCGCCCGCAAAGCCCGCGCGTATCAGCTCCGCGTCCTTCGCCGTTCTGTGCGAACGCCCGAAGGCGCACAAAAAAATAGCTTCCACCGCGTTGGTCTTGCCCTGCGCGTTCTCGCCGACGATAACGTTCAGGCCGCTGTCCGGGCGGAGCAGAAGCGATTCATAGTTGCGAAAA
Organism: Christensenellaceae bacterium Phil1; assembly: GCA_001940855.1. Classification (GTDB taxonomy): domain Bacteria; phylum Bacillota; class Clostridia; order Christensenellales; family CAG-138; genus Phil1. The sequence continues at coordinate 24,728 of MSGS01000029.1, read as the reverse complement.
TCATTCAGTTTCAGCCGCTCAATAAGCATACCTTATTTTATCATATTCACCCCGTTTTCATCAATAGCGTAAAATAAATATAAGAAGAAAAGGGGCAGCAAAACACGCGCCGCGGCGGACAAAATGCCCATATTTTCGTCTTTTTTCAAAAAAACCGTGCGAATATTGTAAATAGGTGGTATTATAGTTAAGGTTTTATACTCTTTATTCTATTTCCGGAGGACTCATACCATGGAAAAACCCAAACGCCGCTGGGGCGACCGCAAAGATGGCCGTCTCATACGCGAGCTTGACCCGATGCACTTCATAGTGCCGCTTATCTATCCCAACCGCTGCGATAACGAGGCATATATTTCAGAGCGCATCGATCTGACCAACATAAACGCATACCTTGCCAGGCGCAACGCCACGGAGACGGACTTTCCCTTCACCATGTTCCACATAATCGTGGTAGCGCTGCTCAAGACCATCACGCTCCGCCCGAAGATGAATCGCTTCATAGCCAACAAGAACGTGTATCAGCGCCACGCGATATCCGCGGCATTTGTTGTAAAAAAGCTGTTCAGTGACAATGGAGCCGAGGCCCTTGCCATAGTTTATTCGGACCCCACGGACAATATCGATTCCCTGCGCGCCAAGCTTTATAAGCAGATATCCTCCTGCCGCAGCGATGCGCTTGACCGTTCGAGCGACAGCATGGATATTTTGAACAAAATGCCGCGCTTCCTGTCCAAATTCTTAGTGTATCTTATAACCAAGCTGGACAAGCACGGCTGGTGTCCGGAATTTCTTATCGGTTCAGATCCGTATTATTCTTCCGCGCTGCTCACCAACCTTGGCTCCATAAAGCTGAAGAGCGGTTATCACCACCTGACCAACTGGGGCACCTGCTCCATATTCTGCGTGGTGGGCGAAAGGAAGAACAATCCCTTCTTCAATCAGGACGGCACGTTTGAAATGCGCGACAGCGTGGATCTTGGCCTTACGATAGACGAGCGAATTGCGGACGGATATTATTACGCCAAAACAGTTCGCCTGTTCAAAAAGCTGCTGGAAAATCCGGAGCTGCTGGAGCTTCCCCTGAGCGAGCCTGTTGAATACTGATTTAAGCATACAAAAGCGGGGCCTATACCCCGCTTTTTAGTTACTCAAAATATTTTCTCAGCTTTGTTGCATCCTTAAATTCAAACTTCCCCTCAAACGCACCGGAGAAGAAGCCTATCAGCGCGCCGTTGACCAATGCGCAAAGCACCGTGCCTATCTTTACCCCTTCAAAATGGCCTAAGCCGAAAAAAGCGAACGACATGCCCACGGCTATAAGGCAGCTTATGCAGTCATACGCGGTCTTTACGCGGTTTATGTTCCGCCCGTATTTGGCAGCAATCTCCTTCACAAACAGCTCGTATACCTCCGGCGCGATATATGTATGGAACAGCAGCGATACGCCCACCGCGCAGCATATTACCCCCGCTGTGAAGCACGTTATGCGCCCCGCCATGCCGCTCATGCCCAGCAGCGCCACTATCGCCATAGAGCCATCGAGCAAAAGGCCGTACAGCACCGCCGTTATGAACGAGAAAAGATAATATAGCCTGAACCGCCCGAGCACCATTACCATCACTATCAGCAGCGCCGCCTGAAGCGTATATTCCGCCATGCCGAACGTGAAGAACGCAAACGTTTGGCTCAGCTTGAGATGCAATAAATACGCCGGCGCAACTATCATCGATACCCCAAGGTCGCTCGCTTCCATGAGTGCCGCGCTGAACGCGAGCACAATAAGCCCCAATATATATGCCAATTCCGTATAGAATGTCCGTCTTTTCATAAATACCTCCGCCCGTTTCCTCCGGCCCATAAAAAAAGCCCCACAACCGCCGATATGCCGGGCATATTCAGCAGGCTGTGCGGCGAAAAGCGGCAAGCGCCGGAAAAATCCGCAACCGATTTTGTAGTCAAAGTATAGCACAGCGCATTCTCGTCCACAAGGCCGAAAAAATTTTTTGGCATCAAAATCGGTTATAATTGTTGACAAGCATCGAACTTTGCGCTACAATACATAAGCACGTTCAAGGAACGGCAATGCGCCCATAGCTCAGCGGATAGAGTGCCCGGCTACGAACCGGTAGGTCGCAGGTTCAAATCCTGCTGGGCGCGCCATGAAAATAGCACTTCATTCGAAGTGCTTTTTTCAAATTAAGCGCACCTTACGGTGCATGAAAAATGAAGCATAGCTTCGCTCCATGAAGCGCGGCTTCGCCGCACGGATTTTTGCGCGGTGCGAAAAAGCGGAGGAGCCTTAGATGGGTGTTTATAAAACAGTCAATGGAGCGTATCGATACAGTCTCATGCCAACATACTATGTAAAGGGGTGCAGCCCCTTGGCTCTCCCTTTGGGAGAGCTGTCACCGCAGGTGACTGAGAGGGCCTTGCAGCCTTTTTCGAATGATAAGATCAATTTGTTCACACACATTACGGAAATCTCTGTCTATATCCCGGTTGGAGAATCGCAAAACCTCCAACCCAAGAGACATCAGGAATTGAGAACGTTCAGCATCATAAGCAAGCCCCTGAGGTTCGTGATGTTGAGAGCCATCCAATTCAATGACAAGTCTGGCCGAAGCGCAATAAAAGTCCACTTGGTATGGTCATTGGTTACCCTCTCCGTCCTCGCTACGCTCGGCCACCTCTCCCAAGGGGAGAGGCAAGATGTTTTTCCGGGTACTTCTCCCCTTCAGGCACTCGCTGCGCTCGACCACCTCTCCCAAAGGGAGAGGCAAGGGATGCCCGCGCGGTACACCGAAATGTGTATAGAAGCGCTCCCTTTATCAGTTCGGCAAATTGGAGTTTACTGCTCGATACGGTAGTATTTGAATGCTTCATCTTCTCCTACAAAGCGAAAGCCTACCTTTTCCAGCACATGCTGACTCCGAGTATTTTTCCTGATGGTATCTGCGTTTACCGCAGCCATTCCCAACTCGTCAAAGGCGGTTTTTACCGCCAAACGTTCTGCCTGCGTTCCGTATCCCTTTCCCTTCACCGCGTCGTTTTGCATATGGAT
>MSGS01000029.1:11926-21552 GCA_001940855.1 Christensenellaceae bacterium Phil1 | reverse complement strand
TTCATATCAAAATATCGATTTACCGCAGCTTCGTCATAAACATAGGGCTGAAACAGGTGCATATCCATATAGATAGACGCATCATTCGTCCAATGCTTGTACAGCTCGTGACATAGTTCTCGCGTCATCGCCTTTAACTGAATTGTTGGCACGTTAGACCCTACCTATCTTATCATTTCGACTTATTGCTTTGTTTAAAGCTATCATATGGCTTTAATATATGCAATAACATTCCGGGCAGACATTACTGCCTGGAATGAAACCGTCTTATGACCACCCGCCTTCGCCCCTCCGCCCGCGTTTTCAATATTTTTAGCCGAACAGCTTGCCTATGCCGCTTATTATATCGCCGGCCTTGTCCGAATTGAGCTTGGCCTTTACGGCGTCCGCCAGCTTGTTTATCTGTTTGCTTATTCCTCTGTCATTTTAACTACCGTTGCCGTGGGCGCGTTTCTATGCACGCTCTCTATGCCCGCTATGCAGCTTGCCTTGGCCTTGTAGCCTTCCGACACGGCAATTATTTCGCCGTTGCGCGCCTTGAGACGGAAGCGATATTCGCCCGCCTTGTCGGAATACATTTCAAACTTGGGATGGGTCTTGGTCTCGTAATTTTCAACGGTCTGATCCTCAAGCTGGGCTATTTCCGCGTTCTTGCGCACGCTCTCAAGCCCGTTCATGCAGGCGGCCTCGGTAGTATATACCTCTGACGTTGCTATGGCTTCGCCGTTATTGGCCTTCAAATCGAACTTAAAGCCGGTTTTTGTCTGCTTTACCACAAATTTACCCATGTTCATACCCACTTTCGCTTTGATTTTTATTTATTATATCATATATTTTTATCGGCACAACGGTATAATTGCCTTAACTTGATATTTTTTTGCAAGATAAAAGGGACACGGGTTTTACCCCATGTCCCTTGCGTATTGACCTTTAGTTCAGCCTTATTTCCTTCGCCTGCTCGGGATTGAATACACCGCGCATGTCATACTTATTGTATGTGCCGTATTCGTTGAGCACGCGGCCATCCAGCGAGTAAGTCACTATGAAACGCTTGCCGTCCACGCTGGTCCAGTTTTCGGCGTCCCATGTGAGGTAGCCCGCGTCGTCGGTGCGCTTTTCGGCGAATATAAGATCCACCTGACGGTTATCCTTGGCCACCATGTCGGTTATTTCCGCGGTGGTCAGGTCGCGTTCGCACTTCTGAATAAGATCGTTTACCTTCATTGTTTTGCTCCTTAAAGCTTAACCGACGTATCCGGCCTTCTTGAGTATCTCAAGGGCGCGGGCGTGGTTAGCTTCGCTCATCATTACCAGCGGACCGGTGCAGCCCATGCCGGTTTCGGCATAGATGCCCTCTTTCCACAGGGCCTGCGCGGCATCCTCAAGATCCATTACCTCTATGCCGGCTATGGAAGCGGTGCAGGGCTCTGCCGCGGGCTTGACCACCTTTTCTTCCGCGGCGGCGGGCTTGGCGGCTGCCTTGCGCGCTTCAAGTATCTGGTTCAGGCCGGCCTTTTCAGCCTTGGCGAATTCAGCGCTCGCCTTTTCGAATACCTTGCCCTTAACAAGCTCGGCTGCATACTCCAGCGCGTTCGCTATGAGCGGGGCGCCGGAAGCGCGGCTGATTATAAGGATAAGCTTGTCGTAACCCTTGCCGATGCCGGGGCCATAGCCAAAGCCGGTGGATTCAAAGCTGCCGCCGGTGGTAAATGCAGCAAGCATCTTAACAAGCACGTTACCGGTAAGCGAGTCGGTCACCAGCACGTCCGGCGTGCCTTCCAGCACGTCGTTACCGCGCATCACCGCGCCGCCGTCCGCACGGGCGGACTCGGCCCAGGTGAACTCGTAGCCGTTGGCCTTGAGCTGGTTGAGCGCCATCTCGGCCTGCCTTGCGCCGTCAACGTTCAGTATGCCTACCGTGGGGTTTCCCACGCCGCAGGCCTTGGCAGTGATAATGCCGGAAACGGCGTTCTTTATCATGCCCTCTATGCGGTCCGAGCTGGAAGTGCCTGTGGTGTTGGCTATGAACATTTCGCGGCCCTTGGCGGGTGTTATGGCGCGGCCTACGGTGGAAACGCCGATGGGGAACGGATAGTGCATGGTAACTGCGCCGTCCACCTCATGATTATTCAGCATCTCCTCCATCTTCTTGTGGCCCTCTTCATCGTTGGCCACGGGGATGGTGGTTACGCCTTCGGCGGTGAGCGTGCCGATATAGTACACGTCTACGCCGCGCTTAGCAGCCATTTTGGCGGCAGCCATGGCGTTCTCTTCGCCATGCTCGCTGCCCATGCCGGTAAGGGCGATCTTCGGGCGGTCCATGAACGCGCCGGTTTCAAGCCCTTCCGCCATCTTCAGGAATGACTGCGCGATTATCTTTTCAATGCTGCCCATGTTGCGCACCTGCCTTATTCATCCTGCCCCATGAGGGAGGTGGCAAATTCGCGCATGGCCTTGGCTATCATCTTCTTGACTTCGTCTTCGCTCACGCCGGCTTCGGCTTTCTCGCCCTTGTTCGCCTCAATAACGAAGGATACGCCGTCAAACAGGTTGGTCATGCGGCCAAGGAACAGCGAACCCTTGCCGATTATCATAACGCGGTTGATCTTGCCGGCCATGATATCGTTGCGGGCGAATCCGATGTAAGGCACGCCGGAGGGGATATGACCCTGGGTGGGCGCCCAACCGGTAAGGCCATGCTCCTTGGTGAAGGAAGCAAGCTCGCTCTTCTGAATATCGCCGCGCTTTACGGCCAGAGCAGCTATCATCTTGTAGTTAGCCAGCGGCACGTCGCCTGCGCCGGCGGGCTTGGTGATGTCGGGGTTCTGCATTTCGGGGGAGAACTTATCAACATCGGTAACCTTCAGACCGGCCCTCTCCAGAGGATCGGTGACCAGGCTGCCTATAACGGCCTGCGGCGCGGAGCCGGTGCCTACGGTGTGGCGGCCAAGTATGCTAAGATCCACAACGGGGCTTACGCCGTCGTCCTGGGTCAGCACTACGGCAAAACCGCCCAGCATGTCCTCAAGAATGGGCAGGCCCTTCTTGACATGGTCCTTGCCGTTCATGCCCAGCTTTGCGGTGCAGCCGCCGGCGGTGACGACAACGGTCTTGTATGCGCCGGAAGCGACCAGGGAAGCGGCCTCTACCATGGCATGGGCGGGGCCTGCGCAGAAACCACGGGTATCGGAACCGGTGGCGGCGTTAAGGCCGGCTATTTCCGCAACGGACTTGGCAAAGTTGCCGCCGCCGCGCTGGTTCATATCGCCGCAAGCTTCTTCGCAGCAGTCTATAACGTATTCAACGTCTTCCTTGTTGATGCCGGCATTCTTTATGCCGCTGAGAATGGCGACTACGCAGGAAGCCTTGCTGACAAGGTTTTCAAGCATGGTGTGCGCGGAAAGGTTGACGTCTATGTCGTGTGCGCGATTTACACAGCCGACCAGCACGTTGTTATCATACAGGCCTTCGGAATGCTCTTCGGCAACAAGGCGCTCTATCTCGGCAATGTCAACGCCCTCGTTAACGCGGGCCATGATGCTTTCGTCGATTATGGGGTTGGCGGCAAGCTGATCGCGATGCTTGGCAACGAAGTTCTTGTCCAGCTGAACAAGCTCAAATACGTCGCAGGCCTGCAGCAGCAGCAGGAACTCCTCCTGGGGCATCATCTGGCCGAACTGGCCGTAACGCTCGTGGCAGGGGCATTCCTTGTCGTGCCAGGGCTGGGGAATCTCGGCAAGCTCATCGGGGGTGGCGTTGCCAATGTAAACCTGGTTGGGATAATAAGAAAGTACCTGTTCAAAGCTGCGGAGATGACTGGGCAGCTCCTTGAGGTACTCGCTCTCAGGATTAACTATGCGCTCGGTTGTCTGTGTGGTGCCGTTATGGATGACCATATCGGGGGTATGTACGAGTATGTAACCCGCACCCTTGATTACGCTCTTCATGTTGCATCTATCCTTTCAACATAATATTTCTTTTTTCAAAAAAACGCATACCGCGCTCAATTTGCTTTTTCCCAAAATAGGAAGGTCGGGGCGCGGGCTTACGCCTGCGCCCCGCGTGTGAATGCCTTAATACTTGCAGTACTGTTCGCGGACGGAGGTCATTTCGTTGACTATATCGTCAACATCCAAAACCATCTCCATCATCTCTACCTGCTCGCTATATACGTCAGGATCGAATTCCGCCTTTACTTCAGGCTCGCACACATGATACACCCTGAGTCCCAACTGGACTCCTGTCAACGGACCTGCGAAAGTGGGGTCACCATTGGTGACGGTCTCGGCAGCGAGACCGGCAGCCTCGCCCTCAGCAGCACCCAGAAGAACAACAATGTTCTCGGGGCCATACTGCTCGGCCAAGGACTTTACGCGCCTCTGGTTCTCCAGATCCATTGCACCGGCGGACGTTCAGACAAAGCACTCCGTAGAGGAGAAGACAACATCTGCACCTGCGCTCTTGGCGCACAGTTCGATAGCTTGTCCGGGAACGCCGTCACGGTCACCGATTATGATGACCTTCTTGCCAGCTAAAATGCTCATGCCACATCCTCCTTTTCCATTATTTATAGAAGCCTTTCGGCATTCTATCTAAAAATTTTGTGCCGTTTTACCGGCGGAAAAGGCATACAGGCTAAAATAACTTATCAGCCGATATGCTTCTTTATCATGTTCTCCACGTTTTCGGGGGTTGCGTCGTCCTTAACGAGGGAATCTATCATCTCGCCGTTTTCGTAGATAGCGATAACGGGCAGGCCGAGAACCTTCTGAGAAATAGCAAGGCGGCGGGCCTTGGTGGTGTTAAGGGCGCAGAACTTCAGCTTATCGCCATAGGTCTCGGCATAACCGTGAACATAGGGCATAAGGGCGGCGCAGGGTACGCAACCGTCGCCATAGAAATCTACCAGCACCTTACCGGGGGCCTGAAGCACTTCCGCTTCAAATGTGTTTTTATCAACTTCCAGCATCGTTATATCCTCCTTGGATTATTTGCTTATATAGTAGTCTTATTCCTTGTGGTCCGCAATGTATTTTTCGGCCTGCATGGCAGCGATTGCGCCATCGGCAGCGGCAGTCACAACCTGGCGTAGGCTCTTCACGCGGAGGTCGCCCGCAGCGTATACGCCGTCAAGGTTGGTATGCATATTGTCGTCGGTAGGAATGTAACCGTTTTCCATATTCACCTGACCCTCGTACAGGGCGGTGTTGGGCAGCAGGCCTATGAAGCCGAACAGGCCGAACATTCCGTCGTCCTCGTCAGCCTCTATGGTGGTCAATTCGCCGGTCTTGACGTTCTTAACTACCATCTTGGTCAGTATCTCGTCGCCATCTACTTCGTCAACCACGGTGTCCCACATGAAGTGCAGCTTCTCGTTCTTGAAGGCCTTCTCCTGTATGGACTTAGCAGCGCGCAGCTCGTTGCGCCTGTGGATAATGGTAACCTTGCGGGCAAACTTTGTTAGGTACATTGCCTCTTCAACGGCCGCATCGCCGCCGCCGACAACGTAAACTTCCATGCCTTCAAAGAAAGCGGCGTCGCAAGTGGCGCAGAAGGAAATGCCCTTGCCAACGAACTTGCCTTCGTTCTTGCAGCCTATGGGGCGGGGGAAAGCACCGGTGGCCAGTATAACGGTTTTGGCATAATACTCGCCCTTGGTGCCGACGAGCTTTTTAACATCGCCCGTGAGCTCAACGCTCTTTATAGAATCGCGCGCACGCTCTGCGCCGAACTTTTCGGCCTGCTTCGTCATGCGGGCGATAAGGCTGGGGCCTGATTCGCCCTCAAGCTGTGCGCCGGGGTAATTTTCAATTTCATTGGTGATGGCAATCTGGCCGCCATCCTGGCCTTTTTCGATAATAAGTGTGCTGAGGCGTGCGCGGCCGGCATACAGACCGGCAGTCAATCCCGCAGGACCCGCGCCAAGGACTATCACGTCATAGATCTTGCTCATATTCTTCGCTCCGAATCATTTATTTCTCCGCCCGCGGCCCTGTTACGGGCCGCGAGACGTGAGTTCGGTTTAAGTGCCCCGTTTCAGTTTACGATCAAACCTCGAAAATGGTCTGATCCTTAACTTCGGTAGTCAGCGCTTCGAGGGCGCGGTTGACTATCTTCTTGCGGAGGTTGTATTCTTCCTCCGGAGTGAGGGCGGGGTTGCCCAGGGGGTGAGGTATGGCGATAGCGGGAACTATCCTGTTCGCGCCGACCGTCATGGAGATGGGTGTAACGGTACACACGTGAACCACGGGGATACCGGCCCTTTCGATTTCCTTAACCATCGTTGCACCGCAACGCGTGCAGGTGCCTCAGGTCGAGGTCATGATTACAGCGTTAACACCGGCCTGCTTCAGCTTCTGAGCATACTCAGCAGCGAATTTCTTGGCGTTGGCAACGGCAGTACCGTTACCGACGGTGGTGTAGAAGTAATCATGCAGCTTGCCGATCTTGCCTTCGCGCTCGAATTCGCGCATGACGTCGACGGGCAGTACGCGGTCGGGATCCTCGTTGGCGTATACGGGATCGTATCCGCCGTGAGCGGTCTCGTACTTATCGGGAGTCAGGTTCTCAACACCCGCTATGCAGTATTCGCCATAGTGGGAAGCGGAGGAGGACTCTATATGATCGGGATTGCCCTTGGGCACGATGCCGCCGCTGGTGCACAGCGCGACAACGGCATGGCTCAGATCCTTAACAGCGGGATTGGGGGCAACGCGGTCAAACGAAGGCATGGGATACTCGGTAGTGAAGGGCTTGTCAGCAAGCTTGTTGAGCAGCATCTTCACAGCGCGCCTGGAACCACGCTCCTTCTCGAAGAAGTTGACGCGGATGCCGTTGTTCATGTAACCGTCTTCGCAGGAAGCGCCCAGCTTTTCGCCCTTCATCAGCTTCATGGCAAGCTTGGCCATGGTGGGGGCAGCCTTACGCATACCGGCGGCGTTGTTGGTGGTAGCGACGATGAGGACCTTGTCCTTCAGGTCGGCACCGGGGTTCTCCTCGTACATACCGGTGAGCACGGGGATGCCCAGCTCTTCCTTTACGGCCAGTGCGATGTTGGCGCAGGCATAGCCGTAACGGCCGGCGTTGAACGCGGGACCGGCGATGAACAGATCGGGATTGATTTCCTTGACCCAAGCAAGAATCTGGGCCTTGGATTCCTTCTCATGCTCGGCAAAGTGAGAGTCGCCGCAGATGATAGTGTTGACTATCTTGGCTTCACCGTTCCATGCTGCGTCAAACGCAGTACCGGGGCCAACGGCGCCTTCCCTGAGCTCAGGAGCGATATGAGCCATTTCCTCGCCGCCGATCTGGGCGAAGAACTGGTTAATATAGTGTACTACACGATAACTCATGTTCTGTTTCTCCTTTCTGAGCCTTACCTGGCGCTGAGGCAGTTAAAGCCCATTTCGTTGGTGGCGCCGGTGATTACCTGCAGCTCCGCCTCGATGCTGCCATCGGGCCTGAGGGAACCGGCGTGACCGCCAGCGATCTTGTCAACGTAATCGAGGGTGCCTATAACCTTGTCCAGCTTGGGCAGCTCGATAACCATGTTGGCGTTACCACCGGTGACGACCGCGTCAGCCAGAGGATCGGCATCGGCCAGGGACTGGCTCTTGCCATCCTGACCGGCGTATTCGTCGGTGATGATGGTGGTCTTTACGCCAACCTGCTCGATCTTCTTGGTGTTCATGATCAAGTCGGTATCGGGGTTGCCGAAGCCTTCCTGGCTCACGATAACGCCGTCAAGGTCCAGCAGACGGCACAGCTTGGCGCTCCAGTCGGAGGAACGCTGCTTGTCGGCCAGGTAGACGTTTTCGTTGGTGATTATGTTGCAAACATAATTCAGGGTCTTGCCGTGCTGCTCGAACAGATCGGCAACGACGGGGTTATTCTGATGATGATAGGTGGTGTTCTTATCGCAGGCGGAAACGCAGTTACCGCTTATGATAGCGCCGTCCATCGTCTCAGTGGGGTAAATGATGGTGGTCAGGGTGCGCTTGGCATCTACGCCGTAAACATAGGTGTCGTGCAGCAGGCCCTGGCTCTGCAGCATATGGACATAGCCAACGCGGGGCAGATTGGGGTACTTTTCAAGACCTTCGCGGATACCGAGGGTTTCAAACTCCTTGGTCTCGTCGGGGGTCACGTTGCGGCCGAGCTCACCGATAAAGGTGGCGGCACGCAGGCCGGCGATACGCACGGCATGCTCATACTCGTGCTGATGCACACCCTCAACCTGGGTGCAGACCATTACGAGGTTAAGGAGCTTGGAGAACGGAGTGTACTCCGCACCGGGGCCGGTCATATCGATGATGCCCTCCTGGAAGCCAACGATGGGGCCGGCAGTGACGACCGCCATGCCGCGCAGGACATGGGTCTTGCCGGAACCAACGGTGTCCACCTTGGCTATAACGCCGGGGAACTCGCCGCCGGGGCCCTCTACCTTTACGCGGGGCTCGATAACGTCCTTAACAGGGGTAATGCGAACGCTCTCGCCGGGCTTTGCAATGTCAAAGCACACGGATTTTACGCAAGCCTTTACGTCGTCATCCTCATAAACAAAGGCCTTGACGTCATCGGCGTTTACGAAAAGCGTTCCGTTTTCAACCTTGGATTCGTTTGAAAATTGAATGTCCTTGATCTCTATAAAGCCCAATTCCAATTTCAAATCGAACACCTCCTCCTTCTTTTTTTGCATGGTTATATTTGGTTATCCAGTTTACTAAGACCCGCCGCCGCGTCGTAATCCACGGCGCCGCACAGCAGGGTATAGTCGATTAGTTGAAAGTCCCCGAGCACCTTATCGCTCAGCATCCTGTTGCGCGGGGTGAACTTATCATACGCCTCGACGCAGTTGGATATTATCGCGGCCTCGTCCGCGTTCATCTTATGCGGAACCTTTGAGACCACAACGGACTTATAAGGAGTTTCGTTCGGCTTTACGCTGCCGGAAAGCGGATGCGTATAGAGCTTATGCCCCGCATACACCAGATCCCGCACCGTTATCAGTATAGCGTGATAGTTCTCCTCGGGCAGGTAACGGATTTCATAGTATTTGCTGAGTACCTTTTCGACCAAGGGATTATTGGTCACTATCATAAAATCCCGTCCGTTCTTCATGCTTGACTGCCCGCCTTTCCCCGTTCCGGCTCCCGATCTGATTGATTATATCTTGTCAATCAGCCCGATAAAAATAGAGTCGGCATACGGCATACTTAATACCCGTGCCAGACTCTGTATCCAACCTGAGAGATTCCCCGTCTCGCGGCGGGTTGCGCCTTCGGTGCTGTTCGCTTTCCAGAGTTCGTCAGATTACAGTCCCTTTGCCTGAGATATTCGCGCAGATTCGGCCTTACACTGCGCTTATTCCTTCGGCTCGCCCTTCTGCCACACGGCCTTGGGCGCATCTCCTGCAATCGTCATCCGAAACTATTTATTTCCTTCATACAGAGTCCCCTCCGTATGATTATAAGATAGCCTATTATCATTAAATTGTCAATATAAATCGGCATTACTATTGAAAAACATGATATTGAAGTTAGTTTAAGCATATAAGCGATAATTTGCGGGATATCGGGCGCGTGCATTCGGGGGGACGGTACCCAAAAGGCTCCCCGGACGGGGAG
>MSGS01000029.1:0-11800 GCA_001940855.1 Christensenellaceae bacterium Phil1 | reverse complement strand
AGCAACCTCGATGCAACCCCTCCGTCTGCTCGTTTCACTCGCATCCACCTCCCCTTTCAGGGCAGGCTTATAGTTAGTGCTTGCACAATGCCAAAAGGCTCCCTCGCTGAGGGAGCTGGCAAACCGGACAAAAAATTTTACCCCAAAAAAGTGAAATGGCTTTGCGGCTTCTTTCAAAAATGCCGAAATATCTTGCTTTTTTGGTGCAACATTTTTCGGTAATAATAAGCTCAAAACAAGCAAAAAGCCCCGATATTCAGGGCTTTTTTATGGCGAGAGTATGTGGGAATCGAACCCACCTGGGCAGCTCCTCACCACCTGCAACGGTTTTGAAGACCGCGGGGCACACCAGCACCCATCTACTCCCATACGTTCGGCTATTATAGCATGCACATATTCGCTTTAGCAAGCACTAATTGTGCGCTTATTCGCCAAAGCCCCTGTTAAGCTTGCGAAAATCGCCATCCTTGCGGGTTATTCCGTTCTTATCAAAATATTCAAGCACGGCCAACGCATACTTCCTTGAAGTTGACATGGCGTCGCGGAATTCGGCAAGGGTAATTGTATCGTGCCCGGCAAAGTGCGCCTTCGCCGCATCGCACGCTTTTTTGTATGATTCGCGCGAATAGCATATCTGCGGCGTGAGCATAACTATGTCTCCCCCGCTCACAACGCTGTCGAGCACCTGCTTGAAATCGTTGCGCTCGTTCATTTGGAACGTGGCCATCACCTCGTCAACCGTGGCCGGCTCTATGCCCGCGGATTGATAATAATCCAGCAGCTTCTTGCGTATGGCGGTCTGCTTCTTTGTATAGTGTATTTCAAAATCCGCGTCCGCATAGCGTTCGCCCGCGCGCTTTATCGCGCCCTCGCGGCACAGTTCGGCTATTATGGCATCCGCCGCGGCCTGTTCCGTATTTTTGAACGCCTTCTGCCTAAGCTCCGCCGCCTTCATGCCGGCGTGCAGTGGGTTCTGCTTATGGTATGCGTTAAGCGCAGCCTTTGCGCCGTCCGCCGCCGCATCGAGCGCGCGGGAGGATATGTAGCGCCCCTCTATCGGCTCCACAGCATGGCCGGAGTCCGTAAGTTCGCTCAGCTCCGCGGAAAGCTCCTCCGCGTCTATATTCAGCTTGGCGTTCAGCTTTGCCGCCGTGGGCAGGGCCATGCCCGCCTCGTCAATAAGCTGCAGCACCCTGTCCGCCGCGCTGCCGCCTTCCTTTATTTTCAGCGCCTCTATAACGGAGGGCACGTTGCGCTTATGCTTCATGGGCGCATCGTCCAGTATCACGCCGCCGCCTATCGTTTCCAGCGGCGAATAGAAGCGGATAACGAACCTGTCGCCGTTTTTCGCTGCTATCGGCTCCGTCATCCTCAGCTGCGCATAGCCGCTTTCGCCAGGCTCCAGCGCGTCCCGCTCAAGCAGCACCACCTTGGCCAGCATTACGGCAGAGCCGTGGTAAAGATGAACCTGCATATCGTTTGTTATAACGCGGCCGGAGTTTTTAAGGTTCATCAGCTTAACGTCCAGCATTCTTGATACGCGCACGGTATTAGGCTTGGCAACACAGTCCCCGCGCTGCACATCCGTCTTTTTAAGTCCGGCAAGGTTCACGGCAACGCGCTGGCCCGCATACGCCGTTTTTACCGTATTACCATGGACCTGAAGGTTCCTTATTCGCGTTTCCGCACCGCTCGGCACCAGCTCCGCCGCATCGCCTTCATTCATGCTGCCCTCTATAAGCGTTCCGGTGACAACCGTGCCGAAGCCATCCACGGAGAAAACGCGGTCTATAGGTAGCCTGAACGCAGCGCGCATGTTCTTTTCGCCTGCCTTGCTGACCAGCTTATAAAGCTCTTCCTTCAGCTCCGCGATGCCTTCGCCCGTGTATGCCGAAACGCACATTATGGGCTTGCCTTCAAGGAAGGTGCCCTTCGCGCGCTCCTTCACGTCCTGCTTTATCATGTCCAGCCATTCTTCGTCCACCATGTCCTTCTTGGTTATGACTATAAGGCCGTCCTTTATGCCCAGCAGCGTAAGTATGTTAAGATGCTCCACCGTCTGCGGCATGAAGCCTTCGTCCGCCGCAACCACAAGCATTGCAAGATCTATTCCGCCCGCGCCCGCAAGCATGTTCTTTATGAACTTTTCATGCCCCGGCACGTCCACTATGCCCGCCTGCGTGCCGTCCGGCCATTCAATGTGCGCAAAGCCGAGCTCTATTGTTATGCCGCGCTTTTTCTCCTCTGCCAGGCGGTCGGTTTCTATGCCGGTGAGCGCCTTTATAAGCGCGGTTTTGCCGTGGTCAACATGGCCCGCGGTGCCTATTATAACGTGCTTCATGCCATAGCCTCCGCTATCGCCTTCTCTATAGTATCGAATTCGCTTTCCGCTATCGTGCGCATATGCAAAAGATACCTTGCGTGGTCAATGCGGCCTATTATTGGCGGCTCGCCAAGGCGCATGTGCTTTTCAAGCTTTTCGGTCGATACGCCGTCAAGCTCTATTGCCACGGCGTATGCGTCAAGCAGCTGCATGGGCACGCTGCCGCCGCCAACCTGATCCCGCACGGGAACGCACTTGGCATGCGCACCTATGGCATTAAGCCTTTGGCAGAGCTTCTCGCCCTTCGCCCTGAGCGCATCCGCGTCCGCGCCGAGCATATTGAGCGTTGGTATAGCGTCAAACTCGCGCTGCTCATCATAGCACCTGAGCGTGGCTTCAAGGGCGGCAAGCGTCATCTTATCCACGCGCATAGCCCTTGTGAGCGGATGCCTTTTAAGCATGTCTATATATTCCTTTTTGCCAACTATTATGCCGCCCTGCGGCCCGCCGAGCAGCTTATCGCCCGAAAAGGACAGCACGTCCACCCCCGCGCGCACGCATTCCTGCACGGTTGGTTCATCGCGTATGCCAAGCCTGTTCAAATCAAACAGGCAGCCGCTGCCAAGATCCTCTATAAACGGCAAATTATGCTTATGCGCAAGTTCGCCCATTTCTTCCCGCGTTACGGTTTCGGTAAAGCCCACAATGCGGTAATTGCTGGTATGCACCTTCATTACGGCGCGGGTATCTTCGCCAATGGCGCGCTCGTAATCGGCAAGGTGGGTTTTGTTGGTGGTGCCCACTTCCCTCAGCTTCGCCCCGCAGCTTTCCATTATTTCCGGCACGCGGAAGCTGCCGCCTATTTCAACCAGCTCGCCGCGGCTGACTATGACCTCGCCCCCCTTGGCAAGGGCCGAAAGTATAAGCAGCACCGCCGCCGCGTTGTTGTTCACCACCATTGCGCTCTCCGCGCCCGTAAGGCGGCTGAGCAGCCGCTCCACATGGGAATACCTTTCCCCGCGGGAGCCGGATGCCACGTCGTATTCAAGCGTTGAATACCCCGTAGCCGCGTTTATTACCGCATCCACGGCTTCCTTCGCAAGGCATGCGCGGCCAAGATTGGTATGCAGCACAACGCCCGTGCCGTTTATAACTCCCCTAAGGCTGGGGCGGGACTTCATCCGCGCGCGCTCCGCCGCGGATGAAAGTATATCCTCTGTGCAGGGCAGCGCGTCAAGCGCGCCGTCAAGTATATTCTTCCTTATATTATCCAGCTCCTCGCGCAGCGCTTCGGTAACGCTCACGCGGGGCGTATCGGCGAATAAATGCGCTAAGGTGGGCGACCTTAAAAGATCGTCCACCTTAGGTATGTCTCTCAATAAGCTTTTGTTCATGCCGCTCAGTTTCCTTTCAGCTTTAGCTGATATCATTATATCAGCTTTTTGCCGAGTATGGAAGTGCCGCGGGCATTACTCCTGCGAATAGATAAGCTCGTATTCCTCCTTCTTGCCCGGATGCACCATGAAAACGCTTTCGCAGTCTTCGCCCATGGCTTGGGTATTTGCATCCTCCGCGCTGTACCGCACGCACGTTCCGCAGGAAGAGCTCAGCGCACGCGGCACGGGCATCATCCTTGCGCTTATATTCAGCGCGCTAAGCGCGCGGTGCGCCATTATGGCGGCAAGATGGGTATGGAATGTGGCTATATAATCGTTCACTTTTTAAGCGTCAAACGGTAATCCGTTCCTTCCTTATCCACGCTCACGGCATAGCCTGCGTTGGTGGCGTAGCGGGTTATGTTTTCAACCGCGCACTGATCGTCCACCATCACTTCAACTTCCTTGGGAGCGTTAGCTTTGACCTCTTTCTGCACCATTGCAACGGGCATGGGGCAAACAAGTCCTCTTGCGTCTATCATAACTTTACTCCTTTGCTGATGTCAAATACAAAATTACGCGTCCGCCTTCTTGGGCATGTTCAGAAGCGATACGGCAAGCACGAACACTATGCCTATCACTACCGCTATCCTGCCCGCGGTGGGTACGCCGCCCGCGGCATCGGCACTCGCGGCAACGCCGGCAAGGCCGAAGTTATGCGCAAACGCTGCGCCGGCAATCATGCCGAAAACGGTAACGGTGCTGTCGCTGTTGCCCTCGCCGGCAAGTATGAGCTGCCTGAGCGGGCAGCCGCCGAGCAGGACGCTGCCCCAACCGACAAGAAGCATGCCAAGGAGATTCCAAACATGATCGCTATGGGCAACGGGCTGACCGGCAAAGCCAAGATTGAAATGCCCCGTTATAAGATTGCCGACAAGCACAACCGCGAATATGGCCACGAAGCCATAGAGCAGCTTGAAATCGCCGAACATCATGCCGTCGCGGATGCCGCCAACCATGCAAAGGCGGCTCCTCTGCGCCAGCGCGCCGACTACAAGCGCTATGCCAAGCGCTGCAAAGAACGGCGCAAATTTGGAACCGGGGCCGGCTTCGCTGAACTTGAACAGCGAAGGCACGGCGACAACAAGAATAAGCAGGCCGAGCATGAGCACGGGGAGGATGGTGCCTTCGGTAACGCCAAGGGTGTAATTACGCCTGAGCGAGAAGCCGCGCTTCATGAACTGCACGCCGATGAATATGCCGATGGTGAAGCCGATAAGGGCCACAAGCGCGTTAAGATCGCCGCCGCCAAGGCGGATGACCATACGCAGCGGGCAGCCGAGGAACGCAAGGGCGCCTATCATTACAAACGCACCCAGCACGAAGCGGGTAGCCGGGGAGCTGCCGCCCTTTGCGCGGAACTCGCCCTTAACAAGCGCCATTATGAAGGAACCCAGCACAAGGCCGATTATTTCGGGGCGCACATACTGCACCTTCGCCGCGCCGTGCAGGCTGCATGCTCCGGCGATATCCCTGAGGAAGCAGGCTATGCAGAAGCCCATGTTGGCGGGGTTGCCAAGCGCGGTGAGCAGCACGGCGGCAAGACCTACCAGCGCACCGGCTATGACCACGATCCAGTTTACCTTTTTCATTTTCGTGATATCTCCCTATAAAAAATAATAGCTCATGTCAAAACAGTAAAATCATTATGTCCTGACAGAAAATATTATAGAATACGCAACAGAAAATGACCAATTTATATTTTGAATCGTGTTTACTTATTATCGTTTTATTCGGTTTATATATTATATATTATTTGTATGAATATGTAATGCCATCAGTTGACAGGGGTGCATCATAATAACGTTCGCGGCCGCTGCAATAGTTATAATAAACACCGGCCGCGAGCTGCGGGCGCCTACGCCGTAATATCCAGCCCAAATTTTACCTTTACGCGGTTCAGCTTTTTTATCCACGGCGTGCCGAGCGCCCAAAGCACAAGGAACGTGCATACGCCGTGGCTCAGGTCGAAGAAAAAGCTTGAAACATACGCCGCGGCAACGCTTTGCCAGGTTATTGGGTTTATGTAGCCTATTATGTAATAAAGGTTCATAATCCACCCGTAGCCGAAGCCCGAAAGCAGCCCGAACATGCACAGGCGGAACGATGCGCGGTCGCTTATGCCGCGCGCATAGTGCAGCATATCCCCGCGCGATGTGTTCGCGGGGCATATCCTGTCCCACACAGGCGAAGCAAAATGCCGCCGCGGCTTTTCGCGCCCCAAAAAGCCCGATTTTTGCAGCCGCCCAGCAACAAAGCCTATCATGCCCCAGCAGAACATCTGCCATGGCGTCCACGGCCCCTGCCCGAATATAAAATTGGAAACGAACGCCGTGAGCGCACCCGTCATAAAGCCCGCCTCCGGCCCGAACGCGATGGCTGTGATTATAACAATTGCCGACACGGGCTTGAAATTGGGCAGCGGTATAAGCTGAAACACCGTCCGCCCCACAACGCCAAGCGCCGCCATGACCGCCAGCGGCACCATTTCCCGCGCTCGCGGCTTCCTGCGCTCGAATTTAAGAAAGAACGGCACGCTGCACGCAGCAAGGAACACCAGCCCCATTATTATGTCCGAATTCATTACTATCGTGTCCCAAAGGCTCAGCTCCCCGTACGGGCTTATCGTGGCCCTTGTGGCATGATAATACGAAAACGCGACAAGCAGCACGCACAGCACCGCTATCGTAACGCCCATCACAGCACCGGCGCGCTTCATTGCAGCAGTTTTTTGCATTGCGAAGCAACCTCCCCGCTTGTTATGCAGCCCGGCGCAATATCGCCCGCTATGCGGTTTGCGTCGGTAGTATAAAATCTGTTCCCGCCGAAGAACTCATGCGGCTCCCCGCGCGATATTATGCCCCCGTCGAACATCATTGCGCACTCGTCCGCGTACTGCGCGGCAAAGTCCACGTCATGCGTAACGGCCAATATGGCTGCGCCCTCCTTGCAAAGGCCTTTGAGCATATTGGCAAGCTGAAGCTTAGCGTATGCGTCAAGCCCCTTTGTAGGCTCGTCCAGCAGCAGCACGTTCGCGTCCCTCAGCAGCAGCTTGCCTATGGCAAGGCGCTGCGTCTCCCCGCCCGAAAGGTCGTAGGGGTGCGAATCGAACAGCCCGCTCAGCTCAAGCCGCTCCGCCATGGCCCTTGCGCGCGCCTCGTCCCCGTCGGAAGCATCCATAAGCTCCCCCAGCACAGTATCCGCCGTGAACAGCGTGCGCGCGTTCTGCGGCAGCATGCATAGCTTTTTGCCATTATCCAGTTTCACCTTGCCGCGGTAGGCTTTGTTTAGCCCGCACAGCACCGAAAGCAACGTGCTTTTGCCCGCGCCGTTGCCGCCCAGCAGGCACATAAGTTCCCCTTCGCAAAGCGATATATCCGCCCCGCGCAGCACATCCGCGCCCTTTGCATCATAGCGGAACCAAAGCTCCTTCGCACTCAGTATGGGCTCCGCGCTGATTTTCGGCGCGTCTATACTCAGCGGCTGAGCTTTTTTATCGCCCAATATTCGTTTCAGGCCCAGCCGTGCGTCCCGCACGGTAAGCGGCAGCTCCTCCCGCCCCAATGCGGCGAATATCCTTACCGGCGCACTCATGCCGAAAAACAGTCTGTCCCCCTCCCCGCTCCGGCAAAGGTTGCGCACCGTCTCCTCCGGCCTGCCTTGGCTTATTATCCGCCCGCGCTCCATCACGGCAACCTTGTCCGCCGCAGGCAGCACCTGCTCCAGCCTGTGCTCGGTTATAAGCACCGCAACGCCAAGCTCGCGGTTTATTCTGCCCACAGCGTCCAGCAGCTCCCGCGCGGCAAGCGGATCGAGCATGGCGGTGGGTTCATCCAATATAAGCAGCCGCGGGTCCATCGCAAGCGCGCCCGCAAGGTTCAAAAGCTGCTTCTGTCCGCCCGAAAGGGCGTATGTTTTGCTCCGAAACCAGCTTTCCATGCCGAAAAACGCCGCCATTTCCGCCACGCGCCGCCGTATCACGCCAACGCTCAGCCCCATGCATTCAAGGCCGAACGCAAGCTCATGCCACACATAATCCGTAACTATCTGGTTATCCGGATTCTGCTGAACAAAGCCTATCTCCGCCGCGGCGCGCTTTGTGTTGAGGCTCTCTATCGCCACTCCATCGTATGTTATGCTGCCCTCCCGCGCGCCCGCGGGGGTAAGCTCCGGCTTTATTTGGCGTATAAGCGTTGTTTTGCCGCAGCCGGACGCGCCCGTCAGCAGCACATATTCGCCTTCGTTTATTTCAAGCGATGCATTGATAAGCGCGGGTCTCTTTGCGCCCGCATATGTAAAGTTTATTCCGTCAATCCGCACGAGCGCCATACCGCTGCCTCCTTCATCTCCAAAATCGCCCCCATGAACATAACCGCCGCGAACGCTGCAAGCATCGCCGCGCCGCCCGCGTCCGTATCAAGCGCATATATGCGCGGGTAAAATTCCATGTATCCGTAGCCGTATATCCTGCCCGCCGTGCACACCGCCGCAAGCGACAGCACAGCCGCCATTATGGCCGCGCTTCGCGTATCAAACCTGAACAGATGGAACGTTGTGCGCCGCGCCTCTCCATAGCCGCGCGCACGCATGGAATCCGCCGTTTCAACCGCCGCTTCCATGCTCATTGTAAGCAGCACGGATAGCCTGCGCATAACCGCGCCCAGCTTTTGCGTAAGGCGCTGCGGCTTGCCGTTTAGCATTGTTTCCGCCGCGGCTATGTCCGCCGCGTCCTTTTTAAGCTTTGGTATGAACCTTAGCGTCATGGTTATCAGCAGGGCGGTATTTGGCGCAACGTTGCCGAACAGATACAAAAACTTATCGCTCGTCATAACCTGCTGATAGCACGCGAACCAAACTATTATCGCGCTCAGCGTGCATGCGGACACAAGCCCGTAGCTTATCGCCTCCAGCGTTATCCATTGATCGAACAGCATAAAAAGCATAGTTGCGCCGCGGTGATTGAACAGCGGATTGCCTATTGCTATCAGCAAAAACATCGGCAGCACGAATTTATATGTGTTTGCCGTTTCCTTCCCGCCGCGAAGCAGTATGCTGAACGCCGTGCCGCCCGCCAGCGAAAGCGCCGCCGCTGCCGGATGCGAGCAGGCCAGCGTAAGCCCTATCGCCGCCGCGAAATACGCCATGCATACGGACGGATGCAGCGCCGCAAAGTACCGCGCGCGCACCTTCGCCCCGTGTTCCATATTATTCCTTTCCGCAACGCGTTTTTATAAAAAAGTGAAGCGCCAGTTCTGCAAAAATTTCAAAACTGCCGCGTATAATGCACATTAAAATAATATTCTGCGCGCGCATTTTGCGCGGAGAATAAAACGTTCGTAGGTCTTCTGGCTTGCGAATACGGCACGGCGAAATCCGCCCGTGCCTGCGCGGCTGCGTAAGCCTTCTCGGTTTCCCAATGACCGGGCAAAGCGCCCCTTTTGTACGCATCCGCTCAACGCTTACAGCTTGCAAAAAATCCAATGCAAGCGCGGGATTTTCACCCGACTTCCCTTGTTGATCTTCGGGTTTCGCCCGAAGCCACGGCGTTGCTGTATGTTCTGTTGATTTAATTATACCACCGCCGACGGGCGGAAGGCAATACGGCCGGGCGTAATGCCCGCTTCTTCCTTTACATGCCGGCATATTCATGTTATAGTAAGCTTACGCGGATGCCGTGTATAAGTAACCCGTTGGAATCCTTAAAACCATTGAAGCGTTAACTTTTAGGACTTGGCCATGTTCGGCCTGCAAGTGAACAGTAAACAAACGAAAGGATTTTCTCTCTATGCTATCCATGCACCTGCGCCAGCTTTTCCGCAAGCCTTTGCGTACAATACTATATTTTATGGTATTGGTAATTCTTACGGCTTTTTTCTGCGCAAGCTTGAACTTGTATATGAATAGTCAATACAATCTCAGGCTTGCCGATGAAACATATACAACCATAGCTATAATGGAACTGTATGCGGACGTGGACAGCTATGGCAATCTGATTAGTAATATCACTAAGGCTGATGATTATGCTGGATATTATGCGCTTACGGTTTATGGATATGATTTAGAACCCATAATAAATGCGCCAAGCGTAAAGAAATATGAGCTGAGGGCGCGATACGGAGCGTTCAGTGAAAACAACATTGCAAAAAAAATGGATGAAAACATCCGTGGGCTGATAGTTCCATATTACAATGAAGATGTGCTGCATTTTAAGCTTAATATTGATAATAATACCATGCTTGACCCATATAATGCAGGGCAAGAGATAACACCGAACCTGACCCCCAACGGATTTGCTCTTCCGGATTTAGTTCTAAGAGGGATTTATTCTGATCGAGAAAAGCATTGGCTAATTTCATTTGTGTTTGATGTTATAGATACCGCCACAGATGCATTCTTAACAAAAGATAAGAATGCAGGGCGCATAAATGCCGGTGTTGACATAAGTGGGGAATATATATTTGAGCACTATACAGATGCGTTAAAAAAACTTAACTATACAGATCCGTCACAAAATTATGTATACCTTGAGCCTGATGTTGAGTATATTGGAGTTATACGCGCTCTCCACGGAAATGCGGGCAGATGTGAATTTGGGACTGAGATGCTCGGCAAAAATACAATTACGCAGATGTTCTTTGAAGCAGACGTATTTTTTACCAAACCTGCATATAGGTATCAAAAAGGGAGAAACGCAAATCAAGAATTTGTCGGTAAAATTTATACGGAAGAACACCCATTTTGGTTATATAAATATGAAGATGTAGAGAATGACCCTGAGTTGAAAGAAAAATATGAGCAAATAAGCAGAGCATACCATATCAATTCACGGTCTTTTGGCGTAACGACCACAAATGATATTACCGGCATTCCGGCATTTAACCTTGGTAACATGTTTATAAGGGAGGGCCACGCCATTTCGGACGAAGAATTTGCTTCCGGTGCAAAGGTTTGCATGATAAGCAAGGAGCAAGCCGTTGTGCAGAATTGGAAAGTCGGGCAGAAAATAAATTTCAACTTTTATGAATATGGTTTCTTTACCAATGCCACGTTTTGGAGTTCACAACTTTCACCCCGCTACACCTACACCGACCCCAATCACTTCTTCGACAGCGGCGAATACGAAGTTGTGGGCATATACGACGTGCGGCCAATGACCGGCAGCTCGACCATATCCGAGGCCGCGATATCCGTCCCCTGGAACACAATCTATATCCCCGAAAAGTCTCTCGAGAATGCCCCGGCCGAGGAGAACAGACCCGTCACAGGCGCGCTGCTGACCATATGGCTGGAGAATGGCAAGATTGAGCCGTTCATAGAGCGCATGAACGAGCTTGGCATAACAGGAGCGAAGCAGGGAGACTATGAAGCACGGTTCACCTTCTACGACCAAGGCTATTCGAGAATACAGCCAAGCTTGGAAGCACTGTCTGGCACGGCGGAGCTGCTGCTGATACTGTCATCCTCGCTGCTTGTCATAGCTGCATTACTGCTGGCGTTCTTCTATGCGCAGTCGCAGAAGCAGAGCATAGGCACCATGCGCCTGCTTGGTTGCAGCAAGGCAAGAGCATTTGCCGCAGTTATGCTGAGCGCATTGATAATTGCCGTGACTGGTGCGCTTATAGGCGCGGCAATAGGGCATGCTCTTACCGCCGGCGTAGGTGAAAGCATAATGGCCAGCGCCAACCAAACACCGGAGGAGTTTCTTGCCTTCAGTGCATACTTGGCCGAAAGCACGCAGGTGGAGGTTGAGTTTGCGCTCGGCGCAGACGCAAGTGTGAGCCTGCTCACCTGCCTTGCCGCGCTGGGGCTGTTCATAGCAGGAACGCTCGTGTTCGTCATACGCTATCTCGGTAGAGGACCGAGAGAGCTGCTGCCACGGGCGGGAGAGTAAGGGGCTTGTACAATGCCAAAAGGCTCCCCGGCCGGGGAGCTGTCGAACGAAGTGAGACTGAGGGGTTGAGATAAACAAAGAGCAATGAGCCGCTTTATAACCCCTCCGGCTTTCGCTACGCGAAACCCACCTCCCCTTTCAGGGCAGGCT
>MSGS01000028.1 GCA_001940855.1 Christensenellaceae bacterium Phil1 | reverse complement strand
GAGTTTGTACCGCACCAAAAGGCTTCACCGCTTGCGGGGAAGATGTCGCGGCGTAAGCCGTGACTGAGGGGGAACTTCTCGCGGCAGTTGGCTGCTTTAAGTTATTCTCATACCAAAAAGCTCCCCAAGTAGGGGAGCCGATAAGTCAATTATTTTTTCGAAGGAGCAGATTTTACTCCTCCAGCAGCTTTTTTGCGAATATCACGCTGATTATGTTCATTATGCCGTCCACCATCATGCAAACGCCCATAACCGTGGTCGCGGCGGCCGCGCTCTTTATGGGGTTGAACAGCATCACTATGCCCGCCGCAAGCATTATGAACGCAAATACCATAACGAGTATATAACGCCCTATGCCAAAGCGCATCATGTTGAAGGAAAGCTGCATCCTCAGTATGCTGTCCGATATCACCGCTATGCCAAGCACAACGCCGAATATTGCCACAATGGCCTTGGCGCAGATTATCATGAGTATGCCCGTTACCGTGCACGCAACGCCAAGCGCAAGCCCCATGCCCGGGAACATATAGCTCGTATCCGCGCTGAAGTAGCGCACTATGTGGTATATGCCGAACAGCGTAAGCGCCGCGCCCATTATATAGCATATCACCATGCGCGAGCCTACCGGCCACAATATTTGTATCAGGCCAAGCACTATGTAGGTCAGTGAAATCGCCAAAAGGGTGTTTCTGAATGCTTTGCTCATTGTTTCTACTACCTCCCATGTTTATGCTTCTATTTTACCCAATACAAAAGGCGCATTCAATATGCAATGCGCCTTTTTTACCCTAATTTGACCGTGTTTTCACATTTTTTGCGCAAAAAAGAACGAACGGCTTATTCAAACCGCCCGCCCCTTTTAACACATTAGGTTTGCTTCTTAAAGTTAGGCTATCAGTTGATGCCGTAACGCTTCTTGAAGCGGTCTACACGTCCGCCGGTGTCTACCAGCTTCTGCCTGCCGGTGTAGAACGGATGGCACTTGGAGCAAATTTCGACCTTGAGCTCGCCCTTTACGGAACCGGTCTTGAAGGTCTCACCGCAAGCGCAGCGGACGATGCTTTCGCCGTAAGAGGGATGGATATCCTTTTTCATCGTGCAACTCCTCACTTTATTTTTGCTGGGCGCAGCGCGATTAACCGCCCTGCTGCTGCATTCGTAAGGACAATAAGTCCCGAACAGATGGTATTATACCCTGAAAAGCTGCACAAATCAAGGGCTTTTTTGCCTTTTTCAAATCTTTTTGGCCATATTTCCCCTCCCGCGCTTGACAATTCTTCCGTTTATGCCCTATCATACCTACATCATCAGTTAAAAGCGCGAGGTTTATTATATGAAAAAAGCAAAAAAGACGATAGGCATGCTGGTCGCGGTAGAAATAGGGGCTGTGCTTTCCCGCTACGGTGATAAGCTTACCGATGTGAGCGAGACCGGCTTCGACGTAAAGCGGCTGGACAGCGACGATTACACGATGTATATTCTTAAAAGCGGCGCGGGCGAAATAGCCGCCGCAGCGGGCACGCAGTTCCTCATAACCAAATACGGCGCGGAGTTCATAATCAACTTTGGCGTGGTCGGCGGTCTTACGCCGGAAATGAGCCTTGCCAAGACATGCGTTGTGGAAAGCGTTGTGCATTACGATTTTGATACTTCAACAATAGATAACTGCGAAGTGGGCCGCTATCTTGAATACCCCAGCATATACATTCCCGCCCCCTCGGAGCTTGTGGACGCCGCCATCGCGGCGGAGCCGTCGCTCAAGCGCGTGATATGCGCCTCCGGCGACAAATTCGTTGACGATCCCGCCAAGAAGCGCGCCCTGCACGCCGACTTCAATGCCGACATATGCGAAATGGAGGCCGCCGCGATACTGCTCACCTGCAACCGCAACCGCGTACCCTGCCTTATGATAAAGGCCGTGAGCGATGCCATAGAGGGCGGCTGCGAAGAATTCACCGCCCAGGTGGACCGCTCCGCCGCGATCTGCCTTGAAGTTGCGCACCGCGTAATAGAAAAGCTCCATTCCTAAGCATCAGCTCATAGCATAACTCCCCGGATTCGGGGAGTTTTTTGGTTTTGTTACCAGATTGTTTATGGATTCAGTAGGAGCAATCTGGTAAAGTAGTAACAGGACTCCCTCCGTCTGCTCGTTGCATTCGCATCCACCTCCCTCATCAGGGGGGCTGGCAGCAGCACTAACCAAAAGCTGTCCCCGCACGCGGGGAAAGTGTCGCGGCGTAAGCCGTGACGAAAGGGGAACGGCTTAAAGCTGCCAAGCTGTTTTACTGTTCCCCCTCAGTCGACTACGCCGACAGCTCCCCCGCAAGCGGTGGCGCCTTTTAGGGTACAGTAATCCCCACCTACAACCAACGGGCGGCCGTAAGGCCGCCCGTCAGCGGATAAGATAAAGTGTATATGAGGATAGGAACTGTCCTTTTTATTTGGTACCGAACAGCCTGTCGCCCGCGTCGCCAAGGCCGGGCACTATGTAGCCGTGGTCGTTAAGATAGTCGTCCACATGCGCAACGTAGATGTCCACGTCGTCATGCGCCGCCTGCACGGCCTTTATGCCCTCGGGCGCGGCTATCAGGTTCACCAGCTTTATGTTCTTGCAGCCCGCGCGCTTTATAACGTCTATCGCCGCAACGGCGCTGCCGCCGGTGGCCAGCATCGGGTCAACGATTATTATGTCGCGCTCCTCTATGTCGGAAGGCAGCTTGCAGTAATAGTCAACAGGCTTGAGCGTTTCCGGGTCGCGGTAAAGGCCGACGTGGCCCACCTTCGCCGCGGGGATAAGGCTCAGCATGCCGTCCACCATGCCAAGACCGGCGCGGAGTATGGGCACTATGCCAAGCTTTTTGCCGGCAAGCACCTCAGTGGTCGCCATGGCAACGGGGGTCTCCGTCTGCACCTTTTCAAGGGGAAGATCGCGGGTAGCTTCGTATGTAAGCAGCATTGCCAGCTCCTCCACCAGCGCGCGGAATTCCTTTGAACCGGTGTTCTTGTCCCTGAGGAAGGTCAGCTTGTGCTGCACAAGGGGATGATCGATAACGTGTACTGTACTCATTTGCGTCTCCTTATATAAATTTATTTATTCTCGTATTGGGTTATTTTGGCTATGCGGTTAATGTGCCGCTGCCCGTTTGAAAATTCCGTTTCAAGCCAGGTTTTTACTATGCCCTTGGCAAGCTCCGTGCCCACTATCCTGCCGCCCAGCGCCAGCATGTTCGTGTCGTTATGTTCGCGCGTAAGGCGGGCCATAGTTTCGTCCGTGCAAAGCGCGCAGCGCACTCCGCGCACCTTGTTGGCGCATATGCTAACGCCTATGCCCGTGCCGCACACTATTATTCCCCGGGAAATTTCACCGGAGCCGACTTTTTCGGCTAAAGAAAAAGCTACGTCCGGATAGTCAACGCTGTTTTCATCATAGCAGCCGATGTCTATCGTTTCGTAGCCAAGAGAGTCAATAAACGAGATTAACTCCTTTTTAAGAGCAAATCCGCCGTGGTCGCAGCCTATGGCAATTCTTCGATCCATCCTATACCAACCTTCCTTGTTTTGATCAAATTATAAAATTAAACCGTTCGATACACTTTGCGTGCGTTTTGCGGTTCATTTTGTATTAAATTATGTTGAATCCGGCCGAGCGCAGCAGCCTGTTCATATATGCAAGGCCCATGTCGTCGTTGGGCAAAGCTTCGGCAAATATAACGTCCGCCCTGTCGCCGTATTCCCTAAGGCTGTAAAACAGCGATGCGCACAGCGTTGCCGGTTCAGTCCTGTCCCCTATTATAACACAGTTGCGCCCCCTGTAAAAGGGCTGCGTCTGCTTTGTTGCAAAAATAATGCAATCCTCGCCCGCGGCTTCGCGCGCGTCGTACTCGCGGCATATCTTTGCCGCTATCTCCCTTTCCCTGCCTTCGGCGACCACCACCTCCGCATCCGGCGCATAGTGGCGGTATTTCATGCCCGGGCTTGCCGCCGTTTCGCCCTCCCTCAGCGGGGAAAGCACCGCGTGCGCCACATCAACGGGGCCTATGACCGCTTCAAGCATCTCCTTGGTTACCGCGCCGGGGCGCAGTATTGTAGGCCGGCCTATCAGGCTGACCACCGTGGATTCAAGGCCGTATTTGCACGGCCCGCCGTCTATTATCAAATCAACCCTGCCGTCCATGTCCTGCCGAACGTGTTCGGCCGTGGTGGGGCTGGGCTTGCCGCTCAGGTTCGCGCTCGGCGCGGCTATGGGCACGCCCGCCGCGTTTATCAGCGCGCGCGCGGTTTTGTTCAGCGGCATGCGCACCGCGACCGTGTCAAGCCCCGCGGTCACCTCGTCCGGCACGATGGAGTTTCTGTTGAATATCATGGTCAGCGGCCCGGGCCAGAACGTGTCCGCCAGTATCCGCGCATTATCCGGAACGTGGCTCCACAGCGGCTTTAATTCGCTCTTTTTTGCAATGTGCAGTATCAGCGGATTGTCCGCGGGCCTGCCCTTGGCGGCGAATATTTTCAGCACTGCCTCGCTGTTCAGCCCGTTCGCGCCAAGGCCGTATACCGTCTCCGTCGGGAAAACGACCAGCCCGCCTTCTTTTATTATACGTCCGCCCAAGCTCGTCCCGTTTTCGTATTGCGTTACGGCGTTTGCATACTGCGTTTTCATTGCCTGCCTCCTGTTTTATGCGGCGTTATTCCTCCGCCGAGGATAGCTGCCGCGTGCGCTCCGCCAAAATGAGCGCGTCTATCACTTCGTCCATGTCCCCGTCAAGGAACGTTTCCAGCTTATATAGCGTAAGCCCTATGCGGTGGTCCGTAACCCTGCTCTGCGGGAAGTTATATGTGCGTATGCGCTCGCTGCGGTCGCCCGAACCTACCTGGCTCTTGCGCTCGTCCGCCTCCGCCTCCGCCGCCTTGCTTTGGTAAAGCTCAAGCAGCCTGCTTTTCAGCACGCGCATGGCCTTGTCGCGGTTCTTATGCTGGCTGCGCTCATCCTGGCATTGCACCACAAGCCCCGTAGGTATATGCGTGATCCTTATTGCGCTTTCGGTTTTGTTAACGTGCTGTCCGCCCGCGCCGCCGCTTCGGTATGTGTCTATCTGCAAATCGTTGGGGTTTATATCAACCTCCACGTCCTCCGCCTCCGGCAGTACCGCGACCGTTGCCGCGCTCGTATGTATGCGCCCCTGCGATTCCGTTTCCGGCACGCGCTGCACCCTATGCACTCCGCTTTCAAACTTCATGCGGCTGTATGCGCCCTTCCCCTGAAGCGAAAGCACAGCCTCCTTCACGCCGCCCTTTTCCGTGTAGTTTTCGTTCATCAGTTCGGCCCTGTAGCCGTGCCGCTCGGCGTAGCGGGTATACATGCGCAATAAATCCGCGCCGAAAAGCGCCGCTTCCTCGCCGCCCGTGCCCGCACGCACTTCTATTATAACGTCCCTGTCGTCGTTGGGATCCTTGGGCAGCAGCATAACCTTAAGCTGCTCGCTCAGTTCCTGCTCCTTCGCGCTCAGCCCGTTCAGCTCCTCGTGTATCATTTCGCGCATGGCTGCATCGTCCGCTTCCTCCAGCATGGCCTTGCAGCTTTCTATTTCCGCATCCGCCGCCATGTATTCGTCGTATGCGTTCACTATGTCCGTCAGCCCCGCCTGCTCCTTGCTCAGCTCGCGGTAGCGGCTCTGGTCGCCTATAACCGCGGGGTCGCTCAAAAGCGCCGTAAGCTGCTCGTATCTTTCCTTTATTCCCTTAAGCTTCTCCAGCATAAATCTCGCTCCGTTCAATCATGTGTATATCTTCCCTTTCGCCTATGCATACCGCCGCAACGTGGTCGTATGCCTTCTGCATCGCCCTCAGCACGCTTTCGTCCATGCCGGCATCGTTCGCCACGGCTCCGTTTTCAATGAAGCATGGCAGCGTCCTGTGCACGGCCCTTCCGCCCGCCGCAGGTTCCGCCCTGCAGCAATACAGCGGCAGGCACGCAAGTTCTTCACACCTTACCCCGTTTTCGTCCCTGGTTATCCTTATCCGCGCGAATACGCCTATTTTGGCATGCTCCTGCGACATATTGGATATGAAGTTCCCAAGCGAATACACAACCGGCACGCTTATCGCCTGCCCGTTCCGCTCCGCTTCTATCCATTCCATGGGCTGTGGGCAATGCGAATGCGCGCCTATTATTGCATCCGCGCCCCAGTCTATCAGCTTCGCCGCAAACCGGCGCTGGGATCCATCTGCCGTGCTTTGATGCTCATAGCCCCAATGCACCATTATGATTATAAACTCCGCACCCGCCCCCGTGCAAGCCGATATTTGACTTTTTACCATTTTCTCGTCAAGCCGCGTCAGCGCAAAGTCCCTGTTTTCGGCGTCTATCTTAGGCGCGGTGCCGTTGAGTATCTGCGTTGCGCCCACCAGTCCTATTTTTATACCGTTTTTCTCAATTACGCACGGCGTCAGGAAGTCCTCCATGCTCAGCGCCGTGCCCGCGGTTTTTACCCCCGCCGCCCTAAGCACGTTTATCGTGCGGAAAAGGCCCGCGTCGTCGCGATCCATGGCATGGTTGTTGGCGGTGGTCACGGCGTCTATCCCCGCGTCAAAAAGGTTTTTTGCCAGCTCGTCCGGCGCGCTGAAGCTTTGCATGGGCGGGTTTGTCGGGTTCGGGTTTTCCTCCGTCGCGGGCGCAATCGTTTCGCGCGGCTGCGTATAGCCCGCCTCCTCCCCGCCGAGCGTGCCTTCAAAGTCCGCGCACATTATGTCCACCGATTCAAACACGCTCTTCATCGGCAAAAAGCTTTCCGTAAAATCGTAGCCCGTTTCGGTTTTCGCGTCGGCTATCTGCCGCGTCATCATCAGTATGTCCCCAACGAAGCCGACCGTAGCCTCCCGCACCTCCGGCGTAGGCTCGGGCGTTGGCTCGCTCGTGGGTTCGGCCGTGGGCGTCGGCGCAGGCGCTGGTTCGACCGGCGCGGCTGTTTCGCTTGCCTGCGCTGCCGCGGGAGCGGGTACGGTAACATATTCCTGCGGCCCCGCCGCGCAGCCCGCCGTTGCCGCCGCCAATACAAGCGCCGCAATTATAATGAAGCTTCGCTTTATCATTCCTTTATCACCGCCCGTTCTATGCCGCAAACGTCCTTAACTATCCGCGCCCCGCCAAGCATTTTTGCCACTTCCTCCGCCTGATATATTCCTACCTCCAGCGCAAGCGCCCCGCCCTCGTTAAGCCTTGGGGCATAGTCCCGCGCGATGCGGCGATAGAAATCCAGCCCATCCTCCCCACCGTAAAGCGCATTTGCTGGCTCAAATGTAAGCTCCCGCTGAAGTGAAGCCATATCGTCCCCCGTAAGATATGGCGGGTTGCATACAATTATGTCATACTTATCCGTAATTTCGTCAAACATGTCGGTTTTTATCGTGCGCACGTCAACGCCGTTTGCTTCCGCATTTTCGCGGCAAAGGCTCAATGCGGCTTCGCTTATGTCCGCAAGGGTAACTTCTGTGCCGCAGATATTCGCTATGCTTATGCCTATGCAGCCCGATCCTGCGCATAAATCAAGGCAGGTTTTGTATCCGCGCCGCTTTATCAGCGCGATCGCTTCCTCGCAAAGCGTCTCCGTATCCTGCCGCGGTATCAGCGCACGCGCGTCCGTTTTGAACCTGAGTCCCATGAATTCCCAAAAGCCCAGTATGTATTGCAGCGGCTCGCCTGTTTTTCGGCGTAAAATATATTCCCGCAATTTGGCGTACTGTTCGGCATTTATTTCTTTATTTACGCTTGCGGCAAGCTCCGCGCGGCTTTCAATGCCCAATGAACGCATAACAAGTTCGCGCGCTTCGATTTCCGCCTCTTCGTGGGCCACGGGGCGCAGTTCGTCCTCCGTCTGGCGCAATACTCGATTTACCGTATATCGGTATTCCATGCTAAAAATCCTCGCTGTACTCTACTGCTTTTCCTATGCTGAACAGATATATGTAGCTTTGGCGCACTTTTCGCCCCGTGAGCCGCTCCAGCGCCGTTTTATACAGCCTAAGCTGTGCAAAATGTTTCTTCGCAGCGTCGTATGCGCTGTAATTTTGTGCAACTCTGTCCGTTTTGTAGTCTATCAGCACCCATTCGCCGTTTTCCGCAAAGCAGCAATCTATAATGCCCTGCAGCAGCACCGTCTCGTCCGTGTCCGCGCCCAGCAGTTCCTTCGCCCCTATGCGCAAATTGAACTCCACCTCCCGCCGCACGGTTTCCGCACGCAGCAGCCTTTGCCCAAGCTCTCCGTTAAAGAACGCCGCAATGTTCCGTGCCGGCACTGCGTCGGCAACGGTCTCGTCCATAAGTCCGGCTTTTATCAAGCCTTGCGCAAACTCCGCAACGCTGCGCTCCGTAATGGGCTTATCCAGCGGCAGCCGCCGCATTATTTCGTGCACAGCCGTGCCGAACTGCGCCGGGGCAACGTTTTCCTCCCGCGCAAAGCTTGGCGCATCGGTCAGCTCCATCTGCTCCCCGCCGCTCAACGACGTTACGGACAGCTTCGTCGGCAGCTCCACGTCCGCCGCGTGCGCATATGTCCGCGTGAAGAATCCGCCCGGCTTCCCATCGGCATGCGCCAAAGCACCGCGCACAAATTCATTGTATTTGCCCTCGTCCATCCGTCCGCCGCCCGGCATCGCCAGCGGAGCGGGTTCGCAGCGCGCATAAATATGCACACCCGGTTCAAACACGGGCTTCAGCCCGTATTTTGCCCGTATTTCGTTGCCGCTTTTGGAGTTTAGTATATGCCCGAGCAGCCATGCGGCGAAGCTTTTTTGCATAATTATGCTGCTTTGCGTCTGCGGTGCAAGCGCGCTGTTCACAAGCTTTGCCCCGTTCTTCGCCGCGCAAAGCATTATCAGCCGCTCCCTCGCGCGCGTCATGGCAACGTAAAGCACGCGCATTTCCTCCGCCGTGGCCTTTGCCGAAAGGGCTGCCGTTATGGCCTCGTGCAGAAAGGATTTTCGCTTTAGCTCGCCCGATATCAGCCGCGCGCCTATGCCAAGCTCCTTTTCGCAGACCAAATTGTCCATGCCCTCCCGCACGAAGCCCGAATTAAGCCCGCCTATTATAACATACGGAAATTCAAGGCCCTTGCTTGCGTGTATGCTCATTATGCTTACAACGTTAGCCCCGCCCGTCTGCGGCGCGCCGTAAACATTGGCCGCGGATACCTTTTCCATGTAGCTTAGGAACCCGCCAAGGCTCCTTACCCCCGCCGCGGCGCAGCCCCGCGCGCGTTCGCACAGCGCTTCCAAATTGGCCTGCCGCTGCCTGCCGCCCGGCATCGCCGCGCAATATTCGCCGTATCCCGTTTCGTCCAGCAGCATGCCTATCAGCGCCTCTGCGCCCAGCAGCTTGGCCTCCTGCCTGTAATATTCCAGCTTATCCATAAACCGCTTTGCCTTTTGCCCAAGCTCGCCGCCCGCTGCCGCCGCGGCGTTCACGCGGTCTATCCATGCCCAGTCGTCCTCCCGCTCCGGCGGGGCGGGGAAGTCCGTTTTAAGCGCAATAAGCTCCCTTTCGTCAAAGCCGCCTATCGGGGAGCGCAGCACCGCCGCCAGCGGAATATCCTGCCTGCGGTTATCTATAATGCGCAATAGATCCATGAAAACGCGCACCTCTATCGCGTCGAAGTACCCGTCCGACAGCAGCGCGTATGCCGGCACGCCGTTCGCCGCAAGGGTACGCATCCATGTTTCCGCGCTGCCCTTATAGGAGCGCAGCAGCACGGCAAAGTCGCTGTATTTAAGCGGCCTTTCCTCCCCCGTGGAGGCATCGGTAACGCTCTCCGTGTCCATCAGCTCGTGTATCCTTCGCGCCGCTGCCGCCGCTTCCACCGCCGCGGTATCCGTCTCCGTTTCCTCCGCGTCCGCCTGAGCGTCCATCATGTCCAGCAATATGAACTCCGCGCGGGTTTCGTCCTCCCCGCCGTCGCTGCGGCCGAACTTCAGCGCCGCTTCGTCGTCGTATTCTATCTCCCCCGCTTCGCGGTGCATAATGCGCCAAAACAGGCTGTTTACCGCGTTTATCACGCCGCACGCGCTGCGGAAATTATGGTTTAGGCATATAAGCTCCCCGCCGCTGCCGCGCCGATAATCCGCATACCGCTGCATGAACAGCGCCGGCTCCGCCAAGCGGAAGCGGTATATGGACTGCTTCACGTCCCCGACAAGGAACGTTGAGCCGCCCGACGCTATGCTGTTCAGTATGCTTTCCTGCACGGGGTTGCAGTCCTGATATTCGTCCATAAAAACGTGCTTAAAGCGGCGGCTGTATTCCTCCCGCGCTTCGGGTATTTTCAGCACGGCTAAGCATTTGTGCTCCATGTCACCGTAGTCTATGCAGCCCGCGTCAAGCTTTTTCTGCGCATAGCGCTCGTCCAGTTCCTTTATAAAGCCGCAAAGCTCGGCTATAAGCGGCCTGTGCAGCCGCATTGTTTCAATATAATCCCCTTCGCACCAGAATTCGCGCTCCGCCTTTATGGCTTCCTTCAGCTTTGTGCGCGCAGTATCCGCCGCCATGCGGAGGGGGCCGCAAAGCCCGTCCCAATTTATGCGCCCTTTGCCGAACGCGAATGCTTCAAGCGCGGCGGCAAGCTCCGCCGCGTTTTGGCAAAGCAAAAGTGCGCGCGCCGTTAAAAGCTCCCCGTCTATAAACGCCGCGGGCTTTCCTGCGCCATCCTGCATCAAATCATTACGGGCTGATTGCAGCGCGTCGCACCGGGCGGAAATATTGGCAAGGCTTTTTTTCATCAGCCCCGCCGCCGCGCCCGAACGCAGCAAGGCTTCTTCGCTATCCGCATCGTATTGCGAAAGCACGCCGTCAAGCCATGCATAAGGGTCTATCTGCGAACGGGCAAAATCATAAACGGAGTATATCGCGTCCTCCGCGGCCTCGTCCCCGCCAAGCCCCTCCATAAGCAGATTGAAGCTGCCGCCGCCCAAGGCGTAGCGGTCCTCCACCAGCTCGTCGTATGCATTCTGCCGCAGTATTGCCGTTTCCCCCGCATCCGCCACGCGGAACGCAGGGTCAAGCCCAGCAAGGTTGAAATGCCGCCTTAATACCTGCGTGCAGAATGAATGCAGCGTGGATATGCTTGCCGCGCTCACTCCGCGCGCCGCCCGGTAAAGCTTTTCCGCTTCTTCGCCGTTCGCCTCCGCCGCCGCACGGGCAAGGCTTTTTTCTATTCGCTTTTTCATCTCCGCCGCCGCCGCATTTGTAAACGTTACGCACAGCACGGAATTTATGCTTGCCCCGCCGCGTATAAGGCGCACTATGCGCGCGGTCAAAACGGCGGTTTTGCCGCTGCCCGCGCCCGCGCTTACGAGCAGATTGCCGTCGGCGTCTATTGCGCGCTGCTGTTCAGCGGTCCATTTGGGCATGGCTTACCTCCTCCAAAAAATCCTTCCTGTCTATGATGCTTGCACGCCTGTATTTGCAGCAGGGCAGCGTTGCATCGAACCCGCACACGCTGTTGTAATCGCACATTGAGCATTCGTCATATCCGCGCTTATCAATAAGCGGATACGCCTCCGCATGGCCCTTGGCTATTTTGTATGCAGTCTGCTTTGCCTTATCCACGGCGAAGTTCACCGTGCCTTTAAGCTGCTCCTCGCTCAGCCTCCAGCCGCTCCGCGCCGTGGGCTGCACGTCCTCCCCGCCGCCGAGTTCAATAAGCTTGGCATCGTTTAAGCATGCCCCGCGCAACCTGAATTCCTTCAGTATGCGCGTGCCGAAGTCGTCCTCCTTGCCGCTTGAGTTGATTATGCCTTCATGCACGGGCAGATAATACATGCCTGCCGCGCGCTCGGCTGCGCCCGCGGCCTCTATTGCGGCAATATAGAGCGGAAGCTGGAGCCGCTTGCCGTCCGCAATGTCCGCGCAGTCGAACGCGGAGCCGGACTTGCTCTTGTAATCTATTACGCGGACGAACCTTTCGCCCGAATCGGAGGTATAGCTGTCTATGCGGTCTATCCTGCCGCTGAGTATATATCTTCCGCCGCCGGGCAGCTCCAATATAAGCTCCGGATAGCGCTTGCCTATGCCGAATTCCGTCTCCGTACCGCTTATGCTGAATTCCCCGCGCCTTAGCTGCTCCACTACCGCATACGCCGTGGCCTTCACCCGCCGTATAAGCCGCGCCGCGGCCGCGCGGCCGCGCGCCGTGTCCATAAGCACGCCGTTGTTATGCTGCGCTATAAGCTTTGGCAATATTGAATCGAGCAATGTTTCAAGCTGATCGTTCGTTATGCTGCCGTCCCCTTTGCCCATGGCAATAAGCTCCTTCGTGAGCAAAGACATGGCCTCGTGGCAGAAAAGCCCTTCGTCCGCCTTGCGTTCGCGGTATTCCTTGCGCGGGGTCAGCTTCAGCCCCACCGATGCAAAATGCTTGAACGGGCAGCCGTTGAATTTTTCTATTGATGTTATGCCCCCGCTGAGCCGCGCGCCGTAAAGCCTGTGCGCCGCGTCCTCCCCAAGCGGCTCCGCCGATACGCTTGGGAACAATGCAGAAGGCAGCGAAGCAAGCTTTCGGGCATACTCATCATCATTATGCAGCGCGGCATAAAGCTCGCCCGCGCGCGCATCAATATGCCCGTTTTCAACGCCCGTGCGCAGGTGCTTTATAAGCGCGCTGTATGCGCTCGGCGCGGTGGAAGCGGATTCCTCCTCTATATCGGTTTTTATCGAAACGTCGCCGAACATGTCCGCAATGCGGTCCATCAGCTCGCACGGGGTTGCCGTGTCGCTCCCGCTGCCCATTGTGTATGAAAGCCAAAGCTTATCCGTGGGCTTTGTAACGGCGCCGTAAGCATCGCCGAATTCCTTATCGTTAAGCTGAGCCGTGCTTGGCATTTCGCCTAAGCCCATTTGGGCAAGGGAGGCGCGCTCCTCGTCGTCTATCATGCCGTCGTCCCCGTAAACGGCGGGGAAATGTCCGTTTGCCGCACCCAGTATTATAAGCGCGCGTATGCTGCGCGCCTTGCTGCGGCCAAGGCTGCCCAGCAGCAGCTGATCCGCCGCGGAGGGGATAACACCCACTTCGTATGCGTCAATGCCTTCTTTATATACGGAGGTGAATTTGCGGTTGGCTATTTTTGCGTCCCCCAAAATGGCGTGCATCTGCTCCATAACGGTTATAAGCAAATTATATACCTGCGCCGTTTCGTCCGCGCGTTCCAGCCTGCCCTGCGCTTTCAGCCGCTCCGCCTCCGCAGTGAGCTGCTCCCGCAGCGATATATCCACAGTATACTGATAAAGCGCGCGCACCTTATCCGCCGCGGTAGGCGCATCCTTCAGAGCTTCGCTCAGCTTTTCAAGCGGACCCATAACAATGCCCCTGGCTTCCTCTGCCGCCGCGGGTGCGCCTTCGCCAAAGGGGGATTTGAACGCGCTGCCGCGTATTCCGCGCGCAAGGGCATAGTTTTCAAAAATCTCCGCCTGCTCCGCATTAACGCCGCACAGCCCCGTTTTAACAAGGGCAAGCATATCCTCCCTTAAATAGCTGCCGCCCGCCGCGCGCAGGGCAAGCAGCGTGGCCTCGCTTGCGGCGTAGCTTGCAAGCTTGCGCTTTGCATCGGTAAAAAACGGTATGTGCCGCTCCCTCAGCGCGCGCATCATGGGCTCAAGGTATTTATCCGTATCTGATGCTATTATTGCAATGTCGCGGTATCGGTAGCCTTCGTCAATAAGCCTTTGCGCCTTTTCCGCCGCGGCAGTAACCTCCGCCTTAACATCGGTCGCGGCAAAAAGTTCAATCGCGCCGTTTGCCTCCCCGTCAAACTTATTATATGGGAATGCGAATCCCTCGCGCTCAAGGTGCCTCAGCGCCGCCGATGCATGGCGCGGCTGCTCATCATCGGGCGTGATAAAGTCTGGCGTTATGCCGCGTTCGTCGCAGATGGAAAGAATTTTATCGAGTATGCGCCTGTCTGCCGAAAAAACGGCCTTATCGCGGCATTCCGGCGAAAGATCAATCCTGAGCGCAACGGTAACGTGCGGCGCGGCGTCTATAAGCGCGGCTATCGCGCCGTAAAGCCGCTTTGATATCATATCAAACCCGTCTATTATAACGTGCCGCGAGCCAAGCTCGCTTTTGGGCAAAAGCTCCGCAAGCAGCCGCAGCGATTCCTCCGCATCCAGCGATGTGCGCGCCATATATGCTTCGCTTGCGCCGTAAAGCAGCGCCAAATCGTGCAGCTTTGCGCCAAGCGGCGTATCCGTGCCCTTCTCGTTCGCCGCGTCCATAAGCGCGTCCGCCTCTATGCCCGCGCGTTTGGCCTCTATAAAAAAGCGGGCGCACTCGCCCGTGAAGCCGCCCCTGTGGTACACGCGCCCGAAGGAAATAAGCTTGGGCGCAAGCTCGTCCGCGCATTTGCGTATTACCATAAGGCGGCCCTGCTCGCTCATAAGCGTGCGGCGTTCGCCGAATTCATTCAGCACCCTCCGTGCAAGCGATGTGAACGAGAATACGTCCGCATCCCAAAGGCCGCAGCCCATTGCTTCCGCCAATGCCCGCTCCGTTTCAAACGTGAACTGCTCCGGCACTATATACAGCACCCGCTCGCCCTTTTTTATAAGCTCCGCAGCTATGCTCCTTAAATACCGGCTTTTTCCGCTGCCGGAGCGGCCGGTAAGTATGCTCACCCGTCCCATGCGCATAACCCCTTTCCGCTAAAATATAAGCCTTAGAACCTTTCCGTATGCAGCGGGAAATAGACCACCTTGCCGTCCTCGCGCCGGCTTTCAAACAGGGTGAAGCCCATAACGGTCATGCTGGCGTTGGGCGAAAGGTTTTTAAGCTCCATCGTGGCAATTTCATCATGCTCAACATTGCGGCCCAATGTTATATGCGGCGTGAAGCGCTTGCGTTCGCGGGAAAAGCCGTTATCGTACAGCGCGCTTTGCAGCGATTCATAAAGCGCGTTGAGCTCGTCAAGCTGCCCCTTCACCTCCAGGAAGGAGGTTTTCTTCCCGCCCTTGTCAAAGCAATCGTATTTGCCAAGATGCAGCGTGAACGGCCGTATGCCGCGCCCGGCCTCGTGCATGGCGGCGACCGCTCCCTGAAGATCGCGGCTTTCGCCTATGAAATGCAGCGTTATATGAAAATTGTTCGCCGGCACAAACCTGCCGCCGCAGCTTAGCTGCTTAAGCTCCTTCTGTATTCTTGTGACCTCCGCCTTAAAAGAGCGGGGCAGATCTATTGCGATAAACAGCCTCATCAGCCTATCCTCCCTGAATTTTATGCTGAATTATATTATCCCATGAAACCGCCCCGCGCGCAAGGGAAAAGGCGGGTGGCGCGGGAAAATATCTCCCCGTGTATTGACATATTTCGCGCCGTTCTGTAAACTCGTCGTATATCAAGTTACCGTACAGAGAGGCTATCATGGGCATATTTAATTTAGAAGATGTTCACTATTGGATATATTCGCCGGGCAACAACGCCGTTAACTGGGATGATTACTATGAACGCGGCATAATGGCTATTGAGCGGAATGAATTGGGTGACCTGTCGGCATATTCTTCCAAGGAAGAAATGCGGCGGCAGATGCAGAAAGCGATAGACCCGACGCGCTCGTTCACTCATTCCGCACTTGAAACATGGCAATTTGTACACGAAATAGAAATAGGCGATGTTATAATAGCTAAAAAGGGAAAGCATACCATAATCGGGCGCGGCATAGTCACATCCCGCTACCGCTACGATAAAGATGCGGCAGGCTGCAAAAACATACGCAGCGTAAAATGGACTCACCGCGGCGAATGGGAGCATCCCGGCGAAGCCGTGACAAAGCCCCTTACGGACATTACGATGTACGGAGGATATGTTGCGGACATAAAGAAAATATTCAGCGAGGACGATATTACCGATATCATATTGCAGCGTGAAGAGTATACCCCGGAGGATTTTTTAAGCGAAGCATACATAACCCGGCAGCAGTATTCTGATATACTGGATCTGCTTAACATTAAGCGAAACATAATATTGCAGGGCGCGCCGGGCGTTGGCAAAACGTATATAGCCAAAAAGCTTGTCCAATCCATATTGGATAAGGAGAGTGCCGGCGGTACTGAGTTTATACAATTCCACCAAAGCTATTCCTATGAGGACTTTATAGAGGGCTACCGCCCCACCGAAAGCGGCTTCGAGCTGAGGAAGGGCGTATTCTACAACTTCTGCAAAAAAGCCGAGACAGACGCAGAACGCCCATATTTCTTCATAATAGATGAAATCAACCGCGGCAACCTGAGCAAAATATTCGGCGAACTGTTCATGCTTATAGAAAGCGATAAGCGCGGGCAGCAAATGCGGCTTTTGTATTCCGATGAACTGTTCAGCGTTCCCGAAAACGTGTATATCATAGGCATGATGAACACCGCAGACCGCAGCCTTGCCATGCTGGATTACGCGTTGCGCCGCCGTTTCGCCTTCGTTACCATAAGCCCCGCTTTCGATTCGGACGGATTCATCAAGTATCAAAAAAGCCTGGCAAACACGAAGTTCAACAGGCTTATAGACTGCGTAAAGGAACTGAACGCCGCTATAGCTAACGACGATGCGCTCGGCGAAGGCTTCTGCATTGGACATAGCTATTTCTGCAATATCCAGCCCGACAGTCAGCCTGACCTTTCATTCATTGTGGAATACGAAATACTTCCGTTGATAAGCGAATACTGGTTTGACGATCGACCCACCGTCAATAAGTGGGCGGATAGACTACGAGGGGCAATACGGTGATACCGATACAAAACATATACTATATGCTATCGTATGCCTTTCGCGCTCTGCGCGGGAACGGATACAGGCGTATGGCGGCGGAACCGTTCGGCAACTCGGCCGAACTATGCGCGGCAATACTCTGCCGCGGGATATCGGCGCAGCTTAAACGCGGCTTCCAAAGGGAGTATGTTCCGTTTACGGAGCCGCTCACAGCCGTGCGCGGCAAAATAGATATTACCGGTTCACTCAAGAGCAATTCCATGCTTAGGCGGCAGCTTGTGTGCGATTTTGACGAATACTCAATAAACACATATAAAAACCGCATACTCAAATCAACCCTCGAACTTCTGCTAAGGGCGGATATATCCAAACAGCGCAAGCATGAAATTCGCAATCTTCTCATGTATTTTAACGATGTTGATACCATTGACATGCACTCGGTAAATTGGCATTTGCAGTATTATCGCAACGATGAAGAATATCAAATGCTTATTTCAATATGCTACTTGGTTGTAAAAGGTCTGCTGCACTCCGCGCAGTCAGGCTCGCTCAGGCTTGCGGAGTTTGATGAACCGCATATGGCAAGGCTATACGAAAAATTCATTTTGGAATATTACCGCAAGGAGCACCCGGAGTTAAAGGCCGCCTCATCGCAAATCGAATGGGCATTGAATGCTCCGAACTCCCATCTTCTGCCGCAGATGCAATCCGATATTATGCTGTCCCGCGGCACAAAGACGCTCATTATAGATGCAAAATTCTATAATCAAATCATGTCGCCCTCGCCATACAGCGCAAGCACGCTGCGCTCAGGCCATCTTTATCAGATGTTTGCATATGTAAAAAATCATGCCGCGCAGGGCGGCGATGTATCCGGCCTGCTGCTATATGCAAAAACGGACGAGCAGCCTTCCATCGATGAAGCGTTCAACATGAGCGGCAATTTGATATGCGCAAAAACGCTCAATCTGAACTGCGACTTCTCTGAAATATCAGCGCAGTTGGATGAGATTGTAAAAAAGTTTTTCATGTGATGAAATTGGAAGATAGGTA
The DNA here is from genome assembly GCA_001940855.1 of Christensenellaceae bacterium Phil1. GTDB lineage: Bacteria > Bacillota > Clostridia > Christensenellales > CAG-138 > Phil1. The sequence goes on along the minus strand of MSGS01000028.1, from coordinate 305 downwards.
GCTGCCGGATACTGGGCCGTTTCGCTGCATCGTCCACAGGACGCGCTCAACTCCGCAATGTCGCCGGCCAACCCGGCAGGGCAAGACAGGCCCGGGAAGATAGAGAACAACAGAATGGCAAAGAAAAAGAACAGTCCGTTTGGACTGTTCTTTGCTTTGGTATCCGGCAGCTACCTATCTTCCCGGGCCGTCGCCAGCCAAGTATTGTCGGCGTACAAGGGCTTAACTTCTGTGTTCGGGATGGGAACAGGTGGAACCCCTTGGCTTAACCACCGGAATGGTATGGTGTGTTTTCAACGCACCTT
>MSGS01000027.1 GCA_001940855.1 Christensenellaceae bacterium Phil1 | reverse complement strand
CAAACCCTGCTCATGCGCCCTTACGGGCGAGAAAGGAGGTCACACCATGCGAAAGAAATACAACACGCCCCACCGCAGCCGCGTTGTGAAAACCCGGCTGTCCGAAGATGAGTATGCCGACTTCACAGCGCGGCTTGCGCCCTATGGTATCAGCCAGTCCGAATTTCTCCGGCAGGCGATACGGCGGGCGACCATACGCCCGGTTGTCCATGTGTCGTCGGTCAATGACGAGTTGCTTTCCGCTGTCGGGAAGCTGACAGCCGAGTACGGCAGGATCGGCGGCAACCTCAATCAGATTGCCCGGTATCTGAACGAATACGGCGTACCCTACAACACCCTTTCCGGCGAGGTACGCGCCGCCATATCCGACCTTGCCGTCCTCAAGTATGAAGTCCTCAAGAAAGTAGGTGACGCGGTTGGCAACACTCAAGCATATCAACTCTAAAAACGCCGACTACGGAGCCGCCGAGCAATATCTTCTCTTTGAGCATGACGAGTTTACCATGAAGCCCGTCCTTGATGAAACCGGCAGGCTTATCCCCCGCGAGGACTACCGGCTGTCCACGCTGAACTGCGACGGGGAGGATTTTGCCGTTGCGTGTATGCGGGCCAATCTCCGCTATCAGAAAAACCAGCGGCGGGAAGATGTGAAAAGCCACCACTACATCATCAGCTTTGACCCGCGGGACGGGCCGGACAACGGCCTGACCGTAGACCGGGCGCAGGCGTTGGGGGAACAATTCTGTAAAGAGCATTTTCCCGGCCACCAGGCCCTTGTCTGCACCCACCCGGACGGGCATAACCACAGCGGCAACATTCATGTGCATATCGTCATAAACAGCCTGCGGATTGAGGAAGTGCCGTTCCTGCCCTACATGGACAGGCCGGCCGATACGAAAGTCGGCTGCAAGCACCGATGTACCGACGCTGCCCTGCGCTACTTCAAATCCGAAGTCATGGAGATGTGCCACCGGGAGGGGCTTTATCAAATCGACCTCTTGAACGGCAGCAAGAACCGCGTCACCGACCGGGAGTATTGGGCGCAGAAAAAGGGACAGGCCGCGCTGGACAAGCAGAACGCCCCCATGATTGCCGATAGTATCACGCCCCGGCAGACCAAGTTTGAAACGAACAAGGAGAAGCTGCGGCAGACCCTACGGAAAGCCCTTGCCACCGCCGCCAGCTTTGACGAGTTTTCCTCTCTGTTGCTGCAGGAGGGTGTGACCGTCAAGGAGAGCCGGGGGCGGCTTTCCTACCTCACGCCGGACAGGACAAAGCCAATTACCGCCCGGAAGCTGGGCGACGATTTTGACCGCGCCGCTGTCTTTGCCGTTTTAGAGCAAAACGCCGCCAGAGCAGCCGAAGCGCCAGCCAGATCCCCCGATCCCCCACGCACCATAAAAGACCGCTTGCAGGTTGCCAGAGCCGAGATAGCCGCCCCGAAACAGGACGGAGTGCAGCGGCTTGTGGACATTGAGCAGAAAATGGCCGAGGGCAAAGGCCGGGGCTATGAACGCTGGGCGAAGATACACAATCTGAAGCAGGCCGCCAAAACGCTGTCCGTCTACCAGCAATACGGCTTTACTTCCCCGGAGCAGTTAGAAGCCGCCGTTGACACCGCCTATCAGAAAATGCGCCAGACCAGCGGCGAACTGAAAGCACTGGAAACGAAGCTGCAAGGGAAAAAGAAGTTGCAGCGGCAGGTGTTGGCCTACGCCCAGACCAAGGCCGCCCGCGACGGGCTGCGGGCACAGAAATCCGAGAAAGCCCGCGCCGCATACCGGCAGGCCCATGAGAGCGATTTTATCATAGCCGACGCAGCAGCCCGGTATTTCAAGGCGCATGGCATTACCAAGCTGCCCGCCCGGAAAGCGTTGCAGGCCGAGATCGAGCAGCTTATCTCCGAGAAAGACGGCCTGTATAACACCTATCACGAACAGAAACAGCGGTTCAAGGAGTTGCAGACCGTCAAGCGGAACATCGACCAGATTTTGCGCCGGGACGAGCCGCACCGCAGAAAGGAGCAGAGCCATGAGCGATAACCTGCCCCACATGGACTACCGCCAGCACCGGCGGGCGCGGCGGCTGGTACATGAGTGCTGTAACTACGATGAGGGGAACTGCCTGCTATTGGACGACGGGGAGCCTTGCGTGTGCGTCCAGAGCATTTCCTTTTCCCTCATGTGCCACTGGTTCCGTGTGGCTGTCCTGCCCCTTGACGGGGAGCTGGCCGCAGCCCTCTTGTGCCGGGGAAGCCGGAAACGGTGTGCCGTCTGCGGGGCGGCCTTTGTCCCCAAATCCAACCGGGGAAAATACTGCCCCGACTGCGCCGGGCGCATGAAGAAAATCAAAGCCGCCGAGAGAAAGCGGAAACAAAGGCAGAGATGTCACGCTTTAGAGCCTTTCAAACCCGCATAAATCAAGGCTTTTTTCGTGGGTGTCAAAGGGTACGCGATACATTTATCCTTTTCCCCCGGAAACGGCGTTTTAATGCGTGACAATACGCCAAAATCAACCCGAACACAGGGAGGTGATCCTATCGCTGATTATATCAGGGCAGACACGCGGCTGCCCGCCTATCTGCCGTATCCCCGTTTCCTGCTGAAAATGGAGATTTCACAGACCGCCAAGCTGCTGTATTCGCTGCTGTTAGACCGTTCCACCCTCTCCCAGAAAAACAAGTGGCTGGACGACGAGGGCAGGATTTATATTATCTATCCCATCGCGGAGATAGCAGAAATACTGGATAAAGGCAGCACCACCATCAAGGGGGCGCTTAATGAACTGGACACGGCGGGGCTGTTGGAACGGGAACGGGGCGGCTTCTCCGCACCGAACCGGCTTTATGTCAAAGTACCGCCAGTGCCACAGGTACAGTTTTCAGACCAACTGATGGCCGGAAGTCCGCCCCTCATAGAGCCGGAAAACCGTCCTACTGATGGTCAGAAAACCGACCTTATGATGGTCGGAAAACCGTCCCCTAACCAAACTACTATAAACAACCTTACAGAGAGCCAAACAAAGGGAGTGAGTGGGGGGCCGTCCGCGCCCTATGGCCGATATGGAAATATTTTTCTGTCACAGACCGAATACGACGAGTTGCAGGCAGAGTACCCTGACAGGCTGGAACGGTTCATCGAGGAAATGAGCCGCTACCTTGCCGCCAACGGGAAAAGCTACCAGAACTATGCCGCCGCCCTGCGGATATGGGCGGGGAACGACAAAAAGGAAGCCCCTAAAAAGGGCATACCAGACTACTCATGCAAGGAGGGCGAGAGTTTATGAAGAATGAAATCAACGCGGTTTTGGAGAATATGACGACCACCATCCCGGAGCCGGAGGACTACACCGGCGAGGACGGTTTACTGTACTGCGGCAAGTGCCGCAAGCCGAAAGAAGCCTATTTTGCGCCGGATAAGGCCGCTATCTTCGGGCGCGACCGCCACCCGGCAGAGTGCGACTGCCAGAGAACCGCCCGCGAGGAACGGGAAGCCGCCGAAAAGCGGCGCAGACACCTTGACACCGTGGAAGAACTGAAACGCCGGGGCTTTACCGACCCCACCATGCGGGACTGGACTTTCGAGAACGACAACGGCAGGAACCCGCAGACCGGGCTTGCCCGCCGGTATGTGGAGCATTGGGAAGATATGCGGACAGACAATATCGGCTGCCTGTTCTGGGGCGGCGTAGGCACCGGCAAAAGCTACCTTGCAGGCTGTATCGCAAACGCCCTCATGGAGAAAGAAATCCCCGTCCGCATGACGAACTTTGCTCTTATCCTCAATGACCTTGCCGCCAGCTTTGAGGGGCGCAACGAGTACATTTCCCGCCTTTGTCGTTATCCGCTGCTGATCCTTGACGACTTCGGCATGGAACGCGGGACGGAATACGGGCTGGAACAGGTGTTCAATGTGATTGACAGCCGTTACCGCAGCGGCAAGCCGCTGATCGTCACGACCAACCTTACGCTGGACGACCTGCACAACCCGGAGGACACCGCCCATTCCCGGATTTATGACCGCCTGCTTTCCATGTGCGTCCCGGTACGCTTTACCGGCGACAACTTCCGGCAGGAAACCGCCAAGCGGAAAATGGAGAGCATGAAGAAACTGATTACCGACTGAAAGGAGTATTGCCTATGGCAGATAACAAGCAGCACGACACCCGCACCACCCGCCGCCCTGACTGTGTGACGGAAATCCGCATGGGCAATTCCGTCCTTGTCGTGTCCGGCTATTTCAAGAAAGACACCACAACCACAGCCGCCGACAAAATGGCGCGGGTACTGGAAGCGGAAGCCGCTGCTACACAGGAGCCGACTTATCCGGCGTGAACCGGGGCATGGAAAAGCGGCCATGCCAGGGAGCATGACCGCTGGAACGAAAATCGGAAGTGCTTTAGCAATTCTTAATCTCATTCTCTATAAAATAATTTGCAATTTCAAAGGCTTTTATTCTTCTCTTTGCCAATGTGATTTGTGATTTATAACGCTCGGAATTATCCTTTGATTCAAATGTTTTTACTGTTTCTCTTAGCTTGTGCAGAGTTGAATCAATTTGCCTTTTGGCCGCGGTTAATTCATCTATTGTATACTTCATGTTTTCTCCTTTAACTTCTGATTTTTTTGTTAAATCAGAGTATACCACGGAGTTATGAACTTTTCTACTGCAAATATGGGACGACAACCCATACCATAAAAATCGGAAAATTGAAAAGCTGTAAAGAAGCAAATTTAACGCTTTTGCCGCTGTACAGCCCCCGCCGTTCCGTGGTACAATGAAACCAAGGAATAGTGGGGCTGGCTGTCGGAAACGGAGGATTTTATGTTAAGACAAGCCACCCAAAACCTCATTACCGCCCTTTATCCGAGATTGTCCCACGAGGATGAATTGCAAGGCGAGAGTAATTCCATATCGAACCAAGACAGAATTTGTCAAGGGGTCTTTCTGCAAAAGTTACAAATAATTTAACATATTACATCTAAGCAGCGGAAAATTATATCTGAAAAGCATTATGTCATCGACAATGGTATCATCCCGAAATTTGCAGGCTGTGTCAATGGCGTTCAATGGTTCAAAGATCGTGGACAATGGGCTGACAACAGCGCACAGCCTACGCCGGGTATGATTATCTTCTTTGATTGGGACTCTCCAGATGGTACCTCCGGCCCACAGGACGGACTTTCCGATCATGTGGGTATCGTGGAAAAGGTGAAAAACGGCAGAGTTTACACCATTGAAGGCAACACTGGCGATAGCTGCAACAGACGGGATTATCCTCTCGGCTATTATGAAATTCTCGGCTACGGTATCCCTGCCTATTAAAAAAGGGCAAAAGAAAAACAGAGGTTTTTCTTTCCTCTGTTTATTCTTTTGCCTTACATAACCCGTTTGCAGTTGCTTCAACCACGGACAATTCTTTATCATCTAACTTGTCGAGCTGTGCATCTAAGCGTCTGCGGACGGAACTTTTATTGACTTCTTTGTTAGGAAATATGTATTCGTCAACCGACACATTGAACATTGTCACAAGCTGGATAAACAGCTCCAGACCGGGCTTCTGTCCTTCGTTTTTGATTGCTTGCAGATGCCTTGGGTCGTAATCAACGATACGGGAAAGCTGTTCTCTTGTCATCCCTCGTGCGGTTCTGGCCTTTTTGATAGCTTGTCCTATCGGTGTAAAATCGAAGTCAAAATCGTTATTTCTTTCGTCCATAAGCTCACCACCTTGTATCAATAGAATACTTTTATTATATTTTACAGAAGTGTGGGTTCTTATGGAACGGTATTATATCTCTTGTAATAAGAGATATAATATCTGTCGGCAGGTGATTTTAAGACTATAATCAAATCGTCAGCAGATGACATCATTTAATGCGAAACATATCAAGTTTAATGCTATTCATTAAAAACCTATTGACAAATATTAAAAGTGGTGCTATACTGTGATCGTCGAACCGGAAAGACACACATTTATTGTTGGAGGTAATGCAAAATGAAAAGCATTAACAAAATCGCAAAAGTTGTTACAAAGGTGTTGGAGGTGTTCCATTGGGTTGCCGTAGCTTTGATGGCGGCAGCTACTGTCTGCTCGATTGTTGCACCGAAGTGGGTAAATAACTTTGTCAGTTTTGATGCCAAAGAGTGCTGCGGAGCAGAGCTTTCCGTATATGGCTTTGAAGTACATTCCGCTGTTACCAACGGAAATGTGAATATGACCACATTCTTGCTCTTTGGGATTGGTGCAATTATTATTCTGGCAGTTATGGCAATGATATTCCGCAATCTTCACCTTATCTTTAAGAAATCCGAAAACGATTCTCCGTTCCAAAAGGACAATATCCGTATGATGAAAGAAATCGGTATCTTCTCTATTGCTGTACCGGTGATCGGTTTTATTATGAGCATCATTGTTCGCCTTGTGATTGGTGTAGATGCTGCTGAAATCAGCATTAACCAAGGCGGGATCTTTATGGGGATTATCGTTCTATGCCTTACTCAGTATTTTATCCACGGAGCCAATTTGGAAAAAGATGTTGATGGGCTTCTGTAAGGGGGTGCCGACATGAGCAAAATTGTTCTCCGTTTGGACAGAATGATGGTAGAAAGAAAAATGTCTCTCAATGAGCTTGCGGAGCGTGTGGGCATTTCTAATGTCAATCTTTCAAAAATTAAAAATAACAAGGTGACTGCAATTCGCTTCACCACTCTTGCCGCGATATGTGAAGCTCTCGATTGTGAAGCGGGCGATATTTTGGAATTTCAAAAAGAATGATGTATATGCTCAAACAGGCTCGCAGTTTTGTGAGCCTGTTTGAGCATATATAACCCCTATTGACCTTCCCCTTACGGCAAGGTTTATACTATATACTGACAAGGAGGATTTTCTATGCTATCCATTGGAGAATTTTCAAGTATATGCAGAGTATCTACCAAAACGCTGCGCTATTATGACGAGATAGGATTGTTGACCCCCAGCGAGATCAATCCGCAAAACGGGTATCGCTACTATGCGATTGAGCAAATGGAAACCCTACTGTTCATTAACCGCTTAAAAACATATTCTTTCTCGTTAGACGAGATCAAAGAAATTATACATAGTGATATGTTGCAGGACGGAAGTATATGTCATGTGTTGTTGAGAAAGAAAGAAGAAATAGAAAAGCGTATACATGAAACAGGTATAATGTTGGAACAGTTGAATGGGGATATTTTTAATCTCCAACAAGGGAAATCCATTATGTCATATATGAACGATATTGATGTTCAGCTTGTAGATGTACCTTTAATGTATCTCCTGTCTGTCCGTAAAATGGTACAAATTGAAGATTACCCCGAAACGTATGCAACTTGTTTTGGCAAGTTATTCAAAAAAATAGCGGTCGGAGGATTAACTATGGTAGGTCCACCGATGGTGCTATTTCATAGTTCTGAATTTACACCAGATGGGTTGGATACGGAATTTGCTATTCCAATAAAAGAATATGCTACAGGAACAAGAGATTTTAATCCTGGATTATGCCTAAAAACTGTTGTTCAAGGTGCATACTCGGAACTTACATCCGTGTATGCAAAACAACGGGAGTGGGCCGAAAAAGAAGGCTTCAAGTGCAATAACGCTCCTTATGAAGCGTATGTAACTGATCCGAGTCAGATTGAAAATGAAACAGAAAATATCACAGAGGTTTATTACCCGGTAAAGAAGATTTAGGTATTACACAGATCAACTAATACGGGTAATGCCGTGAAAGGAGAAAAAGTATGCTGCAAGAAATGATTGCAGAAATGGAATACATAATCAGCAAAGATTATTCCAATATCACAGGTATGGTCATAATGAAAAACGGCTCACCCGTATATGAACAATACTTCAATGGTTACACAGAGAAGAACCGTATCCATGTTTTTTCGGTTACAAAAAGCATTTTATCCATTTTAATTGGAATTGCATTGGATAAGGGGTACATAGAGAGTGTTGACCAAAGAATTTTGGAATTTTACCCGGAGTACACCGTCAAGAGGGGCGAAAAAACAATCCAAAATATCACGATTAAAGATATATTGACAATGACTGCACCTTACAAGTATAAGTTCAACCCATATACAAAGTATTTTTCAAGTATGGATTGGGTAAAGTTTTCTCTTGATTTGTTAGGCGGAAAAGGACGCATAGGAGAATTTAGATATGCACCGATTGTAGGCCCGGATATTCTGTCGGGTATTCTTGTGAGAGTAACCGGACAGTCGGTTTTGGAGTTTGCAACGGAAAACCTGTTTATCCCATTAGGAATTTCTGTCGAGAAGAATGTTACTTTTCATAGCAAAGAAGAACAGATGGCATTTTATAACGCAACGGATATAAGCGGATGGATTGCAAGCCCAACAGGCGTAAATGCTGCAGGATGGGGACTTACTCTCTCGCCAATGGATATGGCAAAGATTGGACAGCTATTTTTGAATGGCGGTATCTGGAATGGAAAGCGTATAGTATCTGAAAAGTGGATTGCTGAAAGCACGTCTGAGCAGAGCCGTTGGAAACAGCGCAATCTGCCATACGGATATTTGTGGTGGGTCGGTGAACAAGATAATGGTTATGCCGCGATGGGTGACGGTGGGAACATTATTTATGTTAGTCCAACTGAAAATATGGTTGTAGCAATCACCTCTATTTTCAAACCGACAGCGAAGGACAGAATCGAATTTATAAAGAAATATGTCGAGCCGACGTTTGGGGAAAGCAAAAAATGAAAGAGGCAAGTACAAATGTTGTTACAAGGACAGAATGGTTACTTTGTCCTCTTTGTAGCAGTAAAACCCGTGACAGGGTCAGAGAAGATACCATTTTGATAAACTATCCTCTTTACTGTCCGAAGTGTAAACGGGAAACTTTGGTTGAAGTAAAGAACCTGCAAACTAAAATTATCAAAGAGCCGGACACATAAGCGCAAGGCTATTAAACAGAGTGCGAAAGGAAAGTATAAGTATGAAAATCGAAACTGAAAGACTGATAATTACCGAATTTGACATGAGTATGGCAGAAAGCGTACATATCAACTCACTTGACGACGACAACCGCCGCTTTGTCCCCGATGAAGTGTTTGAAACGGTAGAGGAAGCGGCAGAAACGGTTGAATTTTTGATCGGTGTATATGAAAACGGCAACGGCCCGTTGGTTTACCCTGTTTTGCTCAAAGATGGTACATATATTGGCTATGTGCAGGCTGTTCCTTTTGAAGATGGTACATGGGAGGTGGGCTATCACATCGGCGGCAATTATACGAAAAAGGGATATGCCACCGAAGCAGTCACCGCTTTTCTTCCGGTCATTATGAAGCAGATCGACATTACAGAGATTGCGGGTATCTGCCTTGCAGATAACAAAGCATCCGTCAAGGTTATGGAACGCTGCGGATTTAGAAAACTGTACGAGGGTATGGGTAACTACCAGGGACAGGAACGCATGATCTGTAAGTTTGAATTTATATCATAAGTCCCTTGCTATTGTGCTTTCAATGTCGATCTATATGATTGTTCGGTCAAACAAGGAAATAAAACGGCTAAGTAGCGGACATATAGCCTGATGGAAAAATTGCTTAGATTGTGCTGCTGTATTAGCTGCAATATTCTCTTAAATCATAATACTGTGATATCGGTCAAAAGATATAAAGCGGGAGTGCATCGTTCAAAATGCACTCCCGCTGAAATTTTATCGCTCCCAATTATCTCTGCGTTTTTTCTTGTTCTGCTTCTGTTGTGCCTGCTGTTGCTGTTTCTGACGCAGACGTTCACGAATGGAGCGTGTTTCCGTTTCCTCATAGAGCAGATTTGCCACATCACGCTTGCTGTCGTGCATCATTATCGGGGGAATCTTGCTGATTTTCTTCATGCTATTCTGTTAGCGCCATTTATTTACATTATGATTCCGTTAGGTGAAAAGTGATCATTGAGATTTCTATAAGAAAATTCAAAAAAATGTGAAACCTATTGACAAAAGTGCGGGATGCGAGTATGATATATATCAAGTTAATACTTCAAACCGTTGAAGCGGAGATAACGGCAATGATGCCTTTACAGAGAGCCTGTGGTGCTGAGAGTCAGGTAAGAAACAAGTTGTCAAATGGACCGCTGAGGGTGCAGTCAAATGGGGTTTCCCAAAGTATTCTGCAACGTGTTGGCATACGTCAGTTGCCGGGGATATGTTGGTATCCTGCTAAGCGCACGGGTCGTGCCGTGAATCAAGGTGGCACCGCGGATAGTGTCGTACTTTATTTGTACCTATTCGTCCTTGACAGAGTGTATATTTCTGTCAAGGGCGTTTTTGTTTTGTTTGAAACTCCTTTGACATGGGATATATGTCAAAGGAGCTTTTTCCTGTTTTAAGGAGGTAAATAAAATGATGATGAAACGCTGGTGGCGCTCCGTGCGCCGAATAAATGACATCAAGCAGAAAGTGAACGTAAAACTCAAACCAACCTGAAACAATACTTATTTATGGAGGAAACCACAATGAAATTTAACAATATTGATTTTGATACCTATTTTAAGAACTATCCTGATGCCAACGGCTATTTTGGAAAGTACGGTGGCTCCTATATCCCGCCAGAGCTGCAAGTCGCTATGGATGAGATCAGCGAGGCCTATCAGGCCATCTGCAAGTCCCGTAAGTTTATCAATGAGCTTCGCCGTATCCGCAAGGAATTCCAGGGCAGACCGACGCCGATTTCTCAACTTGCAAGACTTTCCGATAAGATCGGCACGGGAGTTCAGCTTTATGTCAAGCGTGAGGACTTGAACCACACCGGAGCACACAAGCTCAATCACTGTATGGGTGAAGTGCTGCTGGCAAAGTATATGGGAAAGAAAAAGGTCATTGCAGAAACCGGAGCTGGTCAGCACGGCGTAGCTCTTGCCACCGCTGCGGCATATTTCGGTATGGAGTGTGACATTTACATGGGGGCTGTAGACATAAAGAAACAAGCTCCCAACGTTGCCAGAATGAAGATCCTCGGCGCAAGAGTGGTCGAGGTAACGGACGGATTACAGACCTTGAAGGAAGCAGTTGACGCCGCCTTTGCCGCATACTGCAAGGAGTATAAGGACGCCATCTATTGCATCGGCTCTGTGGTAGGTCCGCATCCCTTCCCTATGATGGTTCGTGATTTCCAGAGCGTTGTCGGCATTGAAGCAAGAGAACAGTTCCTTGATATGACGGGTGAGCTTCCCGATGCGGTTGTTGCCTGTGTAGGCGGCGGCTCCAATGCTATGGGCTTGTTCTCCGGCTTCTTGAACGACCCGGTTGACATCTATGGTGTAGAACCACTCGGCAGGGGTATCAAAATGGGCGACCACGCTGCAAGTCTGACCTACGGCGAAGAAGGTGTTATGCACGGCTTCAACAGTATTATGCTGAAAGACGAGAACGGCAATCCTGCTCCCGTGTATTCCGTGGCATCCGGTCTGGATTATCCGTCCTGCGGACCGGAACACGCATTCTTGCATGACCTTGGCAGGGTAAAGTACGATGTGGTGACAGACGATGAAACCATTGACGCTTTCTTTGAACTTTCCAGAATGGAGGGTATCATCCCCGCAATCGAGAGTTCCCATGCCGTTGCTTATGGCATGAAACTTGCCAAGACGATGGGCAAAGGTTCTGTGCTTATCAACCTCTCCGGCAGAGGCGATAAGGATATGGATTATATCATCGAGAAATACGGAATCAGGTAAATTACATGAGATATGTAATAAATAGAATAATGGCTAATAGATCAATACTTTTTTCCCGATAAAAACGCAGGCAAAAGCACTATGCGCCGTCAGCTTGATATTATCACGCTCACACCCTCAAAAAGCGGGAGTGCATCGTTCAAAATGCACTCCCGCTGAAATATTAACGCTCCCAACTGTCTCGACTTTTCTTCTTGATTTGCTTTTGCTGCGTCTGCTGTTGCTGTTTCCGGCGAATGAACTCCCGCACAGAGCGTACTTCAGCATCCTCGTGGAACAGGTTTGCCACATCACGCTTGCTGTCGTGCATCAGCATCGGATCGTATTTTTCACCATAGGCGGCTTTTACACGGTCAACGGCAGAGCGTTCCTTTTCCTCACGAACGGCAAGCCGTGTATCCATCAGCTCTGTGGCATCCATACCGGCAGCTTGTTCTTTCAGCTCGGCATACTGCTTCAATGCTTCATCAAGCTCGGCTGAATATTTTTCTTCCTGCTCAGACAGCTTCTGCAGCGCACTCTCCAATGTGGCGATTTCTTTCTTTACGTCGGAAATGCCTGCATCATCGGTGCAGTCCAACGAGCGAAGAAGCATTTCCTTTTCGTTTTTAAGTTCCTCTATTTCCTCGGTCAGCTCGGCAATACGGCGGGTAAGGTCATGCAACTTGGGTATCTGATAGAACGGCGTTTCCTTTTTCTCTGCAAGCAGAGCTTTCCGTTCCTTGGATTTCTCCTTGATCTGCTGTACCAAGCCTGCATAGCGTTCAAGCTCCGGTTTTACCGCCTTGACACGCTTGCCCATGCTGTTCTTGCCAACACCAATATAGCGAAGCTGATAGCTGAAAATCAGTATGCTGCTGCGTATCTTTTCCATTGCTTCCGCTATGGCGGGAACTGTATTCTTTACAGCTTGCATCAGCTTCTTGACCGTTGCTTTCAGCTCACGGAGCAAAGCGTTGTCTGCCTTGATTTGACGGTTGATTTCACAGCGGTCAGAGATAATACCCTTTTTCTCCAACGCACGGGCAACCACACCTTCGTGTATTGTAGGCTGTTCGGCCAAGCCCCGATCTGCATGGCTGCGGTGGTCGATGCGCTCATCGTGTCCGTATCGCTCCAAATAGCGGTTAGTCACATCTGCCCACGCCTTGCGCCACTCCACAAGCTGTTCCTCACTGTTCCAACGCTCGGCAATGGGATTCTGTCTGCCAAACTTGGTGCTTTTCGGATGCTTATTGGCTCGTTCATATCCGTGCTTCTCGGCTTCGGATGGCGGCATATACACTTTCTTGCGCCCGACCTTGTAAGGGTATTGCTTCTCCCATCCGTCAGCCTGTGCCGCCTTGAACTCGGCGGCGGTAAAGCCCCGTTCCTCGCCGTTTCGGACACAGAGATATTCTTTCTCGGTCTTGTACTGCCAGTTGCCTTGTTCATCCAACGGACGCACTGTCAGCATAATGTGAGCGTGTGGATTATGACCGGGCGGGTGCGGATCGTGAATTGCCACGTCAGCGCACATCCCCTCGGCAATAAAGCTGTTCTGAATGAAATCGGTTAAAAGCTCCTGCCATTGTGCCGGTGTCAGCTCGATGGGCAGAGCAGGAACAAACTCACGGGCAAGGCGGCTGTCCTTGGTCTTTTCGTTTTCCTCTACGGCGTTCCACAGCACACCTCGGTCTTTCCATTCGGGTGGAGCAAACTCCGGCAGAAACACATCCTGCCACACAAGCCCTTTCTTGCGTGTAAAGTCGTGCCGTACCCCGTCATAGTCGTTTAAGATATTGGTACAGCTCAGATATGCGGAAGCGGCAACCGCAGACCGTCCCGTACCTCTGCTGACCACCTTTGCTTCCAAGTGGTAGATCGCCATTCGTTCTCACCGTCCTTTCGTCCTTCGGCTTTTTGCTTCTTTTTCGCAAAAAGAAAATGTGTGTCGCAGAAGAAGCGATACCCATAACAGTGAAAAACATCAGGTTGATGTTTTTCACTGGCAGTTGGTAGAATACCGTAGCTTGAAGCGACGGTATTAGGTGTTGCAAGCACCGACTGCCAACTGCGTGGACAATGACAGCAGCACCGCCGTGATGTGGCATTGTCCATAAGGCTCCCGCAGGAGCCGCATCCGCCTCGCAGAGCGCACGATTGCCGCAGGCAATACCACCGCCCCTTCGGGGTGGTGAGTAAGTGCGCCCTTCGGGATAAAAGAAACGGGACGCTCGGTTGCCCGAACGCCCCTCGTCTCAATTCTGCCGTGCCAAACTGCATAAATAATCCTCTAACTGTTCCAAAGTCATCTGTGTTGTATGAGGCAATGCTTTCTCCAAAATCGCTCCCTCCTGGATCAGCCGCCGTGTCCTCGCTTTTCGCTCCTTATTACGGTCACGCATCTCGGCTTCCTCCAATCTGTGCTTGGCTTGCAGTAATTTCTTCTCATCTGTGGTCATAGAAAATCCTCCTGTGGTAGTAAAAGTAGGGTTGTTTAGTAGCATCGTAATACCAAATATCCGTCCATTTGGTATCATGCTTTTTCTAAAAATCGTTGTAGTAGCAAAAATGCCCCCGTTTGGTATCGCAGTAATACCAAACGAGGGCAATAGTAGTATCAGAAGCTGTCAGCAAAGTCCAATGCCGCCGAAATATTCTCGTCATCTTCGGCAGACGGAGCTTCAACGGCGGTAGGCAGCGTGAATATCGGCATACCGACGGGCGCAAACCGCAGGCCCTGTTCGATGGCTTCCGTCACCCGTCTGAGAAAAGCATCCTCTTTTTCACGGGTTTCCAGATAAGGATCACTTTCAAGTCGTGCCTGCCGTTCAAAGTGGTCATTGATTGCGGTAACGATCGCCTTGCTGTAAGAACGATACTGCTTTTTGTCCATCCGTTGTAAATGCTCGTAGGCTCGGCGGTCATCCTCATCCGTAAGATTTAGGCGTAAGGTGGTCGTGTAGATCTGCTTCATACGATGCCGCCTTTTCTGTTCTGCTTCTGCTCGGCAAGCAGTTCATAGCCCTTTGCGGTAGCGCAAATATCGTCGTTGATGATAACACGGTCTTTGTCATAGCTGCCAAAGTTCTTGAGAATACAGCTTCCGCCGCCTACCACATACAGACGCATCAGTTCGGGATCGTATTCATGCTCACGCAGTCTTCGGAAAATGCCCTCCGCATATTCGGTTGCGGTATCACGGATGGCAGTCAGATAACGCTGGCTGATGTCAGCCGTGCCGTGACGGATCACACGCTCAAGGACGGTTTCATCCACCGACACGCCAAACTGCTTCATCAGATTTTCACGCACGGCAAGCATACACTGGTTAGTTCCATACTTTTCGGTAAAGCATTTTTTCGCAAGAGGGCGGCACTCGTTGATATACATAACGTTCATCGTGCCGTTGCCAATATCGCAGAGCATATTGATACCCTTGAACTCACGGAGCTTGTCTGCAACCGCAGAAAAGCCCTGCGGGAAAATATCTGCACCGACAAAATCAACGTGATAGTCAACGCCTTTGAAAGTGAAGTCTGCGCTGTCGTTCTGCAGGAGATATGCCTTGAAGCTGTCCTTCTGTTCGCTTACCCAAGTCAGAGGAAGTCCCGCAGCAAGGTGAACACGGGCAGAGGTCATCTTTCGAATGTTCAGCTCACGGGCAACGGCGGCAAGGGTGAGAATATAATAGTCGCTGTCGGTCATTTTGTCGGAGATAAATTCCTTGTGTTCCTCACCGATGAGATAATATCTGCCCTCATAGATAAGCAGATTGCTTTTGAAAGTCGGCTCCTTGTCGTAAGCGGCAACGCCCGTCTTGAAACAGCAGTGGGCGGTCTTGATGTTGCCATAGCCGTGGTCAATACCGATGATGATGGGATTGGTGTTGTTGTAGTTGTTCATAAAATTCATAGTGATTCCTTTCTGCCGCATAGCGGCGATACAAAAATTATTGATTGATGTGAGTGAAAGTTCCCAGATTGGGAACTTTCAGTTGTGTGGCGAAATATCAAGTTCCCAATTTGGGAACTTGCCAAGTAAACAAACGTTTTGGTAAGTTGTCAGATTGACAACTTACCACAGATAATTGGTGAGTGGGCAAAATGTCCACTCACCTCGAAAAACATCAAGAATCAAAGTTTCAAAATGATACATTGATTGCAAAACAGGCATAAAAAATCAAGTGGTCACTTTGACCACTTGAAAACAGAAGAAGCGGATCGACCTACATCAATCCGCTTCAAATATCGTTATGCTGTTTTTTGTTCGTTTTCCGGCGGTGCCTGTTCGTGCTTCGCTTCCCGCAGAGCTTTCTTTCGTTCGCCCTGCCGCTTGATCTGCGCCGCATACCGGCAATCATCAGAGCAGTATTTAACGCTGTTTCGTGTCGTGGTAAAAACCTTGCCGCAATGTTCGCAGGTAAGCTCTCGGCTGCGTTCTTTTGCTGCTTCCTGCCGGTAATACTTCGCTCGGCAATTCACATCACAGAACAGCTTTGCCGTTGACCTTGCTTCAAAGGTTTTGCCGCAGCATTTGCAGGTCTGCGTGATGGGAACGCCTACGGTGCGTTCACCGGATTTCAGCTTTTGGTAGCGTTCACGGCTGCGGGCACGTTCTTTCTTCAAAAACTCCTGCCGTTGGATTTCTTCCTCGGTCAGTTCCGGTGCAGGAAGCTCAAAATGACCGATGAATTTCAGATAAATCTCCACTTCCTGCACACGATCTCCGTCAATCCTTTCGGGAGCGTGGACAATGATCTTGTCGATAAACTCGTTAATCATCATCGTGGTCAGTTCGGAAAAGTCGGTGTATTTTCTCGCAAGCTCCATAAACTGCTCCACACGGACGGTATCTTCCTCAAAAGAGGATACCCGCTGTTCGGCTTCCATCACGGATGCCTGCAAGGATTTCTGCTCGGCTTCATATTCGGCAAGCAGGGTATCAAAGCGTTCGTCGGTAATGCGTCCGATGGCAAAGGACTCATAGAGCTTTTTGATGATATTGTCAAGCTCGGCAATACGCTTCTTGTCCTTGTTCAGCTTGCGCTTGGTTTCCTTCGCCGCTTCCTTTTGCTTGATCTGTGAAGCAGCCCGCACCTTTTCGGCAAATTCTTCTTGGTTGGAGATAGCAAAGGTGCTGACGGTGCGGATGGTGTTCAGTACAAGCTCCCGAACCGCTTTCGTGCGGATATAGTGACCGCAGCAGGCATGGGTGCGCTTTTGGTGTGCCAGCGTATAGGTGGAGCAATCGTAGAAGTCAGAGGGATAGGGGCTGCTCTCTGTGCCGCCTCTGGAACGGTGGTTGGTCATCTTCGCTCCGCAGTCAGCGCAGAACAGAAGTCCCGTCAGGGGATTGGCTTCGCCAAGCGTATCGTGGCGTCTCGGTGTCTTGCGGAGCTTCTGTGCAAGCTCCCACGTTTCCTTATCCACGATGGCTTCGTGGGTGTTCTCAAAAATCAGCCAGTCCTCTTTGGGGTTCATCACGGGATTTTTGTCTTTGTAAGACTGCTTGTGAGAACGGAAGTTGACTGTATGCCCCATATATTCGGGCTTGGAAAGAATCTGCCCAACGATATAACCACTCCAGTTATACGGGTTGGGAAATTCCTCTTTGCTTTTCCAAACGCCTTTCTTCTGCTTGCCGAGGTAAACGGCGGGCGTTTCCACCTTATCATCATAGAGGATACGGGCAATGTCATAGGGACCTTTGCCCTCGATAGTCAGACGGAATATCCTGCGGACAACCTCAGCGGCTTCCTCGTCGATATACCAACTGTACTTGTCACCCGGCATCTTCTTGTAGCCGTAGATGGCGCAGTTGGTGGTAGGCTTGCCCGATTCGCCTTTCACACGGATAGCGGTGCGCTGCTTGCGGCTCAGATCACGAAGATACCATTCGTTCATGATATTGAGGAACGGCGCAAACTCATTGCTGTTCTGGTCATCGCTGTCCACGCTGTTGGCAATCGCAATAAAGTGAACGCCGTGTTCACGGAAGAATACCTCCGTGTAAAAGCCGGTCTGCAGATAATCTCTGCCGATTCGGCTCATGTCCTTTACGATCACATGGGCAACCTTACCGGCTTCAATATCTGCCTCCAACTGCTTCCATGCGGGACGGTTGAAATTGCCGCCGCTCCAACCGTCATCGGTATAGTGCCGGATGTTGGTGTAGCCTCTCTGCTCGGCATAGCTTTCGAGGTATTTTTTCTGATTGACAATGCTGTTGCTATCGCCAACCTGGTCATCGTCACGGGAAAGTCTCTCGTACAATGCCGTAATTTTATTGGGATCCTGTCCCACAGTCTGTTTCACGCTCATCATGATGCGCTCCTTTCAGACTGTCGGCTCATTTGTGGCGTATCTATTATATCATAATTTTCGCAACTTGTGTGAACTTCATTGCGAATAATTCGTAAAATTTTATCTTCCATTGTTTCTGTGCCGCTTTCGTTGAACACGACCTTTACCTTGTAAGTCGTGCTGCCAATGCGGTGGGTGGTGTAAGCAAAGTTCTTGTTTTCGTTTTTTACCATAGGCAAATTTCCTCCATAGATTGAAAAATTCACAATTTTCGTGTATAATGATAATAGTTCCGATAACGTGTAACCATTTGACCGACAAAAACGGCATAGGGTATACAAACACATTACCGGCATGAAAATAGCCCCCGAAACGCCTTGTAAATCAAGGCATTCCAGAGGCTAATTCGTTACATAGCGTCTTACTGACGCTTCTTTTCTCTGTGCTTTCGCACTCTTGCCGCCGTTTGCTTGCGTCTTGCTTCTGCGGCACACTTGTCGGAGCAGTAGACACGTTTACCGTTCTTCTGAAAATGCTTGCCGCACTCCTTGCAGACGGCAAGAGGCATCGGCTCGAATACGACTTGCAGTTCCTTATCTTCCGGCAGTACAGCCTTGCGAAAATAACTGCACAGTCCACTGCATGAGTAGCATACCCCGAACATATAGCACTCACAGTCCAGTGGCAGGCAGCCGTATTCCTTGTCGTAGTTGGCGCACTTGGAGACAACCAATTTCTTGAGCTGTCTTTTCTCCTTTCCCGTCAGCTCACGATAGGTTTTGGTCATAGGCAGTTTCCTCCTTTCTATTAGTGTCGGATGTAATATAATCACAGACAAAATATATTACTACCTCACTAATAGGAGAAAAACGGGGTGTTTAGCGGAACTGTTTTTTCGGAAAATCAAAGAAAATTTGAAAAATATTTTTGAAGGGAGGTTTCTTGCGGTGTACGACGATCCCAAACGATACGAAAACGACGGTCTTTTTGATGAAGATACCGATTATGAAGATGAATATGAAGCGGATGATTCCGATTACATAGTCGATGACGAGGACGAGGATGAAAACGCCCTTTGGGATGATGCGGAAGAAGATGCCGCCGATAAGGACGATGCCGATGAACCTCCCAAAAAGAACCGAAGGAAGCGAAAAAAGAAAGATGTCTTTGCTGACAGCGATACCGATGCTGAAGATGCGGAAGCCGAAGAATACGAAAAGACACGGCGCAGGCTTGCTAAGGAACAGCGTATCATAGATGAAATAGAAGCTGATGCCGCAGAAAATCCCATAGAGGATGATAGCGATGATACCGGGGACGAGCAGCCCGAACGCAAACTCTTAAAGCGTGAGCTTCGGGCGCAGGCGTTGAAGCGGTTGGAGGATTCTGCCCGAACGCTCAAGGATTACGAAAACCTTGTTGCTTGGTATGACCGGCTCGATGCCAACCGTCAGCGCAAGGAACGCTATCATGAGCTGTACCGAAGCGGTGATGATGTTCCTCTTGATTACGGCGCATCCGAGGATGCTTTGTGTTTCCCCGACACGCTGAACGATGTATTAAAGCGGCAGGAACGCAAGGGCGATTTCATAGATTCCATTTTCTATTGTCCTTATGATATACATGAGCTTGTGACGGATGCGGATATGTCCGTCATCCTGCGGGAGCTGAACGAGGATCACAAGTTCCTCTTGTTCCTGTCTGCTCTGCGGCAGTACAGCTCTGCCAAGATCGCCGCTATCCGTGGGCAGTCAGACCGCAACATACGCAAGGTACGGAACACGATGCTCAAAAAGATACGAAAAAAGCTGCTTGCCGCACTTACCGAAAAAGTGCAGGCACAGCAGCCCTTGACCTTGCTTGAAAAAGAATTTTTGAGCGAAAATGGCGTGGATATTGAAAAAGCCATGAAAAAGTAGTATAATAGTAATATAATTGTGAATTATACGGGTTACAATATATAATGGAGGGTTTTGACGATGAAAAACCTGTTTCAACGCACCAGTTCTAACTGGGTGCGATATAGTGAATATGAATGGAGAGCGGCAGAGGACGGAACCCTGTTTCTCACGCCTACAAAAACGGCTCAGCCGAGCATATACGACCCGCTGAGCGAATACCAGCGGCTTATCCTGGATGCCATTGATATTGGTCGGATGGAATCGCAGAAGAAAACACCGCAGGAGATACAAAAAGCAATTCAGCAGTTTGCGATGAAATATGGCTTGCTTGGTCTTATGACAGCACTGCCTACCACACCGAGCTTTATGGATTACGAGGCGGTATATCTGCCGAAAAACCATTTTATTCGTGAGGAATCCATGTCCACGATGGATTATCTGAATCTGTTCTTTCCCTTTGACAAGCCGGATGTGGTCAAGCGTGGCATTGAATCCATGTGGAATATACAGAATGACCGTGTAATGATGGCGCTTGCCATGACCATGAGTGACAAGCCGATGGCGGTCAATATGAGCTTTCAGCGTGAGTATGCCGAACGCTACGAGTGGATGAAGCAGCAGTTCATTGATATTGCCTTTACCTATCTGACCTCTGTGCTGTTCTATGAGGATTACGACACGATGACTCCCGAACAGCGGCTTTTGATGCAGCAGGGCATGGAAGCCTTTGGCGGTATTGCGCCTACCTACCGTATCGCTCTGCTCGACAAGCCGACTATCGTATGGGATTTCCACTCCCTTATGCTTGGTGTGCAGATGATGTTCAGCTTCATGCTGACCGACACGGAAAAGCCCATCCGTATCTGCAAGCATTGTTTGCAGACCTTTGTGGCAAGCAGACCGAGTGCAATCTTCTGCAGTCCGCAGTGCAAGAATAAGTATAATGTTTATAAGACCCGTGGCAAAAACAAGGATAAGGACGGTGACGGAAATGCCTGAGAGCCAAAACATTGAATGGAAAAGCAAATGGAAAGACGAATATCTGGAATGGATTTGCGGTTATGCCAACGCACAGGGTGGTAAAATCTATATTGGATGTGACGATGACGGTAATGTGATCGGCTTGCCCAATGCCCGCAAGCTTCTCGAAGATATACCCAACAAGATCAGAGATGCTATGGGCATTATCGTCGGTGTCAATCTTTACGAAGAAAACGGAAAAGAATACATCGAGATTGATGTTCCTTCCTATCCGATAGGCATTTCCTGCAAGGGTGTCTATTATTATCGAAGCGGCAGCACACGGCAGATTTTGACCGGTCCCGCTTTGGAGGCCTTTTTAATGCGTAAGCGTGGCGCAACGTGGGATAATCTTCCTCTGCCTGCGTTTTCATTGAACGACATTGACGATTCTATTGTGGAACGCTTTAAGCAGTGGGCAGCTAAAAAGGGACGTATTGATAAAAGCGTGTTGGACGAGCCAAAGGATGTACTTATGGAGAAGCTGCATCTGATGAACGGCTCATATCTGACCAATGCGGCAATGCTCCTGTTCTCAAAAGATCCGGAGAAATGGCAGCTCGGCGCATACGTTAAAATCGGCTTCTTTGAAACCGATGCCGATCTGTTGTATCAAGACGAGATTCACGGTTCTATTTTGGAACAGATTGATAAGATCGTAGAGCTTGTATATCTGAAGTACATGAAAGCAAAAATCTCCTATGAGGGTATGCAGCGTATTGAGCGATATTTTGTACCGGAAGCGGCTCTGCGTGAAGCTCTGTTAAACGCTCTGTGTCACAAACAATATCAGTCCGGTGTTCCGATTCAGATAAGCGTATATGAGGATAGGCTGTATATTGCCAACTGCGGTTGTCTGCCCGAAAACTGGACATTGGAGAATTTGATGCGCAAACACGCTTCCAGTCCTTACAATCCCAATATTGCCCATGTGTTCTATTTGGCAGGCTTTATCGAGAGTTGGGGACGAGGAATTGAGAAAATTTGCTCCGCTTGCGAGAAAGACGGTGTTCCTCAGCCCGTTTATACAATCAATCCCGGTGACATTATGATTGAGTTTACCGCACCGGAGGATAGAGTTATTCGTTTCGGCAAGGTGACTGATAGGGTGATTGATAAGGTGACTGATGAAGAACGTGCCTTGTTATCGCTTCTTGCGGAAGATCCCGGCTACACAATGCCTCAACTTTCTGAGAAAATGGGAATCAGCAGAAAAACGATAGCACAGAGAATAAAACAGCTCAAAGAAAAAGGCACTATCGAGCGTATTGGCTCCGACAGAAAAGGCTATTGGAAAATCAATAACAAATGATAGTCGGTGAGATGTGTCGATTGCTCTATAAAGAGGTTGCGATTGACTATCTCTTATGTTGCGATTGATAAGTAAAAATTGCGATTGCCCGAAGCAACGCACATTATCAGTCACCCATGGTGACTGATAGGGTGACTGTAAAGGTGACTGATCGCCCCTATCAAAAAGATAATGCCCGTTATCAGCCATACAGCCGATAACGGGCATTCGATTAAGCATATACAAGGTCGGTCAAGATAGTTTCCACACGCTCGTTGCTTCCATCATATTCAATGTTACAGTTCTGCCATCACTTCAAATGCTATTCTGGCACCCAGCTTAAAGCTGTTTTGAAATATCAGACAATCCGTTACTGTTTGAAATTCTCGGATGTAGTCCGTGTATTTCTCAAACAACGCTTTCTGTTCATCCGACATGGTGACACGGAGTTTTTCTTCATTCCTGCAGATCAGCTCCTGCAGCTTCTTGTACTCCTTGGAAGATGTGTCGTACTCAGTCGGCTCGATATTGCCGTACCACAATTCTTCCAAAATCTTCATCCGACACTCTCCTCATAGACCAGTTCGTGAAGAATGATTTCCTCCGCACGGTTGCGAATATTGTTCATACGACACACCCATTCCATTTGATCAGCCGCTTTGAGTGCTTCGGTCACACCCTCCTGCTTTGCCATAGCAGAGACGATGATCTCCATACGTTCGTTGCAGGCTTGGTCGATCTCGGACAGATGCTTGAACAGCGTACCCTCCATCACATAATTGGTGTAGAGGATTTTTCTATGCTCTTTCAGATAGCTGCGGCGCATACGTCCGTATTTGCCTATCTGATATTCGCCGTCATCCGGCAAAGAAAGGTTTGGGATGAAATAATCGCCCACTTGACGGTATGTAGCGCCCATTTCCTCAAATAGAGATTTCATAGCATTTCAGCTCCTTTTGTGTTGATTTTCAGCGGTTATAAGGCTTTTTCTGCTCCTTTCCTATAACTGCTTTTCAATTCACCACAAATGAGCCGCAGTCATATGTATTCGGGTGGAGAAACCACCCTTTACATATTACCTCTCAAAAAAGGATACTCGAAACCTACGCAAAACAGAACGGCTTTACCAATCTGCGCTGGTACACCGACGACGGTTTTTCCGGCGCGAACTTCCAGCGGCCCGGATTTCAAGCCATGCTTGCGGACATTGAAGCCGGGAAAGTGGGTACGGTCATCGTCAAGGACATGAGCCGGTTAGGGCGAAACTACTTGCAGGTAGGGTTTTACACGGAAATGCTGTTCCCTCAAAAGGGTGTGCGTTTTATCGCTGTCAACGATAATGTGGACAGTGCCAGCGAGGGCATGGACAACGATTTTACCCCGCTGCGAAATCTGTTCAATGAATGGCTGGTGAGAGATACGAGCAAGAAAATCAAGGCAGTGAAAAAGTCAAAAGGCATGAGCGGCAAGCCTGTTACCAGCAAGCCGGTTTACGGCTATGTGATGGACGAGGACGAGAATTTTATTATAGACGAGGAAGCCGCCCCGGTGGTGCAGCAGATTTACCAGCTTTGCCTTGCCGGGAACGGCCCGACCAAGATTGCCCGTATGCTGACGGAGCAGCAAATCCCCACGCCGGGGACGCTGGAATATCAGCGGACAGGCAGCACCCGCCGTTATCACCCAGGCTATGAGTGCAAATGGGCGACCAACACCGTCGTTCATATCCTCGAAAACCGAGAGTACACCGGATGTCTGGTGAACTTCAAAACGGAAAAGCCTTCTTATAAGGTCAAGCACAGCATAGAGAACCCCGTCGAGAAGCAGGCCATTTTCGAGAACCACCATGAGCCGATCATCGACAAGGAAACATGGGAACGGGTGCAGGAGTTACGCAAACAGCGCAAACGCCCGAACCGCTACGATGAAGTGGGGCTGTTCTCCGGGATTTTGTTCTGCGCCGACTGCGGCCATGTGCTGTATCAGCAGCGGTATCAGAACAAAGACCGCAAACAGGACTGCTACATCTGCGGCAGCTACAAGAAGCGCACCCGCAACTGTACGGCGCACTTTATCCGCACCGATCTGTTGACCGCTGGTGTCCTGGCAAATCTCCGGCAAGTGACCGAATACGCAGCCAAGCATGAGAGCCGGTTTGTGAAACTACTTGTCCAGCAGAACGAGATCGGCGGCAAGCGAAAGACCGCCGCAGCCATCAAGCAGCTTGAACAGGCGCAGGAACGCATTTCTGAAATCAGCCGCATTATCAAGCGGCTGTATGAGGACAATGTAAACGGCAAAATCAGCGATGAGCGTTTCATGGAACTGTCGGCTGACTACGAAGCCGAGCAAGCGGAGCTGAAAAAGAGAGCCGCCGCCCTGCAAGCCGAACTGGACAAGTCACAGGCAGCTACCGTCAACGCCGAGAAATTTATGGGCATTGTCCGCAAGCACCTTGCCTTTGAAGAACTGACCCCCACTCTCTTGCGGGAAATGATCGAGAAAATTGTGGTGCATGAGTGCAGCTATGATGAGAACGGCACCCGCAGGCAGGACATTGAGATTTATTACAGCTTTGTCGGCAAGATTGACTTGCCCGAATAACCGCCCGACCTATCCGACACAATGGCCAAGTGTCGGATAGGAACGGCAAAATTTTTTGCACTTCTATTGCTTCTTTATCACACATAAGCAAAATCCCAGGGTATGAAGCAGCTTATGGCTGGCGGCGGCATCATCCTGCTGGGTACTACCCTGATCCCCGTCCTCGGCACCCTGTTTTAAGGGCCGGGGCCTATGGGTATTCTCACCGAATGGATCACGGAATGGCTCAAGGAGCTTTTGATTGAGGGCATCATGGGAAACCTCACGGGGCTTTTTGACACGGTGAATACCCGAGTCGGAGAGATCGCAGTACAGGTGGGAACCACCCCGGCGGCGTGGAACGCCGGGGTATTCTCCCTCATACGGCAAATATCCGAAACGGTGATTTTACCGATTGCCGGAATGATCCTGACCTTTGTTGCAACCTATGAACTGATCCAGATGCTCATAGACAGGAATAATCTCCATGACATTGACACTTGGATGTTCTTCAAGTGGATTTTCAAGACGGCGGCGGCCATCCTCATTCTCTCCAACACTTTCAATATCGTCATGGCGGTGTTCGATGTGTCCCAGAGCGTGATCGCCCGTTCCGCTGGCATTATCCAAGGCTCCACCGACATTACCCCGGATATGCTGGCAACGCTGGAGGCCACCCTCGAAACCATGGAGCTTGGCCCCCTGCTTGGGCTGTTCATGCAGTCTTTGCTCATTGGCTTTACCATGGAGGTGATGGGCATCATTATTTTCGTCCTTGTCTATGGCCGTATGCTGGAAATCTATATGCTGACCAGTCTGGCCCCCATCCCCGTGGCTACCCTCTCCAACCGGGAAACCGGGCAGATGGGCCAAAACTATATCAAGTCCCTGTTTGCCGTGGGCTTTCAAGGCTTGCTCATTCTGCTTTGCGTGGGCATCTACGGCGTGTTGGTGCAGGGCATCGCCACCAGCGGCGATCCCATCGGGGCCATTTGGGGCTGCGTGGGGTACACGGTTTTGCTCTGCTTTATGCTGTTCAAAACCGGGACAATCAGTAAGAGTATTTTCGGAGCCCATTAACGGCACTTTGGGACAGAGTGTCCCGAAGTCGGAAAGGAGATGATTTATATAAGCAAGGATGTTCTATTGACCCCCGAGCAGATCGCCGCTGAGGAAAGGCGGTGGGTATTCGAGGCCCCCATTGCGGAAATGGCGGAGGTGATGAACCTCTCCATAGACGAGGCCGTAAAGCTCCGGGTAGAGAAACATTTAGAGGAGGCCACCATCCCCATCCAGGTGTCGGTGCGCCCCATTGAGCCACAGGGCAAGGTGCTGGGCTTTGCCAGCGTGAACTTCGGCGGCGTGGTGGTGGACGATTTCAAAATCGTGGAGGGCAAAAACGGCCTGTTCCTCGGCGCTCCCAGCAAGCCTGACCCCACCAGCCGGACGGGGTATCGCTCCACGGTGCGGATCACTGACCGGGCCTTGCAGGAGCGTTTGAACACAGCCGCCGCCGACAGCTACCACATGGCGGTGGAAAAGCTGCTTGCAAGGGCCGAGGCCATCCGTCCCGCCCCCATCAAGGAGCAGATGGCAAATGCGGCAAAGGAGGCGGGCAAGGCCAACGAAAGGCGGCCCGCCCCGGCCAAGGGGAAGGAGGCAAGGGATGACCGATAAGGCTTTGGGACAAAGTGTCCCGAAGTCCCCGGCTCTGCGGGAGGGGCTGTTCCTCATGGACGGCATCGAGGGGCTTTTGTCCCTGCCGAAACATTCGGTAGATATGCTCTTAACCGATCCGCCCTATGGCACTACCCGGAATTACTGGGATGTCCCCCTGCCCCTCCCGGAGCTGTGGGAGGCGGTGCGCTGGGCCTTAAAGCCAAACGGGGCGGCCCTGTTCTTCGCCCAATGCCCCTATGACAAAATCCTCGGGGCCTCCAACCTTGCCATGCTCCGCTATGAGTGGATATGGTACAAGGAGCGGGGGACGGGCTTTCTCAATGCTAACCGGGCTCCCTTAAAAAAGACGGAGAACATTTTGGTGTTCTACCAGAAGTCCACGGCCTATTTCCCGCAGTTTACTTACGGGGAGCCGTATAGCAAGACACACGCCCGCAGCGGCACCAGCCCCAACTACGGCAAGTTTGAGCGGCAGGGCTCCGAGTCCAGCGATGGGCGGCGCTATCCCTCCAATGTGCTGTTCGTGCAGACCGTGGCCCATACCATGCACCCCACCCAAAAGCCGGTGGAACTGTGCGAGTACCTCATCAAGACCTACACACGGGAGGGCGAGGTGGTGGCGGACATCTGCGCCGGGAGCGGCACAACGGCTATCGCCGCCTTAAACACGGGCCGCCGTTTTGTCTGTTTTGAAACCGCCCCGGCCATCTATGGCCCCGCCGCCCAGCGCATTGAACAGGCGAGGCTGGCTGTGGAGCGTGGCGAGAAAGGAGTATGACTATCGAAAAATATCCTATCATATACGCCGATCCCCCTTGGCAGTACCAGCGAAACAAGGTGCAGGGGGCGGCGGAAAACCATTACCCCACCATGAGCATTGAGGAGCTTTGTGCGTTGCCTGTGGCCGAGATAGCGGCCCCGGACAGCGCACTTTTTTTGTGGGCCACATTCCCCCAGCTCCCCGAGGCCCTGCGGCTCATTGAGGCGTGGGGCTTTACCTACAAGAGCGTGGCCTTTGTCTGGCTGAAGAAAAACCGCAAGGCGGATAGCTGGTTTTACGGGCTGGGCTTTTGGACGAGGGGCAACGCTGAAGTTTGTCTGCTGGCTACACGGGGCCACCCCAAGCGGCAGGCGGCCAATGTCCACCAATTCATCATTTCCCCCATAGAGCACCACAGCAAAAAGCCGGACGAGGCCCGGGATAAGATCGTGGCCCTTATGGGCGAGCTGCCCCGTGTGGAGCTGTTCGCAAGGCAGACCCCGCCCGGATGGGATGTGTGGGGGAATGAGGTGGAGCCCACAATCCGGGACTTTGGGACAAAGTGTCCCGAAGTGAACGATGGCAGAGAGGAGGCTGACAATGCCCTATGTGAATGTACCCAATGATTTATCCAAAATCAAGACGAAGATCGCCTTTAACCTTACCAAGCGCCAGCTTGTCTGTTTCGGCGGCGGTGGGCTGGTGGGCATCCCGGCCTATCTGTTGACCCGTGGAGCCATCGGCAACACCGGGGCCATGTTCGTCATGCTGGGGGTGATGCTCCCGGCCTTTTTGCTGGCCATGTATGAGCGTGACGGGCTCCCCATGGAAAAGGTGGTGCGGAACATTATCCGGGCCAAGTTTACCCGCCCCGGCATCAGGCCCTACAAAACGCAGAATATCTACGCCCCGTTTGCGGGAAAGGAGGAGGCTATTGCAGACCAAAAGAAAACCCAAAAGCGGAAAGGCCGCTAAAGGCAGGGCCGGACTGTCGGCCCAGCAGACCATCCCCTATATCGCCATGCACCCGGACGGCGTGTGCCAGCTCCCCGGCGGCCTTTACACAAAAACCGTGGAATATGAGGACATCAATTATTCCGTGGCATCTACCGAGGATCAGACGGCGATCTTCGGCGGTTGGAGCTCGTTCCTCAATTACTTTGACAGCTCCCTGCCGTTCCAGCTTTCCTTTATCAACCGCCGCTCCCGTGACCGCAGCCGCTACAAGGTAAATATCCCGCCCGCCGAGGACGAGTACAACAGCGTCCGGGAGGAATTTACCGGGATGCTGAAAAACCAGATCGCCAAGAGCAACAACGGCATTGAGCGCACAAAGTACATTACCTTTGGATTACCCGCCGAGGGCGTGGCCGAGGCCCGTCCCCGTCTGGAGCGTGTGGAGGCCGATGTGATGGGCAACCTCCATCGGCTGGGGGTGCAGTCCCTGCCCCTTGACGGGCGGGATCGGCTGGCCCTGCTCCATAGCCAGATGCACCCCGGCGGCCATGAGCTGTTCCGCTTTTCTTGGAAGGACATCCCCAAGACCGGGCTGGGGACGAAGGACTATATCGCCCCGGACAGCTTTGACTTCCGGGACAGCCGCATTTTCCGGGTGGGCCGCTACTACGGGGCCGTGTCCTACTTGCAGATTTTAGCATCGGAGCTCTCGGACAAGCTGCTGGCAGAAATTTTAGAGCTGGATGCGGAGCTGACTGTGACCATGCACATCCAGACGGTGGATCAGCTCAAGGCCATTAAGACCATCAAGGGCAAAATCTCCGACATTGGCCGCATGAAGGCCGAGGAACAGAAAAAGGCAGTCCGGGCCGGGTATGACATGGAGATTTTGCCGCCCGACCTCATTACCTTTTCCAAGGACGCCGCCGAGCTGTTGGCCGATCTCCAGTCCCGGAATGAAAGAATGTTCTTACTTACCTTTACGGTGGTAAACCTCGCCCCCAAACGCCAGCGGCTGGAAAACGATGTATTTACCGTGGGCGGCATCGCACAGAAGTACAACTGCGCCTTAAAGCGGCTGGACTGGCAACAGGAGCAGGGCTTTGTGTCCTCGCTGGCTCTCGGGTATAACGGCATCGAGATCCAGCGTGGTATGACCACCAGCTCCACGGCGATTTTTATTCCCTTTATGACCAGGGAGCTCCGCATGGGCGGACAGGCCCTCTACTACGGCATGAACGCTCTTTCCCACAATGTCATCATGGCTGACCGCAAAAAGCTAAAGTCCGCCAACGGGATGTACCTTGGCTCCACGGGCTCGGGCAAGAGCTTTGCGGCCAAGCGTGAGCTCTTGAATGTGTTTCTTGCCACCAATGACCGCATCGTGATCGTTGACCCCATGGGGGAATATGTGCCGCTGGCAAGAAGGCTGGGGGCGCAGGTCATCGAGATTGCCCCGGACAGCCCTCACCACTTAAACCCCATGGACATTAGGCTGAACATGAACGGCGGCGAGAGCCCCCTTTCCATGAAGGCGGATTTCCTTTTATCCCTGTGCGAGCTCATCCTCGGCGGCAAGGAGGGCTTACAGCCCATTGAACGGACGGTAATTGACCGCTGTGTGCGGCTGGTGTACCGGGAGATGGCGCTGGGGCTGGATACGGCGCAGATGCCCTTGTTGCAGGATTTGTATGAGGAGCTCTTAAAACAGCCGGAGCCCGAGGCAAAACGGGTGGCAACGGCGCTGGAGCTCTACTGCACAGGCTCCCTCAACCTCTTTAACCACCACACCAATGTAAAAACCAAAAGCCGGGTGGTGTGCATCGTCTTAAAAGGCATGGGCGAAAACCTACGCAAAATCGCCATGCACATCACAAACGAGTTTGTGACCCAGGCGGTGGATGACAACCACCGGGCTGGGGTAGCGACTTGGTGCTACTTTGACGAGTTCCATGTGCTGTTGCGTGACCCGCTGACGGCCAGCTATTTTGTGGCCGTCTGGAAGATGCTCCGCAAAAAGGGATGCGTTCCCTCGGCCCTGACCCAAAATGTGAAAGACCTGCTGGCCAGCCGGGAGATCGAGAACATCCTCGACAACACGGATTTCATGGTGCTGCTCTCCCAAGCCCAAAGTGACCGGGCGATCCTCGCAAAACAGCTCGGCATTTCGGAGCACCAGCTTTCCTACATCACCCATTCCAATTCCGGCGAGGGGCTGTTGTTCTATGGGAATGTGACCATCCCCTTTGTGGATCGTTTCCCCCGTGGGGAGATTTACGATCTGCTGACTACTCGCCCGGAGGATATGGCCCATGAGCGAAAGGACGAGTAAGGGAGCCACTTCGGGACAAAGTGTCCCGAAGTCCCCAAAAAGCAAATTTCGGCAAAAAAGTAAACAGGAGCAGACCGCCGCATCCAAGCTCCGCATGGAACAGCGGGGCGAAAGGCTGGACAAGGCCAAGGAAAAGCTGGCAAAGCAAAAGCCCCCCAAACG
Source organism: Christensenellaceae bacterium Phil1 (assembly GCA_001940855.1). Taxonomy (GTDB): domain Bacteria; phylum Bacillota; class Clostridia; order Christensenellales; family CAG-138; genus Phil1. Next base: position 571 of record MSGS01000027.1, on the reverse strand, counting down.
CCCCGGCCCGGTGAAACGGGCGGGACAGGCGGCGGGGGCCGAAGTCCATGCCTTTGTCCATGGCAAGCTCTACGAGGTGGAGCATGAGAATGTCGGCACCGAGGGCGCTCACCGCACGGAGCTGGTGGGCGAGTCCGTCCTGCGCTACGGGACACACAAGGCGAAAAAAGCCATCCGGGAGCACCCGCAAAGGGCCGTCCACAGGGCCGAGGCAAAACACATCAAGGCAACGGCGGATTACCATTACCGCCAGACCGTGGAGCAACACCCGGAAATGAAAGGCGGCGCACTCTCCCGGTATCTGCAAAAACAGAAAATCAAGCGGCAATACGCCAAGCAAGCGAGGGAGGCCGCCAAGACCGGGGCCAAGGCCGCCGAAAAAACGGCGGTGACAACGGAAAAGCTGGTTGCCCGGATGGTGGCCTTTGTCAAGCGGCATCCCGTGGGCGCGTTGATCGCCCTGCTCTGTGTCCTGCTCATTTTTACCCTGCAGTCCTGTGTTTCCTCCATGGTAACGGTGGGAAACGGCCTTGTAGGGGCGGTGGGGGTGTCAAGAGTCACATAGTTTACA
>MSGS01000026.1 GCA_001940855.1 Christensenellaceae bacterium Phil1 | reverse complement strand
AGGAACAGGGAGAATTACGAACGACAGTGAGTAAGGCGACCTTGTTCCAACCAGAGCGTTAACTCATATATCTTGGCACATAAGCGTAAGCGAAGCTGAGGGGGAACAGCTCGCGGCACTTGGCACGAGTTATGCCCCCCCCTTACCTTGCCTTATCCCCTATTATGCGGTCTATCTGCTCCTCTATGTGCAGCAGGGAGCCGCGGTCTATGAGATAATCAAATACTATCACCTGATTTTGGGCAGCCGTGTATTCATCAAGCAGGCTGCCCGTTTGATTGGCATCGAAAAGCGGGCTGTCCGGCGCGGCTATAACGGCGCGGAAGCGGCGCATGAAGCGGCGCATGGCCTTTGGATCGGTATCGAAGCACACGGGCGGGGCCTTGCGGTGGGAGGTGAATATCTCCACCTGCTCGGCAATAAGGTTGGCAAATTTGTTGCTTTGGCACAGTATGCCTATTGTGTAGTCGTGCGGCAGGGCGCAAAGGCTCACGACCGTTTTGCGGCTTAATGACACGTCCGCCGCCATCAGCTTTTCGCGGTTGCGCGTAAGGCTTTTTGCAACGGTATCGTAATGGGTAACGGTAGTGAGCACCAAGTCATAATCATTCATAAGCTCGTCCGCGTCGTCGTCCATAATTATGGTGTCCACAAAGAAGGAGGATACCACTATGCCCGGAATATAGCTTAGCTGCCGCTTGAATACGGAAAGCGATTCCGGATTGCAGTCTGTTACCGCTATGCGGGCGTAGCTTTCGGGCGGCGCTTTTCTGGCAAGGGCAATATGCAGCAGCGTGCCAATTTCCTTATGGCTCAGGCCCATCGCCGCCATGCGGTCGTATGTTTGCTCCATCAGCTCCGCGGCCTTCCTTCGCGCGTCAAGGTCTATTGTTTCGCGCTCGTTATAAACATAGCTGCCGCTGCCGTGTATCACCTCTATTATGTTGTTGTCGCTCAGCTCCTTATAAGCCTTTTTCACCGTGCCGCGCGCTATGCACAGCGTTTCGGCCAAGTCCCGCTCCGTGGGCAGCCTGTCCCCGGGCTTTAATTCCCCGCTCTTTATCATGCGCGTAAGCTGCTCCACAAGCTGCTTGTATATTGGCGTTTTCTGCGAAAAGTCTATCGTTATCATGCCATCCCCCGAAAATTGGTACAGCAACCGCCGCGCGGACAGTACCAATCGACCCCGTAAAGGGCTGCGCTAAAAGAATTGGTACATTATTCGCCGCATAAATTGCTATATCTGTGCCTATATCCTATAATTATAATATACCAATTTGTACGCAGCATTTCAACCGGAACATAGATATTTGAAAGGGGTGTTTTTATTATGATAAGCCTGAACGGGCGCGACCTTACCATAGAGCAGGTTATAAGGGTCACGCGGGGTTACGAGGAAGTAAAAATAGCGGAGGAGGCCAAGGCGCCTATGGATAAGGCCCGCGCCTACGTTGAAGAAAAGGTGGCGAGCGGCGCGGCGATATACGGCCTTACTACGGGCTTTGGCAAATTTCAGGATAAGTATATCTCCATCCACGATACGGCAACGCTGCAAAGGAACCTTATAGTGTCCCACGCATGCGGCATGGGCGAACCGTTTGCCGAAGATATTACGCGCGGAATAATGCTTTTAAGATGCAATGCGCTCTGCCGCGGCAATTCCGGCATACGCAGAAGCACGGTTGAAACGCTTATAGCAATGCTCAACGCGCGCGTGCATCCCATAATACCGCAAAAGGGCAGCCTTGGCGCGAGCGGAGACCTTGCGCCCCTTGCGCACATGGTGCTGGTTATGATAGGCGAGGGCGAGGCCGTGTATAACGGCGAACGCATGAGCGGCGCGGAGGCAATGGCGCGGGCGGGCATACCCACGGTGGAGCTTGCGGCGAAGGAAGGCCTTGCGCTGATAAACGGCACGCAGGTGATGACAAGCGCGGGACTGCATGCGCTTTACGGGGCGATGCAGCTTGCAAAAACCGCCGATATTGCCGCCGCAATGACCGCGGAGGCACAGCTTGGCATAACCAAGGCATTCGACGCGAAGGTGCATGAGCTGCGCGGGCATAAGGGGCAGATGGACTGCGCCGCAAACATAAGAAAGCTGATAGAGGGCAGCGGCCTTTGCGCCGCCGTGCAGCAGGGCAAGGTTCAGGACGCATACTCGATCCGCTGCGTGCCGCAGATACACGGCGCAAGCCGCGACGCGATAGAATACGTCCGCGCGGCAGTTTCCCGGGAAATAAATGCCGTTACGGATAACCCGATAATATTCCCCGATGACGATGACGCCATATCCGGCGGCAACTTCCACGGCCAGCCCATGGCGCTTGCGTTCGATTTTCTCGGCATTGCGCTGAGCGAATACGCAAACGTATCGGAAAGAAGGCTTGAGCGCATGGTCAATCCGCAGCTTTCAAACGGCCTGCCCGCATTCCTTACCAAGAACGGCGGCCTCAATTCCGGCTTTATGATAGCGCAGTATTCGGCCGCAAGCATGGTTAGCGAAAACAAGGTTTATGCGCATCCCGCAAGCGTTGATTCAATTCCCTCAAGCGCCAATCAGGAGGACCATGTAAGCATGGGAACCACCGCCGCGCGCAAGGCGGGCATGATACTGGACAATGCCGAAAAGGTTATAGCCATTGAGCTGTTTGCGGCGTTTCAGGCGCTGCATATAAGGGGCGAAGCAAAGCTTGCGCCCGCAACAAGGGCCGTTTGGGACGAAATGCGCAGGGTTGTGGAGCCGATAGAGGACGACGTTGTTATGTATCCGCGGCTTAACGCGGTTGAAAAGCTGGTGCGCGGGGGCGACATTGTGCGCGCCGCCCAAAGCGTATGCGGCGAACTTAACTGATAATAAACAGGAGGAAGCAAAATGGACAACACAGCAATAAAGAACGCAATGACCATAAGGCTGGACAATGCTCTGCCGGAATACCCGAAATTTATTGAAGGCATACGCCGTGCGCCGGATAGGGGCTTCCGCCTTACAAAGGCGCAGGCCGAAACCGCGCTGAGGAACGCGCTGAGATACGTTCCGGAGGAGCTGCACGCGGAGCTTGCGCCGGAATTTATGGAGGAGCTCGTTACCCGCGGGCGCATTTACGCATACCGCTTCCGCCCGGAGGGACGCATCTACGGTAAACCCATAGACGAATACAGGGGCAACTGCATAGAGGGCAGGGCGTTCCAGGTGATGATGGACAATAACCTTGATTTTGAAATAGCCCTTTATCCCTATGAGCTTGTAACATACGGCGAAACGGGCAGCGTTTGCCAGAATTGGCTCCAGTATAGGCTTATAAAGAAATACCTTGAGCAGCTTACCGAAAACCAAACGCTTGTTGTTGAATCCGGCCATCCGCTTGGGCTGTTTCCCTCCCGCCCGGGGGCGCCGCGCGTAATAATAACAAACGCGCTTATGGTGGGCATGTTCGATAATGCGCACGATTGGGAGATTGCCGAGGAAATGGGCGTTGCCAATTACGGGCAGATGACCGCCGGCGGCTGGATGTACATAGGGCCGCAGGGCATAGTTCACGGCACGTTCAATACAATACTCGGCGCGGGGCGCAAATTTTTGGGCATTGCGGAAACGGACGATCTGCACGGGCATATGTTCGTATCCAGCGGACTTGGCGGCATGAGCGGCGCGCAGCCAAAGGCGGCGAACATAGCAAACGCCGTGGGCGTATTTGCGGAGGTTGATTACAGCCGCATAAAGACAAGGCTTGACCAGGGCTGGGTGGATAAGGTAAGCGGAGAGCTTGACGAGGTGTTCCGCTGGGCGAAAGCCGCGCTTGAAGCGCAGCAGGGGCTTTCCATAGCATACCACGGCAACATAGTGGATTTGCTTGAATACGCCGTAAAGAACGACATACACATTGACCTTTTGAGCGACCAAACCTCCTGCCACAATGCCTATGAAGGCGGCTACTGCCCCGTTGCGCTTACGTTTGAGCAGCGCACGGAAATGCTGCATACGGACAGGGACAGGTTTATAAAGCTGGTTGATGAATCGCTGCACCGCCATTTCCACGCAATACAGGCGCTCTGCGCGCGCGGAACTTATTTCTTCGATTATGGCAACAGCTTTATGAAGGCCGTGTACGACAGCGGCGTTAAGGAGATATCCAAAAACGGCTACGACGAAAAGGACGGCTTCATATTCCCCTCCTACGTTGAGGATATAATGGGGCCGGAGCTTTTCGATTACGGCTACGGGCCCTTCCGCTGGGTTTGCCTTTCGGGCAAGGCGAGCGACCTTGACAAGACCGACGCCGCCGCGATGAGCTGCATTGACCCCAACCGCCGCTTCCAGGATAGGGACAACTATATTTGGATACGCGACGCGAAGAAGAACAGGCTTGTTGTGGGCACGCAGGCAAGGATACTCTATCAGGATGAGCTTGGCAGGATGCGCATTGCGCTTAAATTCAACGAAATGGTTAGAAACGGCGAAATAGGCCCCGTAATGCTCGGGCGCGACCATCACGACGTTTCCGGCACCGATTCCCCCTTCCGCGAAACCAGCAACATTAAGGACGGTTCAAACGTTATGGCGGATATGGCGGTGCAGTGCTTTGCGGGCAACGCCGCGCGCGGCATGAGCCTTTGCGCGCTGCATAACGGCGGCGGCGTGGGCATAGGCAAGGCCATAAACGGCGGCTTCGGACTGGTGCTGGACGGCAGCGAAAGGGTGGATGGCATAATACGCTCCGCCATGAGCTGGGACGTTATGGGCGGCGTTGCAAGGCGAAGCTGGGCGCGCAATGCCCACGGCATGGAAACGGCAATGGATTACAATGCCCGCCGCGCGAACGAAGGCCATATAACAATACCCTATATTGTTAACGACGGCATAATCGAAAAGGCCGTTGCCGATAAAATGAACAAATAAACCCGAAAGGACAGCTAAAACAATGGAAAGAATAGTTGAATGCGTACCCAATATAAGCGAAGGCAGAAGGAAGGACGTTATAGAGGCCGTGGTGAACGAGGTCCGCTCCACGCCAAACGTAATGCTGCTTGATTATTCAAGCGACGAAAGCCACAACCGCTCCGTTATAACCTTCATGGGCGAACCGGCGGCCGTTGTTGACGCGGCGGTGAAGCTTGCCAAAAAGGCGGCGGAGCTTATTGACCTGACAAAGCACACGGGCGAGCATCCCCGCATGGGCGCGGTGGACGTTATTCCGCTTATCCCCATTCGCGGCATCACAAAGGAAGAAACCGTTGAGCTTTCCAAAAAGCTGGGCGAGCGCGTTTGCATTGAGGCGGACATTCCCGTTTTCCTTTATGAGGACAGCGCCTCAGCACCCAACCGCACCAACCTTGCCGCAATACGCAAGGGTCAGTTTGAGGGCATGGCGGAAAAGGTGCAGCAGGACGAATGGGCGCCGGACTTCGGCGGCAGGCGCATTCACCCCACCGCGGGCGTGGTTGCGGTCGGCTGCCGCATGCCGCTTGTTGCGTTCAATATAAACCTTTCAACGAGCGACGTATCCGTTGCAAGCAAAATTGCGAAGATAATCCGCCGCTCCTCCGGCGGGCTTGATTGCGTTAAGGCGCTGGGCATAATGCTTGAGGACAGGAACATTGCCCAGGTTTCAATAAACATGACCGACTTTACCCGCACCCCGCTTTACCGCGTGCTTGAAATGGTTCGCTTTGAGGCGGCGCGTTACGGCGTGCAGGTTATAGGCACGGAGATAATCGGCCTTACGCCCATGCGCGCGCTGGTGGACTGCGCGGAATATTATCTGCAAATAGAAAACTTTGATGCGGATAAGCAGGTGCTTGAAAACTACATTCAGTAAAAAGGAGCGACCATGCCTGCACTTATTCATAACATAGGCACGCTGCAAACCCCTTTGGGCAGCTTCCCCCACGCGGGGGCTGCCCAGGGCGAAAACAGGAAATATCATAATGCCGCCGTACTTTGCGAGGGCGGCGTTATAAAGGCCGTGTACGAAAACGGCGCCCTGCCCGAGGTGAGCGCGGATACCCAAACCATAGATGCACAGGGCCGCCTTGTTACGCCCGGGCTTATAGACGCGCATACCCACCTTGTGTTCGGCGGCTGGCGGCAAAACGAAATTCCGTTAAAGCTTAAAGGCGCAGGCTATCTTGACATACTGCGCGCGGGCGGCGGCATACTTTCCACCGTGCGCGCAACGCGAAAGGCAAGCGAGGAGGAGCTTTTTGAAAAGAGCCGCGCCTTCCTTGACGAAATGCTTGCGCAGGGCGTTACAAGCGCGGAAATAAAAAGCGGCTACGGGCTTGACATGGAAACGGAGCTGAAGCAGCTTAGGGTCATAAAAAGGCTGAATGAAGTCCATCCGATGGATGCTGTGGCTACGTACCTTGGCGCGCACGCCATACCCGAAGAATACAGGGGGAAAAGCGGCGAATATATAGACTTTATAATAAGCGATATGCTGCCCGAAATAAAGCGCCAAGGCTTGGCGGAATTCTGCGACGTGTTCCTTGAAACGGGTGTGTTCGGCGTGGAAGAAAGCCGAAGGCTGCTCACCGCCGCGCGGGAAATGGGCTTTGGGCTGAAGATACATGCGGACGAGATAGACGAGCTTGGCGGCAGTCAGCTTGCGGGCGAGCTTGGCGCGGTGAGCGCGGAGCATCTTATTGCCACGGGTGAGCGCGGCATGGAGGCCTTGGCCCGCGGCGGAGTCATAGCGGCGCTTTTGCCCTGCACCTCGCTTTATCTGAACAAATCCTTTGCGCGCGCACGGGATATGATTGCCCACGGCATACCCGTTGCGGTTGCTACGGACTTTAACCCCGGCAGCTGCCCTTCGCTCAACATTGGCCTTTGCATGACGATGGCGTATCTTAAATACCGCATGACGCCGGAGGAGATACTGTCCGCCGTTACGATAAACGCCGCGTGCGCCGTGAACCGCGGCGGGAGCACCGGCACAATAGAGCCGGGCAAGAAGGCAGACATGGTTATATGGAACGCAGAGGATATGGAGATGCTGTGCTACCGCATGGGCAGTAACCTTGCGGGCACGGTAATTAAGAATGGCGCGATAGTCAAAAATAATATATAATAATTCTGATAAGGCCTTGTGCCGAAGGAGAGGACATTTATGCTTAGCGAAATGAAGATAAACGATTATATAGACCTGCTTGCAAGCGACGCGCCCGCGCCCGGCGGCGGCAGTGCAAGCGCCCTTTGCGGCGCGCAGGGAGCGGGGCTGTGCGCAATGGTTGCGGCGCTGACGCTCGGCAAAAAGAAATACGAGGAGCATCAGGAGCTGTGCCGCGACGTTTACGAGCAGGCACGGACGCTGTCCGAGCGCATGTGCGCGCTGATAGACGAGGATACAGAGGCGTTCAACCGCGTTTCCGCCGCGTTTAAGCTGCCGAAGGACACGGACGAGGATAAGGCCGCGCGCAAGACCGCCATTGCGGAAGCTACGCTCGGCGCGACAATGGTTCCGCTCGATACGCTGTACCGCGCGCACGACGGGCTGGAGCTTGCGAAGATGCTTATAGGCAAAAGCAACACGAACTGCGCAAGCGATATAGGCGTTGCCGCGCTGAACCTGGTAAGCTGCGCGCGCGGCGCATGGCTGAACATACTTATTAACCTTGGCGGCATTGCGGACGCGGAAAAGGCACAGGAGATACGCGCCAAGGGCGAAGGGATACTTGCCGAATGCGAAAGCATGGGCGGCGATATATATGCGGCCATATTGAAACAAACGGAGGAATAACTAATGAGGGAGCTTCGCGGCGCGGAAGCGGCAAGCGCGATATGCACAGATGCAATGCGGCAAACAGCCGAGCTTATCGAGCGCGGCATAGCGCCGTGCCTTGGCGTGGTGCGCATAGGCTGCGACGAGGCGGACGCGGCATACGAGCGCGGCATAAGGAAGCGCTTTGACGCGGCGGGCGCAAAGGTGGAAAGCATTTGCCTGAGCGCGGACTGCACGCAGGAAGAAGCCGAAGAAGCCATAGCGAAGCTTGCCGCGGACGATTCCGTGCACGGCATATTGCTATTTATGCCCCTGCCTAAGCACCTTGACGCGGACAGGCTGCGCACGCTGATACCGGCCGAAAAGGACGCGGACGGCGCAAACCCGCTGAGCGCGGGGCTGCTTATGGGCGGGCGGGACTGCTTCGCCCCATGCACGGCGGAGGCCGTGATAAGGCTTATTGAGCATTATGAAATAGACCTTGGCGGCAAAAACGTATGCATAATAGGCCGCAGCAATGTTGTGGGCAAGCCGCTTGGGCTGCTGCTGCTCGGCAAAAACGCAACGGTCACCGTTTGCCACACAGCGACGCGCAGCCTTGCCGCGCATACGCTGAATGCAGACATAATTATAGCCAGCGCGGGAAAGCCGGAGATGATAACGGCGGACATGGTGACGGAGCGCAGCATACTTATAGACGTTGGCATAAACACCGTGAACGGCAGGCTTTGCGGCGACATTGCCGCCGAGGCCTGCCAAAAGGCCGCTGCATATACCCCCGTGCCGGGCGGCGTGGGCGCGCTTACAACCGCCGTGCTGCTGATGCACACCGTGCAGGCGGCAATGCGGGCGCAAAAAGAATAAGGAGGACATTGACGTGAAAAGAACAATGGCAATATTCGCCCTGATATTCGCGGCGATATTGCTTTTTGCGGGGTGCAAAAAAGAACCCTTGCCCACGGTATATACGGTTTATTCATACGGCGCGCCGTATACCATAGATACCCAAAGCCGCACCATATCGGACGGAACGTACACCTACGGCTACGAATACGCCGCGTCGGGCAGCAGAGTGAGCTTCACCTATCCCGACGGGAACGTATACAGCGCGGGCATACAGTCTGCTAACAGCAGCGGGGCCGGCGGCGTGAGCGCGGGAACGATAAGCGCGGACTATGATTACAACAGCGGCTATACCGACCCGCTTTCCCTGTGCTATGCGCTCACCTCCCCAAGGGAGACGGAAAGAGCAGCTTCCTCCGGCAGCAATCATCCGTTTGTGGCGCTGCTGCTTTGCGGCGTTGGCATATTCAATCTTGCCGCGCCCAAGGCGAGCTGGTATCTAAGCTACGGCTGGCGCTTTAAGGACGCCGAGCCGAGCGACGCGGCAATAACCCTCAGCCGCATAGGCGGCGGTATTGCCGTAGTGATAGGCGTTATAATGCTGATAGCTTAAGGAGGTAAATCCACCATGAAACGGACAACGGCAATATTCGCCCTGATATTTGCGGCGGCAATGCTCCTTGCGGGATGCAGGGCTAAGCAGGTATACACCGTTTATTCAAAGGGCGTTACGTACACGGTGGATAAGGCGGAGCAAACCATAACGGACGGCAAGGATATATACAAATACGAATGCGACCCGTCCGACGGCGGCGGGTACACGGTGAAATTCATCTATCCCGACGGCAACGCCTATACCGTTGTCAGCCACGAATTACAGGAGGCGTTCGACCCCGGCTGCGGCTACGTTGACCCGCTTGAGCTTGACGATGTGTTCGTGGACAGAAAATAAAATTCAACCCCGGCAGGGATTCCCGCCGGGGCTTTTTGTTTCGCTAATGGCAAAGCGATTGGTTATCAGTTGAGTTTGTTTTCCTTATTCTTGCGGTTCAGCAGCCGGCCTGCGAACATGAATGCCGCGAATACTATCAAATACCACACGTTCTCCATGCCGTGGCCTACTATGCAGGCATACACCATGAACAGGCTGCATATTATGCCAAGCGCGGGCAGTACGAAGCGACGGAATGCCTTTTCGTCCTTCTCCTTCTTCATCCATGCTATGAAAATGGGGATATAGAGAAGATATATGGTGATTATGGGCAGCTCCGAGGAATCGAACACGAAGGGGCCGCTCCACGTTCCCGCAAGGCAGGCAAGATAGAAATACATGCCCCAGAAGCCGGTAATAAGCAGCGCGAATATGGAAGCGTTGTTAGGCATGTTGGTTTCGGGGTCAACCTGAGCAAACACCTCCGGACGGGGGCCTTCTCCGCGCACAGCCAGCGCGTACATGCCGCGCGTGCAGCCCAGCATAAGGCCGTTCATGGTGCCTATGCAGGAAATGGCTATGAACAGGTTAAGTATGTTGCCAAGCACGTTGCCGAATATGTTGGTGAAGGCGGTGGTTGCGCCGTCCGCCATAAGGGTTTCTACCGTTGCGCCGCCAGCAACGCCCACGTAGTACGCAATGTATACTGAAATTATGATTATGCCGCCGATTACGAGCGCCTTAGGCAGGTTGCGCTTGGCGTCCTTCAGTTCGGAATTTATGCTGGTTGCAATTATCCAGCCTTCGTATGCAAAGGCCGTTGCGCAAACGGCGCTGAGCAGCAGGGAGCTTGTGCTTGCATCGCCGGGGAGAAGATCCTTTGCCGCGGCAAAGTTGTTCACCAGCATGTGCGTGGGGCTGACAAGGCCGACTATTATGCCAACAACAGCCATGAGCCCGAGAGGTATAAGCTTTATCACGGTGGTGGAAGTCTGAATCTTGCCGGCAAGCTTGGGGGAGATTGCGTTCACGAAGTACGCGCAGCACATATAGAACATCATCAGCGCAATGCACTCCGGCCCTATCACGCAGCCGCCTTCGGCCGCGGGGATTACGAGCGGGAAATCGGGCCAGCAGGACGTGATGAAAACGAGGGTATAGCGCGCGCTGAGCCAGCTGAGAACGCTGGTGAGAGTGGGGTAATAAATGGTGCTCATGAACCAGCCTACATAGTAGCCGTACTTGCCGCCTACCGTGGCCTCGGCATAGTCAACTATGCCGTTCACCTTAATGTATTTCTGCGCCATCATGGCGAACGCCAGTATGCACACCAGCATTATTACGCCGCCGATTATCCACGCCAGTATGCCCAGCGGAAGGTCGCCGTCGGTCTTTTGCAATATGGTCTGCGCCTTAAAGAATACGCCCGAGCCTATAACTATGCCTACTACCATGCAGATAGCCGTAAATAGACCGTATTTTTTGCTCAGCTTCGACGTGGATTCCATGCCTGATACCTCCGATATTGTATAATAAAAAATTTATAAGTTGTCCGACAATAAGCTGCACATTTGACATCTTATCCGACAACTAATTATACAGATTATACATAGTCAATATGTCGATGTCAATATAAAGTTTACATTTACGCCGCAATATTATATATTATATACTTTAACCGGTGAAGGAATAGGTGCCGGGGTGGTTTGCCAAAAGGCTCCCCTGACGGGGAGTTGTCGAACGAAGTGAGACTGAGGGGTTGAGATAAACAAAGCGCTGTAGGCTGCTTTATAATCCTTTCTTGCCAAGGGGCCAGGGGAGATTTCGATTTCTCCCCTTAGGCCCCCTGGCGACCCCCGTAACCCCTTTGAAACGATCGCTCCGCGAGGGGTACGGCACTGTACGCCGTGTTTATACTGCACCAAAGGGGCGCCACCATTTATGGGGGAGCTGTCGAGCCGTAGGCGAGACTGAGGGGGAACAGTAAAATTGCTTGACAGCTTTGAGTCATTCCCCTTTCGGCCACTCACTCCGTTCGTGTCCACTTTCCCCGCCTGCGGGGACAGCTTTTGGTCAGAGATTGAACCATAAGAATGAGAGAGTACACAAAAAGGAGCGCATCCACGCTCCTTTCTTTAACTTTGTTATGCTTTTTAGCCCTTCACCGCGCCGGCTGCAACGCCCTTTATTATGTGCCTCTGGCAGGTGAGATAGAATATGATTATGGGCACAATGCTCAGCAGTATCAGCGCCATTGTAACGCCGAGATCCACCGCGCCGTAGCTGCCCTTTTGATACTGTATCAATATGGGTATGGTCATGTACTTCGTGCGGTCAAGCACCAGATACGGCAGCAGATAGTCGTTCCATATCCACATTATTTCAAGCACGCCAACGCTTATCAGCGTGGGCTTGAGCATGGGCAGCACCACCATGAAGAACGTGCGGAACGGGCCGCAGCCGTCTATGGCCGCCGCTTCCTCTATTTCCACCGGCAATGACTTTACGAACCCCGCGAACATGAATACCGCAAGCCCCGCGCCGAAGCCAAGGTAAATTATGGGTATTGTCCAGGGCGTGTTAAGGCCGACCGATTCAAGCGAGTGGCTCAGGAAGCTGTAATACGGTATATGCACGCTGTCCGCAGTTTTGGCGAGCGTAAACATGACCATCTGGAACGGCACAACCATCGAAAACACGCACATGAGATACACCAGCTTGCAGAAGCGGCTGTTCACGCGGGTTATGTACCACGCGGCCATGGACGTGCAGATGAGTATGAGCGCGGTTGAGAATATGGTTATAACAAGGCTGTAGCCTACCGCCTTAAAGAAGGGGTAGTTGCCGTAATTCATGCCCTTGATATAGTTATCAAGCCCAACGTAGGATTCCTCCGTTGGCAGGGCAAACGTTTCCGTATTTATGTATGCGTTCGCCTTGAAGGAGTTGATAAGCACGGTAACTATCGGCAGAATGTATATTATGCTTATCACCGCAAACAGTATGGTAAGGAAGGTTTTGCTCTTTTTACTGTTTCTGAATACAGAGCGGTTCATTACTGCTGCACCTCCTTTTTGCGCGTTGCGTTAAGCTGAATAAGCCCAAGCGCCGCCACCAGCAGGAAGAATATTACCGCCTTTGCCTGGCCCACGCCGCGGGAATTGGAGTTTTGATAGAATGTATTATATATGTTCAGCGCCAGCATTTCCGTGGTCTTTATCACGTTGCCGTCGGCAAGGAACTCAAAGGGCTGGCCGCCGTTGAGCGCCATGTTCTGGTCAAACAGCTTGAAGCCGTTCGTAAGGGAAAGGAACGTGCATATTGTTATGGACGGCATAACGCAGGGTATGGTGACGTGGAAAAGCGTCTGCCAGCCGTTTGCGCCGTCTATCTTAGCGGCCTCTATCAGCTCCTCCGGCACGCTTTGCAGCCCAGCGATGTATATTATCATCATGTAGCCTATCTGCTGCCAGCACATAAGTATTATCAAGCCCCAGAAGCCAAGCGTGCTGTCCAGCAGAATGCTGGTGCCGTAGCGGCTTAGTATGCCATCGAATATCATGGACCAAATATAGCCCAGCACTATGCCGCCGATAAGATTGGGCATGAAGAACACGGTGCGGAATATGTTTGAACCTTTTATGCCGCGGGTAAGCGCATAGGCCACAGCAAAGGCAATAACGTTTATCAGTACAAGCGACACTATTGCGAACAGCGCCGTAAACCAAAACGAGTGCATAAAGGAGGAATCGCTCAGGGCCTTTATATAGTTTTCAAGGCCAACGAATTTTGCGTTGCTGGTGGTTTTGAAATTGCAGAAGGAAAGGTATATGCCCTTTATGAACGGGTATACGAATCCGATTGCAAACGCGGCCACGGTAGGCAGCAAAAACAGCGGGAACCATTTGCGTATGGTGCCGCTGAGCATATTGCCGTTCACGGCCAGACTATGCCGCTTTTTCGGCTTTTTTTGTTCCATACAGACCTCCTTTATATTAAGCGAAATAAGGCGAGCCGCCTTATTTTTGATTATACATAATTTTGTGCGCTTTTTCCAGTCCTCAGCCGAAGAAGTGAAATTTTCCTCCGGTTCAGGACTGGGCGGGCAAATGCCCGCCCAGAAAGAAGTTGATATGGATTAGATTACTGATTCTGATACTGTACGGCCCAGCCGTTGACGTAGGCGTTTACCAGATCGTCCCAGGAGCCGGTGCCGGCGGAGTACTGGGTCAGAGCGGCAACGATGCCGTCACGCCAGGTTTCCACGTTGGGGGTGTAAGTGAAGTCCCAAGTTACGGTGTAGTTGCCGGCGGCAGCGTAATCCGCAGCGGCCTTGCAGAACACGTTCTCGGGCTCGGCAGCGCTCTTGAACGGGCAGGGGCCGAACTCGTCAGCCATCATCTTGGTGCCGCTCTCGCTGGTTACTACCCAGTACATGAAGTCCAGAGTAGCCTGGATATCATCCTCGCTGGCCTTGCTGTTAACGGCCCAGCAGTTTTCGGTGCCGGAGCACAGGCCGGCCTTTTCTTCACCCTCTACACCGCAGTAGATGGGGATCATGGTCAGATCGTCCTTGTTCATGCCAAGGTCGTTTACAAGCGTGTTGTATTCCCAGGAACCGTTCTGGAAGAACACGGCCTTGCCCTGAGCAAATTCAGCCTCGGAATCGCCGGCGGTCTTGCTGGGCAGATCGCTGGGCGCGCAGGTGCTGTTGTTGATGTAAAGATCCCAGATGTTCTTGAAGTTGTCAAGATACTTGCCGGTAACGGTGGCGGGCTGGGAGGTTACGTTGTCGTCACGGAACTCATAGAACAGGGGCAGGTTGGTCAGATGGCCGCTGAAGCGCCAAGAGGAGGAGCTGTCCAGACCTGCGCTGGAGAACGCGGAGAAGCCGAGTTCGTCCTTGCGGGCGGTGATGTCCTCAGCAACAGCCTTAAGGGTTTCAAAGTTGGTGATTTCGCTTACCTGATGGCCGGCCTTTTCAAGCAGGGCCTTGTTGACTATAAGACCATAGGACTCATAGCAATAAGCGATGCAGTAAACTTCGCCGTTCTCGCCGAAAAGGTTGAAGTCGTCGGTGTTCATTTCCTTATAAACATCGGTGTCCTTCAGATCCAGGCAATAGTCGCCCCAAGTGGCAAGGCTTGCTTCGTTGCCGCACTGGAACAGGGTAGGCATGCTGCTCTTGTCCATTTCGGCGGTGAGGGTTTCCTCATAGGTGCCGCTTGCGGCGGTAACAACCTGCACGGGCACGCCGGTCAGTTCGGTGTATTCCTTAGCCAGCGCCTGCCAGGCCGCATCGGCCTCGGGCTTGAAGTTGAGATAATACACGGAGCCCTTCGCCTCGGCGGGTTCGGTGGAGTCCACGGGAGCCGCGGTCGGCTCGGTGGTGGCGGGCACGTCGCTCGTCGCGGGAGCCTGAGTGGGCTCAACGTTAGCGTTGTCATTCGCCTGGCAGCCTACCACGGACAGAACCATGGCCAGCATCAATACGATAGCCAGAACCTTCTTCATTGTAGTTTCCTCCTAAAATAAATTTGTTCTTATTTATGCTAAAGCGCGTTTTGCGCCTTATGCCGTGTTTAACTTATATGCTTTACGCTCGCGCCCTGTATCAGCTCCGTCTCAAGCTGAATGTGCTTCGGTGCGCAGTCCGTATCCATGCTTTCAAGCAGCAGCTCAACGCTCCTGTCCGCAAGCTCCTGCTGCGGCTGGCGCATGGTGGCAAGCGCGGGGTGATAATACTGCGCAAGCTCAATTCCATCGTATCCTATCACCGATACGTCCTCTGGCACCCTTTTGCCGGAATCCATAAGCGCCCTTGCCGCGCCTATGGCCATTGTGTCGGACATGGCGAATATCGCCGTATAGTCGGGGCCTGTGTACTCCTTTATCCTTTCATATGCGCAGGAGAAGGAGAACGGTGAAACAAGTACGCGGCTGCTTTCAAGCGTTTTGCCGTGCTCCTTAAAGCTGTCCAGCACGCCCAAATACCTTTGATGCGCCATGTTGCAGCCCTGCGTTTCGCCGCTGAGAATCACCATGTTCTCGTGCCCGCAGTCGAAAAGGTAATCAATCGCTTTCTTCGCGCCCTGCCTATCGTCCACGCTCACGCTTGATACATTGGGCGCGTAGCCTTCCGCCGCGTTAACGGTTGAGTATACGCAGGGGATGGGCAGACGGCTGAGCATCGCGCCGTTATCCGTATGGCATCCGCCCATGAATATTATCCCGCGCACCTTGCGCTCCGCGTATACGCGCAGTGCCGCCGCGGCTTCGTCATCGTTTTCGTCTATATAATGGGGCAAAAACCTGAGCCCCGCGGCCTCTATCCGCTTTTGCAGCAGTTCAAGTATGCCGGAGAAGAAAAGGTTGTTCCGCCCGCGCACTATTACCGCAACGCAGTCGGTTGAAAGCTGCTTCAGGTGCTTTGCGTTGCTGTTCGGCTCGTAGCCGTAACGCTCTATCACTTCCATAACGCGCCCGCGGGTATCCTCGTTCACGTCCGGCCGCTTGTTCAGTACGCGCGATACGGTGCTGACACCCACGCCTGAAAGCCGGGCTATCTCCTTTATCGTCATGCGAGCAACCATACCTTACATCTCTCTTCCGTGCTTACTGCTCTTCATTCAGTGGAACCGTACCCGGCAACGTTTCCGGTATCGTTTCCGGATTTAATTTTAGCAGTGGTTAAAATTATTGTCAATATATAATCGCATTATTTTTGGCAAAATTTTAGCGGGAGAGGGATTATTTTTTTGTGTGAGTGCGGATAGTGGCTTTGCTGTTTAACTCAACCCCTCAGTCACGGCTTGCGCCGTGCCAGCTCCCAGTGCGGGGAGCCTTTTGGGTGCTACCACTATCCAAAAGCTGTCCCCGCGTGCGGGGAAAGTGTCGCGGCATAGCCGTGACGAAAGGGGAATGGCTTAAAGATGCCAAGTGCCGCGAGATGTTCCCCCTCAGTCTGTTCACTGTCGTTCACAGACAGCTCCCCTATAAATGGTGGCGCCTTTTGGCGTTCCTTACAAACTCTTATACAGTCTTGGCGGGCCGCCAATGACGGCCCCTACAACGCATCTTATAAACTTTTGGCATAAACAAGGGGACGCTCTGCGTCCCCACATCTTCACACTCTCCCACGATCACCCGCCGATAGGCGGATTTCACATGGCGGAGCCATATTTTACATTGCGTAAGCAATATTTCACTGCGCATGGGCGCAATTTCACCGCGGGCGTAAGCCCGCTATTTTCCCGTTTGCGTGCGGTACATGTCCGCATATTTGCCGTTCAGGCGCATCAGCTCATCGTGCGTGCCCTGTTCGGCTATGCGGCCGTTTTCGATGAGTATTATCACGTCCGAATCGCGGACGGTGGAAAGCCGGTGCGCTATTATGAAGGACGTTCTGCCGCTGCAAAGCTTCAGCATGGCGCGGCGTATCTTTTGCTCTGTTACGGTATCGACCGAGCTTGTGGCCTCGTCCAGTATCAATATGGGCGCATTTGTAAGCACCGCGCGCGCTATCGTCATAAGCTGCCTTTCACCCTGCGAAAGCTCCGCGCCGCCCTGCTCAAGTACGGTATCGTAGGCGTTTGGCAGGCGCTCTATGAACGCATCCGCGCCGCAGATTTCTGCCGCCGTGCGAACGTCGTCCGTCGATGCGTCCGCATGGCCGTAGGCTATGTTGTCCTTTACCGATTGGGCGAACAGCGCCGTATCCTGAAGCACAACGCCGAACGCGCGCCTTAAATCATGCAGCCTGTAATCCCGTATGTCGTGCCCGTCAAGAAGTATTCTGCCAGAGGTAACGTCATAAAAGCGGGTGAGCAGGCTTATTATCGTGGTTTTGCCGGAGCCCGTGGGGCCGACTATCGCAACGCGCGTGCCCGCGGGAATTTTGAGCGAGATGCCGCTTAGCACCTGCTTGCCGGTGCCGTAGGCAAAGCATACGTTATCGAACTCTATTTCGCCATCTACGCGCTCAAGGGGCAGCGCATCATCTGCATCCTTTGGCTCGCTTTGTTCGTCCAGCATTTCAAACATGCGCTCCGCGCCGGCAACGGCGGTTTGGAAGCTGTTATATATGTTTGCAACCTCCATAAACGGGCGAGTGAACTGGCGCACATACAGAAGAAAGCTGGTGATAAGCCCAATGTCCGTTATGCTGCCGCGAAGGTACATAAGCGCGCTGAAAACGGAAACGGAAAGATAGCAAAGGTTGTTTATAACGTTTGTAATGGGCATAAGGCAGCCGGAATACACAAGAGCCTTTATGGACACGGCGCAAAGCTTTTCATTCTTCCGGTCAAAATCGGCCTGCGTCTGTTCTTCGCGGCAGAATGCCTTAACAACGCTCAGGCCGGATATGCTTTCCTCTATCTGCCCGTTAAGTATGCCAAGATCGCGCTGCCGTTCCTTAAAAAGCTTCCTTGTGCGCTTGGTTACCACCTTTGTAAGCAGCGTTATCAGCCCGACGCCCGCAAAGGCGATAAGCGTGAGCAGCGGGCTTGTGAGCATCATCATTACAAAAACGCCTATCACCGTGAAGCAATGCATAAGCAGCTGCGTAAGCGAATTGGATATGGTGGTGCTTATGTTGTCCACGTCGTTTGTAAGGCGGCTCATAAGCTCGCCATGCTGATGCATATCGAAAAAGCTGAGCGGCAGTTCGCGTATTTTATCGAACAAGGTCCGCCTGAGGTGATCTATTATGCGCGGGGAAATGGACGCCATTATGTATTTTTCAAGGAACTTCATAAGCCAATCGAAAACATACATGGCTACAAGCGCGATAAGCGCGCCCGTTACAACGCTGCCTTCGCTTATCTCCGTTACGGCGCGGCCGGTTATGAGCGGGGATATAACCGCCGCAACGCTGCTGAGCGCGGACAGCACCAATATAAGCCCCATGCCGCGGCTTTTTTTGCGCACAAGCTGCCAAAGGCGCATAAGCGTGCCGCGCATATCCTTGGGCTTTACTACCACAAGGCCCTTGCTGGGGCGGGCGATGCCGCTCAAATTGGACGGCGGCGGTGTTGCTCCGTTAGTTGCCATCGGCTTCACCCCCTATCTGAGAAGCGTATATTTCGCGGTAAAGCGGGCAAATGCGCATCAGCTCATCGTGCGTGCCAAGGCCGCGCATAAGCCCGTTTTCAAGGCAAAGTATCCTGTCCGCCTTCATAACGGTTGAAATCCGCTGGCTTATCAAAAGCACGCTCATGCCCCGCGCGGTTTCGCGTATTCCGCTTAATACGCGCGCTTCGGTATCGGCGTCAAGCGCGCTCGTGCAGTCGTCCAGTATAAGTATCTTTGGCGTGCGTATAAGCGCCCTTGTGAGCGAAAGCCGCTGCTTTTGCCCGCCGGAAAGGTTCACGCCGCCCTGACCGAGTATTGAATCATAGCCGTTTGGCGTATTCTTTATGAATTCATCCGCGCAGGCCGTGCGGCAGGCGGAGTCAAGCTCCTCCTCAGTCGCGTCGCTTTTGCCCCAAAGGAGATTGTCCCGTATGGTGCCGCTGAAAAGCAGCGCCTTCTGCGGCACAACGGCGACTGCCGCGCGCAGCGTATGCTCGTCAATGTCGTTCACGTTGCAGTTGTCTATATATACCGCGCCCTCGGTTGCATCGTAAAAGCGGGGGATAAGGTTTATAAGCGTTGTTTTGCCCGCGCCCGTGGGGCCGATTATGCCGAGCGTTTCCCCTTCGCGCACGGTCAGGCTTATGCCGCTTAGTGAATCCTTTGCGCTTATGGCATAGGCAAAGGAAACGTTATCGAATTTTATGTTGCCGCGTATTTCGGGCGAAAGCGGGCTTTCCGCGCGCGGCTGGGCGGGCTTTTCGTCAAAAACCTCCTGTATGCGGGCGGAGGACGCCATTGCGCGCACGGCAACGTTTATAACGTTGGCAATTCTTGTAAGGGCGAAAAGCACCTGCGTCATATAATTTACCGATGCCATAAGCTTGCCGATCTCGCCGGCGTTCTGGCTGCGGGAAATATACAAAAGCACAACTATGCCCATGTTCACCGCCAAATTGATAAGCGGATTAAAAAGCGCGTTTGCATGCAGGGCGCTTGTGTTGGCGGCAGCAAGCTCCCCGCTTGCGGCGTTGAACTTCTTTTCCTCCGCTTCTTCGGCATTGAACGCCTTTACCACCCTTACGGATGAAAGGAACTCCCGCGCGGCGGCGTTGAGCGCATCAAGCTTTTTCTGCACCCGCCCAAAGCGCGGATAGCCGATTTTCACGTTGCCCAGTATAAGAAAACCCACAATTATGAGTATAACTATCAGCACGGGCGCCTGCCGCGGCGTTTGCATTATTATCAGCGCCACCGCGCCTATGCAGGTTATGGGCGCCTTGACCATCATGCGCATCATGCTGTTTATGAATTCCTGAATCTGCGTAACGTCGTTTGTTATGCGGGTTATTATGCCCGCTGGCTGCAAAACGTCTATATTTTCAAGGGAGAGCCGCTGCACGCTTCGGTACATATCGCGCCTTAGCTCAAGCGCAACGGTTTGGCTGGTGCGCACGGAAAAATAGTTGCGCATAAGCGCGCCGGCCGCACCAACGGCGGCAATGCAGAGCATTATAAGCCCGTAATGCAGAATTCGGTCAACGTCCGCGTTCTTTATGCCCCTATCCACAATATAGGACATGAACGTGGGCTGCAAAAGATCCGCCGCAGCTTCCAGCGTTAAAAACATTGTGGAGAGCAAAAATGAGATCCAATGGCGTTTTATATATTCGAATATCAGCTTCATGTTATGCGTTCGCCCTGCTTTTCTTGGGATAGCGGGCGGAATAGTCCGCCGTAAGCTTTTCAAGCAGCTTCAAAAGCTCCTCCTGCTCGGTTTCGTTAAGGTTGCTCATCAGCTCATGGCGCACCTTGTCCCGCTTGGCATAGGCTTCCTGCGCGGCGATGCGGCCTTCTTCCGTAAGCGATATGTTTATGGTGCGGCGGTCCTTATCGTTGGCGGTGCGCTGTATAAGCCCCGCCGCTTCAAGCTTTGCAAGCACCTCGCTTGCGGAGCCGGGCTGAATGTCCAGCCGCTCGGTAAGGGCGGACTGGGTTATTACATCGCCGCTTTTCAGCAGCACCGTGAGCACGCGCCGCTGGCTGCCGCGCCCGTCGTAGGTATCCCTGAGCACGCGGCTTATTTTCCAAAAGTTGGAAACAAGCTTGCCCACGGTGTCCTTTTCATTATATGAATACATAAGTGCGCTCCTTTGTATAATTGTTAGGTACCTTGACATTTTGCACCCTTTGACGGAATTTGTCAAGGTACCTAAACAATATTCCCTGTTGTGCGGACGCGGCGCGGGCAATATAATAAAGGAAAGAAAATCTGCGGAGGATGCTATGCATATAGAGCAATTCGTTATGGCATACGAGGTGGAGCAGGATAGGCTCCGCGCGCTGGTGCCGCACGGGTTCAAATCGCTCAGGCCCGTGCTCAGGATAAACGCGGAAATACGCGGCGGCACGCCATACGTTGAGTTCAACACCGCCGTGGAGGCGCAGGACGGCACACGCGGCTGGATAAACATAGGCGCATGGGTGGATGGGAGCTTCACACGGGAGGGCGAAACCGTTGCGTTTGAAACGGACATGCTGCGCATAAGCTTCACGGGGGTCGGCATACATGGCGGCTGCCCTGCGGAAAAGGACAGCGCCGGCTGCTATTATCCGCGCGCGCTTGATTATGTGCTGTGCCCTGCGGAAAGGATAGACTCTCCCAAGGAATTCTGCGATTGCACCTTCAAGTGGCTCACAAAAACCGGCACAAGCGGCCAAAGCACGGGCAAATCAGTACCCGTTTTTCCGACCGAGCCGCAGGTGCTTTACCCGCGGCAGATGTTCTCCGTGACCAATGCCGCCGCAATACCATGTAAGCAGGTGGTTGGGGCATATAAGGTGGAGTTCGAGCGGGAGCAGCAATAACGCATTCATGAATAACGATACGGAATTATTGAAAAAACGCTTTGCGGAGCTTTCCCGCCGCGCGGACGGGCGCGGCTGCTTGCTGTACAGCGGGTTTCTTTCGCTGAACGAGCAATCCGCCCTTGCGTCTATAGCCCGCACGTTGCCTGCGCCGTACTCGCTTTACGGCGGGGCGGAGGGGTGCGAACGGCGCATGGCGCGCTTTGGCTACGCGGAGGGAGACGACACGGAAGGCTACCCGATAGACATAATAGAAATTGCACCAAAGAGCGAGAAGTTCGCGTCCGACCTTACCCACCGCGACTTCCTGGGCGCGCTTATGCACACGGGCGTTGAGCGCGAAAAGATAGGCGACATAATAGTGCGCGGCAAGCATGCCTATGCATTTGTTGAAGCGCCGCTTGCGCCGTACTTTGCGGATACGCTTGAAACCGTAGGGCGGACGAGCGTTGTCTGCCGCGCGGGCGCGGTTGTGCCGGAAGGTGAGCTTTTCCGTGCGGAGGAGAGCATTGTGCGCGTATCAAGCCTTCGCCTTGATGCATTGATCGCGCAGGCGTTCCGCCTTTCCCGCGGCGATGCGGCGGAGCTTTTCACGGCGGAGCGCGTGTTCGTGAACGGCGCGCTTGCAAAGGGCCCTTCCGCTGCGCCAAAAGAGGGGGACATAATCTCCGTGCGCGGGTTCGGAAGGTTCATATTCTCCGCCGTATCGGGCCAAAGCAAAAAGGGCAAGCTGGTGGTGGAGATAAAAAGGTATGTGTAAATTAAGCGTTTCGGAAGCCAAACAAATGCTGGCCGAAGCGGCGCGGCTCAATCCCGGCCCGTGGGTGCGGCACAGCGAATACGTCGCCGCGGCGGCGGGGCGCATAGCGGCGCGGTGCGGGCTTGATGCTGAAAAGGCATATACGCTCGGCCTGCTGCACGATATAGGGCGGCGCTTCGGCACGGGGCATATTGCGCACGTTTATGACGGGTATCGTTATCTTATTAAGCTTGGCTATGCCGATGCGGCGCGCATTGCGCTGACGCATTCCTTCAACAACGGCAGCCTTGATGATTACATAGGCAATTATGATATTTCCGCCGAGAAACAGCAGAAACTTTCCGCGCTGCTGGCGGCAGCGGAATGCGACGATTACGATAGGCTGATACAGCTTTGCGACGCTATTGCCACGGCGGACGGTATTGTTGCGATAGAGGAGCGCATGAACGACGTTAAGCGGCGGTACGGCTTTTATCCCCAACGCAAATGGGATAAGAATATTGAGTTGAAACGGTATTTTGAAGATAAAATGAACTGCTGCATATATGATGCGGCGGGAACCGATATAGCAGAGAATTAAGGGAGGCACAGCGCATGGACACGAACGCATATGAAAGGCCGCTTATACTGGCGCCGGTTGGCGGGGCGGAGCAGCTAAAGGCAGCCCTGCGCACGGGCGCGGACGCGGTGTACCTTGGGGCGAAGGGCTTCAACGCGCGGCGCAATGCGGAAAACTTTGCCGAAACAAGCCTTGACGAGGCCGTTGCGCAGTGCCACGAGCGCGGGGTGAAGGTGTTTGTAACGCTGAATACGCTCGTTACGGACGATGAGTTCGCCGCATTGACTGCTGAACTTGACGATATTGCCAAAGCGCACGCGGACGCGGTGATAGTGCAGGACATGGGCGTTATGTCCCTTATCCGCGCGCGGTACCCCGAGCTGCCGCTTTATGCTTCCACGCAGACAACCGTGCATAATGCCGAAGGCGCGGTGCTGCTCGATAAGCTCGGGTTTAAGCAGGTGGTGCTTGCGCGGGAGCTTTCAGCAAAAGAGATACGTGCAATTCAGGCTGCGTCGCCCATACAGATTGAATGCTTTGTGCATGGGGCGCACTGCATGTGCATGAGCGGGGCGTGCTATTTGAGCGCAATGCTCGGCGGGCGCAGCGGCAACCGCGGCCTTTGCGCGCAGCCGTGCAGGCTTAATTTCAGGCTGGGGAAAAAGGAACGCGCGCTTTCGCTGAAGGATATGTGCCTTATAGGCCATATGGAGGAGCTGATGCGAAGCGGCATACACGCGCTGAAAATAGAGGGGCGCATGAAGCGGCCGGAATACGTAGCCGCCGCCGTTACCGCCTGCCGTCAGGCAGAAAACGGCGAAAAGCCGGATATAGAAACGCTGAAGGCCGTGTTTTCGCGAAGCGGCTTTACCGATGGATATTACACAGGCCGCCGCACGGCGGATATGTTCGGCGCACGCAGCAAGGAGGACGTTATGTCCGCCTCCGCCGTGCTGCCCAAGCTTGCCGCGCTTTATGCTTCCGAACCGCAGACCGTTCCGCTTTACGCAAGATTAAGCGTACACATAGGGCAGGAAGCGGAGCTGTTCATGACGGACGGCACATTCAGCGTAACTGCACACGGCCCCGCGGCGGAGCGGGCCAAAACGCAGCCCGTTACCGAAGCATCCGCGCTGAAGGCGATAGGCCAAACCGGCGGCACGCCGTATTATATTGACCATGCCGAATTTGACATGGATGCTGACGCAATACTGCCCGTGTCCGCGCTTAAGGCCATGCGCCGCGAAGCGATAGCAGACATAGCCGCCCAGCGCACCGCAAGGGAACCATATAAAAACACGGAAGCGGTCCTGCCCGTGCCCTGCCCGCATACCGCAGCGGAAAGAATAGCACTGCGGCTGAGATTCGATAGCTTTGCGCAGCTGTTCGATCACCCCGATGCGGAGGCGATAATACTCAGCGTGGATGAAATAATTGCGCACGAGGAACTGATAGACCGCTTCGGCGAAAGGCTTTTTGCCGAGCTGCCCGCGCTCTGCTTCCCGGAGGACATGCCAAGGCTTAGGGAAAAGCTTATTCGGCTGCAAAATGCCGGCCTTCGCCACGTTACGGCGGATAATTTGGGCACGGTGCAGCTTGGGCTTGAGATGGGCTTTAACGTGCATGGGGACAGCTCGCTGAACATACTCAACAGCCGCTCGCTTGCGCTTTTTGAATCGCTGGGCCTTGCGGACGCCACGGTTTCGTTTGAGCTGAAAATGAACCTTATACGCAGGCTTGGCGGCAATATGCGCCGCGGCATAATAGGCTACGGCTATCTTGCGCTGATGAAAATGCGCGCCTGCCCCGCCAAAGGCGAAAACGGCTGCGGCGGCTGCACTGGCAAAAACGTGCTTATAGACGAAAAGAAGGAGCGTTTCACAATGCTTTGCCGCAATAAAAAGTATGCTGAGCTTCTCAACAGCGTGCCGCTTTACGTTGGGGATAAGTCCTACGGCGGCGTGGATTTCATAACGCTGCGCTTCACCACCGAGCCGCGGGAGGAAGCCATGCGCATATGCGACATGTTCGTAAACGGGCAGGCGCCCGATTTCCGCAGGACCGGCGGGCTGTATTACAGGGAGCTTCTGTAAATTTATATGCTTGCATTTGCGCGGCAGCTGCTATATAACGACATCGGTTAAATAACGCTAACTTGATGCGGAGGTGCGGCAAAGCGCGCTACCAAAGCATACTGGCAAATGTGAACGAATTTGACCGCGACGACAGATTCCTTGTGAATATACTCAGCGGCGCAATGCTTGCGGCGGTATATATTGGCCTTTAATGCACAGGTCAAGCTAAAGCAGAGCGCTGAAAGGAGCCGCACGCGCACGCCCAATCCGTATTCCTGGGTATTTGACTACACGCCAGGCCCCGACATAAACAGCTACACCGCAACGTTTTACACCTGCGGATTGTGCCATCTGCTCAAAAGCCTCGGCATAGCTGAGGGAGTTTCTACATCCTCAAATCCTTCCCCCTTAGCGTTATCGCCGCGTACTCGCGGGAGGCGAACAGGCGGGAGAATATGCGCTCGCCGTATTGGGTGAAAAGCTCGTTCTTTGTAAGGTTTGTGGCTATTACCGTGGCCTTGCCGGAAAACTGCCGCTCGTTTATGGCGGCAAAAAGCGTTTCTATCGTAACGCCCGGTATCATCGGCTCCGTGCCGAGATCGTCCAGCAATAAAAGCTCCGCCCCCGTCAGCTCCGGCCCGGCCTCGTGCCGGCGGACTGCGCGCAGCGCCGCGTCTATCAAATTATATGCCGTGTATTTTTTCACGCTGTAGCCGCGCCGTATCGCCTCGCGCCCTATGCTGTCCATAAGGAAGGTTTTGCCGAGGCCCGTTTCGCCCATGAGCAGCAGCCCTTTAGCCCCGCCTATTTCAAGGTTTTCGGCGTATTGGGCGCAGATCTCCGCCGCGCGGCGTGTGCGCTTTAATTGCTCGGGGTCTTTGAATATGTTTTCGTTAAAGCGGTCAAAGCCCGCGTTTTCGCTTATGCCGGAGGATGAATATTTCCGCCCTGCCAGCTTCAGCCGTGCGCACGGGCAAAGCTCCCCGTTTTCAAGGTAGCCCGTGTCGGAGCATTTTTCGCAGGCGTAGCGCGGCAAAAGATCGTCCGTGCTCATGCCCCGCTCGCTCAGCATCCGCGCCCGCTCCGCGTAAAGCGCGGCAAGCTTTTCCGCCGTATCCCTTCTTACTTGGTCGCGGTTTTCGGCCTTTATCAGCTCCAGCCCCCTGTTGAAGGATACCTGCCTTATCTCCTCGTCAATCTGCCTCAGTCTCGGCATGGCGGTATATGCGGCGTGCTTGCGCTGCGCGGCCTCTGCCTCGGCGCGGGCGCGGCTTGTGTCGTATTGCTTTTTTATGTCCTGCGGCAGCATGTCCTTCTCCTTTTTCGGGATAGATATGCTTAATTATAATCCGCATTCGCCCGGCGGGCAAGGCCGTTTTATTCGGCCTCGCTCTCGTTCTGCGCCTTGGTCAGCATTCCCTTGAGCCGCTTTGGCACGGGCAGGCCCAGCTCCGCCGCGTTTTCCATTATGCTTATGGCCTCGTTCGCCGTGTAAAACAATATCACCGCCGCGCGTATGGCCTGATTCGCCGCGGGTATCACCCTGTCCGCAATGCCGGCAACGGCTACCAGCGCGAATATAAGCGCCTTTTTCATAAGCCCCTTGAAGCCAACGCTGCTGTTAAGCTTCCCGTTCACCGCCGCGCATATAACGCCCGTAACGTAGTCTATCGCTACAAGCGCTATCAGCGCCGTTATCAGCGCATCCCACGGCCCCCAAAGGTACGCCGCCGCGCCGCCTATTGCCGCAGCCGCGCTTTTTATCCACATTGCTATTTTATCGCCCATTTCGTTCCTCATTTTTTCTTTCTCCTTTATGCATATTCTATATATTTTGCGCTCATGTATCCCGTGAGCAGCTTTCCCTTGCAGCATATGGCAATCCTGTGCCAGCCGTTTTGCTCCGGCAATGCTATGAGCCTATCCCCCCTGTGCGCGGTTGCAAGAATCGGGTATGTTCCGCCCGCGCCGCTGCGCACATATACGCTTTTGCCCGTGCAGCGGCCGTAGGCCGGCATGTCCGCGTCGGCAGTGCTTATGCCCTGTTCGTTCAGCATTTCAAGCGATGCGAACCGGTTCCACCCGGCCGCGTCCAGCCTTTGCTTTATAACTCCGCTGTCCCTGCCCCGCGCGTCCACGGCGTATCCGCTGCCGATATATACGCCCACGTGGGTTATCTTTTCCCCGTTGTGGCGGAACACAAGATCGCCCGGTATAAGCCCTTCCTTCGCCTTTTCCTTGGCAATGGCAAAAAGTCCCCGTGCGCTCAGATCCCGCGTAGTGTAGCCCTTTATGTCCCGTATGTAGGCCATTATAAGCCCGCTGCAATCATAGCACGTCACCTCGCTTGCGCCCTCCGTGAGCCTTTGCCTTATGCCGCTTATGGCGCGCCGCGCGTTTTCTTCGCCGTTCTCCCTTTGCCTTACCCAGCTTTCGAAATTATCGCTCACCTTTCTTTGGTTCATATATACCGTTCCGTCGCGCCGCACCTTATGCCCCTGCGCTCCCCAAACGTATGCGCTGCCAGTCTGCGCGCATATCCATGCGGTGAATTCTTCCCTTCGCGTCATGCTCATGCCCCTCCCTTCGCCGCCTCAAGCTCGGCAATAAGCGCCTCCGCTTGGGCCTTTATTGCATTGAATTCGTTCACGCGCGCCGTCTCCGCGCTCCTTCTGCCGCTTTTCGCCGTGCTTCGGCCGGCTTCGGCGTTGTTCCTGAGCGTTTCGCTGCTCACGCGCTGCTTTTCCGCCTGCTTGCGTATCGCCTCCGCGCTTGCCCTCTCTTTTTCCGCCGCGGCTATGGCCTCGTTTTGGCTCAGCATTGCTTCAAGCCTTGCCTGCATGGCCTGCGTTTCCTTTATCAGCGCCGTAAGCAGCGGATATTCCCTTGTGGCGGCAAGCGTATCGCCGTTCAATATGCCGCGCCTGCATTTGAAATTGAACTGCGCCGATGTTACAAGCGTTGTTAAGTCGCTTCCGGAATACACCTGTATTTCGCTTTCCACCATTCCCGGCGCAACGGAGGAGGCAAAAAGCTCTATGCTTATTTCGTTCATGCTCTGCCCGCCTATTGTCACGCCGCCGTTTTGCTCCGCGCTGTCCTGGCACACGGTTTCGCCGTTCGATTTTGAAAACAGCGCAAGCACCCTGCATCCGGTCAGGTCAACGGCCTTGCCGTCGTCGTTGAGCGTTATGCTCAGCGTGTTGCCCGTGTCCCCTTCAACCACGCTGAACTCCCTGTTTGAAATGCTCCTTGCAATGTCCAGCGTTACCTTAAAGCTTTTCGTCACCTTGCCCATCGCCATGTATCCCTCGCCTTATCGTAATTTTTGTTGGATATGCTCTTCACGCCCGCGCTCCCCAGTATCGGGAACGCGCTTCGCACGGTGCGGTAGCCGTCCTTGCCGAGCGCATCCTCAAGCTCCGTGCGCATCATTACCCATTCGCTCGCACCGGAGTTATACAGCATGGATCTTTCCGGCGCGCTAAGCCCGCTTACGAAGCGCACATAGTCCAGCGTGGACATATTTTTACTTGCCGTGCCGCTTTTGCCGCTTCTACCGCCGCTGCCCTTAACGGCGCGCGCCGCGTTGTTCATATATGAATTGAACCATTGGGAGGCCAAATTCATCGCCGTGGTCTGCGCGTTATATGCGTACTGCGCGTTCTGCAGCTGCGCCTGAAGGCTCATGGATTGATATTTTTCAAGCGCGGCGGCAATGCGCTCGGCAAGAGTCGCGGTGTACTGCGCCTCCATAATTGAAATGTCGCTCTGCACGTCGTCGTCCTCGCGCTCCTTCATACTCGATACATAGGTCGATGCTCCCATGCCCCTGCTCACCGCGTCCGCATCAAGCTCTGCCTTTGCGGTCTCGCCCGCGGCGCGGCGCTTGGATATTGCAAGATCAACGCCCGGCCTTAGGTAGCTTGAAATGTCCTCCTTCAGCTCCGCCTTGCTCGGCACGCTTACCGATATGCTCGGCACGTTCAGCGCGCCCATAATAGTGTTGTAATACTCCTGAAATTTGCTCATTGAGCTTGCGTTTGCATATCGTTCGTATGCGGCCTGCGTGTTCGGGCCCCATATGCCGTCCGCCTTTACGCCCAGCTTGTTCTGCCATTCGCGCACGTCCGCGCGGCTGTTCACGCCGTCCGGCGTGGTGTATCCTTTCAGGTAATAGCTTGCCATGTTTATTTTTCCTCCTTTGTCAGTTTCCGCTTTCAAGCGCCCTCAGCCGCGCCTCAAGCTCCTCTATCTTCTGCGTAAGTATTATAAAGTTCTGGTTTAAGCAGTTTTCGTTGGCCTTCATGTCGTCCTCGGCCGTGGGGCTTTCCTTTACGGCGCTTAATGCAATGGTGTACAGCGCCCGCATGTCCATCGCCATTTATTCCGTCCTCCTTCGCGTTTCAAATTCCAGCTCCATTCCGCTTTTAAGCGCGAACCGCCCGCCGGCTTCGTTATATATCCGCATAGAAAAGGTCCTGCCTTCGTTTTTCAGCGGCACCTCAAGCACCGTTCTTTCATCCTTTGGCAAAAGCGTCCTGTACGCGGCGGCGTTTTGGCCTATGTGCATGTCTATAAGCGCGGCGCTGTCGCGCGCGTCGCTCCTGCCGCGAAGATACAGCCGCTTCATGCTCTTTATGCTGCCCTTGTCGTAAAGATCGCACACTGGTGTGTTCCAGTATGCGTTTATCTCCGCGCCGTCGTATGTTTCACCCTCGTCCAGACGGCATATGCGGCGGTTTTCGTTGGCAATATAAAGCGTGCCGCCGCTTGAGCAGATATCGTATGCCTTAAAGCCACGCCTTATCATATACGCGGCGCGCATAATGTCGTATTCTATTACGGCATTGGCATGTCCGCCGCCTTCGCCTATCGTAAAATACAGCTTATCGCGGCATATGGCCCCGCGGCTTGCGGCGGTGGATGCGGACATGAGAGCGTTTTGTATGCGCCGCGCGTCGCCCATAAGCTGGGCATTCACGCCGTTGAAAATGCATAGCCCGCCCTGCGTAAGAAAGAACAGGCTCCCCGCCCGCTTTACTATCGCGCTGTACACCGCCGTTTCCGTCCGCCCCTCAACCTCCTCAACAATGAAATTGCCGGGCTTATCGCCCAACAGACGATATATGCTGTCCCGCTTGAATATGATAAGCTGGTTGCTCAGCGCGGAAAGGCCGACTATCGGGTCGCTCTTCATGCTGCCCACCTCCGTATGCCCGCCTTCAACATTCGGGCTTGCCTCAACGCTGCCCCAGTTTTCTATGCTCCTGCCCCCGCCGGGAAGCTGGGACCAATAAAGCCTGTTCGGGTTTTCCGGATCTCCCGCGGCAAAAAGGCGGCTTCTATACATTGCCAAATATCCGGCCTTTTTGTCGGATACCCCTTCCGCGCTGCCGAAGGGCTTAGCCTCGTCCCCATCGAACTTTATAAGCTGCCGCTCGCCGGTGGCTATTATCAAATGGTCCTTTGAATTTATCTGCGCCTGAGCAAAATCGAAGCGGTGCTTTTCAAGCGGGGCGGTGAAGGAATATATTTCCTGCCACGCGCCGTTTTTGTATGCATATATGCTCTCCCCCGCCGCGGCTATGAACATTTCCCCGTCCGGCGTTGAAAATATGCGTATGGCGTGAATATCCCCCGTGCCGGGTATGGGCGCTTCAATATGCCTTACGCAGCCGCGGCACACGCTCAAATTTCCGCCCGCCGTGTCCATGTTGCAGGCGTCCGGACTCATTGCGCTTTTAAGCGCGTTTTCGTCGCGGGATTGGTCAATGCCTATGAACTCGTTTATTCTGTATATTGCCCTTGCCATGCCTTCACCACCTGTTCTTCAGCATATACGCGTCCCTGCCGCCCATGTGCGGCCTAAGCTTCTGCTTGCCGGTTTCGTAAAGCTGAAAATATATGTTGCCGCCGCGCTGCGTGTTCACTTCGCCCGATGCTCTCTCCCGCGCAACAACATAGGTCACTATAAGCTGCTGGCACGCTTCGTTCAGCTCCGGTTCGTCCGTGGCGTTCGTGAGCATACGCGGCATAAAGCGGTATGTTATCTCCGCCTCGCCGTCGTCCGCGTTCACCCTTACAACGCCCGCGCTGCGTTCGTCCGCGTAAAAGTCCGCCTCGCGCCCGCATTTGCGTATGCTCATCACCCTTATGCATTCGCGCTCAAGCGCGTTGCAGTCTATGCGGCCGTTTGCTATCGCCGCCTTCTCCGTGCGTATCGGGCGCACCGTAAGCGCAAGGTCCATTATCGCGTCGTTTGCAAAGCCTGTCAGCTTGTCCCGCCAGGTGTCCATGGTCTGCGCGTCGTGCCCGCGGCCTGTCTGTATAAGCGCGCTGACTATAATGTCGTTCAGCGTCATTTGTTATCCCTCCTTTACCCAAGCCTTTTGCCCATGCCGCGCCGGTATGCAAGTGTTTCGTTCCTGCTCTGTTCGCGCAGCATTTCGCTTTCCTCTATCAGCTCCGCCACGTTTTTGGGCACCTTCACCTTTATTCCGCGCTTTATCCTGTAAAACGTGCCGTTCACCCCGCCCTCCCAGGGGTAGTCCTCTACCCCCGGGAAAAGCGGCAGCATTATCTCCGTCTGCTCCTGCGCGTCAATGCGCATATCCTCCGCCGCGTTCATCCTGCTTGCTCCTTTCTTTTTGCTTAGGCGCTCGCGCCGTGCTCTATGCGCACTATCCAAAGCTCGTTCAATATAACCGCCGCAAAGCCCGTCACCTTCGCGCCCACCGTTGCGCGCTGATCGAGCGGATCGTCCGCGCCCGCGCTGCCGCGCGGCTTAACTATGCTTTCAAGCGCGCCGTTTTCAAGGTCTATAACCCCGTATGCGTCCCTGCCGAATATAACGCTCATGTGTACGTCCGCCGCCTTCTTATTTGCGTCCAGCTTGCCGGCCTCGGTGGTATATACTATCGAGTCCTTTGCAAGCGCGTTTGAAAGGCTTACCGTAAGGGTTATGCTCTTTGCCGCCTTATCAATGCTTTTCAGGTTATATGTTGCGCTGCCCACGGTCACCTTTTTCAGGCGCATGAGCGTTTCCGCAGCCCTGTCGGTCATTTCGGCAACGGTGAAGGTGTCGCTTCCGGCTTCGTGGGAAACAAGCTTTGTCAGCATAGCCTGGCGAACCACCTTCGCCTCTGTCGATTCAACGAAAACAACGCCGAACAGCCTGCCTATTTCGCCGGAATATATGTTTTCCGCGCCGCTGTATTTGGAAACGTCCTGCCACAGGCTGTCGTTCTGCAAATCATATACCGCGTCCGGAGAGCAAATGCAGATATAATGCGGCCTGCGCCCGTCGTCCGCAAAGGGACGCGCCTTGGCCTTTTTAAGCGTGCGCACGGCCTTGCGTATTTCGTTCACGGTAAGGGTATCGGTCGAATCAATCTGGTTCCTTGCGGTTTTCCCGCCAACGTACTGCACGTTTGTGCCGCCGCATACGGCGTCCCTCGTTACCCATTCCATAACGGTGCCTATCTGCTCGCCAAGAAGCTCCGCGCTGTCGCTCAAAACCTTATCGTACGCGGTGTCCTCCAGCATGTCGCTCACCTCAACATATGCGCCGTACTGCGCAAGGGTGGCCTCCACGCTGCTTTGGGAAAGGGACTGGCCTTCGGGCGTTTTGCCCTCCTCCAGGGCGCACATATTGTCATCCACGTCAAAAAGATTCCATCTGCGGAATTCAACGTGCTTGCCGTTGTTCAGCGGCACGGTGCGCTTCTGCCCGTATTTGGTGAATACAAAGCGGGTCTTTGCGCCCTCAAGCAGCTGCCTGTCGTAATAGTCCTTATTAAGGGCGGTAGTATTAAGGGTTGAATTAGTGGTGTTCATAATTTGTTATTCCTTTCTTTTTCATCATTATTGTTGTTTTGTTCACTGTCCGAACCTGCGCCGCTTGAAGCGGGCAAATTCCTCACTGCTCATGGTTGAAAAGTCCGGCTCCGCGCTCACGGGTATAATTGTCCTCATGGGCGTGGGCAGCGCCTGGCGGGCCTTTAGCTTCTCTATCGCGTCGCGCTCGCCGTCGCTGCGGGCGTTCTTCGCGCCCTCCGCGGCCCATTCCGCCTCCTTTATCCTTATTGCAAGCTCCGCGGGCATTTGGCGCAGCATTTGCAGAAATTCGCCGTCCGCAAGGTAGCTTTCTATGCCCCTTGCAAGCCGGCCTTCCTTTTCCATGCGCTTTAGCGTTTCCGCCGCCCTTGCGCCCACAATTTCGCTGCTTTTGGGCGCGTATTCGCCGGTCAGCATGGCCTCCGCATCGTCGCTTGTCAGCGCATAGCCCTGCGTAAGCCCGTCCATTATCTGGCAGCCGAGCCTGTACTCTATGCTGCCCTCGTATGCTTCGCGCACCTTTTCGGCAAGGGATATCTCCTCCTCTCCTTCCGTTTCCCCGCCCGTGTTCACCTCCACGCCTTCGCTCATGAGCTGCCTGAGCGCCGCGTTCACCGCCTCCCGTCCGGCGGGCTTTGTGGTTTTTTCGTTCATGGTTTCTCCTTTCTCCCGTTTCGGGTATAAACGTTTTTGGGTACAAAAAAAGCGCCCGTTTCCGGACGCTCGCATAAAAAAAGAACCGCCTTGGGGGCCGCCCCTTGACAATTCTTTCATCGTAAACATTATAACCCGCCCAAAAGTGCAGCGCAAGTGCAAAATTTAGGCAATTTTATCTTAAATTTGGGCAGAAAGAGTGCAGTCCAATCCTTCTTTTTCTCAGCCGAACAGGCGTTTTTTTATCGGATTTAATGCGGCCAAAAGCGGCATGCCCACCGCGTAGCAGCTTATGGCCTCCCCCGCGCCTACATACAGCGCGCAGACCGGATAGCTTACACCTACCTGATAGCCGTAGCACAGCACCGCGCCCACAACAAGCGCGTTCATAACAACCGCCGGCAGCGGCGCAAGCCATTTGCTCATGCCCCTTTTGCCCATATATGCCGTGATAAGCGCGGCGATGAGCGTTGCAAGGCTGCCGAACACAACATCGAACCACATTGCCCCGGTGAGCATATTCGCCGCCGCACAGCCCACGAAAAGGCCAATTGCCATCTCCGGCGCGAAATACGGCAGCACGCACAGCCCTTCGGACAGCCTAAGCTGCATAAGCCCGCTGCTTATGGGCGCGATTGCAAGCGTGAACAATGCATAAAGGGCTGCAACCGCAGCCCCCCTCACAAGCTTTAACAGCACCGCGCGGGAATTATTTGTTGGCAAGGTAGTCATTGAGCTGCTTAGTCAGTTTGTCCGCATCTATGCCGTGCACCGCGCAGGCCTGCTCCAAATTTTCGCCGCTCGCCATTACGCAGCCAAGGCAATGCATGCCGCTTGAAAGCAGTATGTCCGCCAGCCCCGCATCCGTGCGCAGTATCTGTTCGATTGTCATGGTCTTTTCGATCATTTTTGTTAATCCTCCGTTGTAATATTCTTCGCCCCTTACGGTGCGTTTCTTTTCGTGGCTATATTCTACCATATTGCTGGGATTATTTCAATAACGCCCCGCAATATGGCCCCAATTCAATGTTTAGCGTGCCGTTTTCGCTTTCATACCGCCTGTCTGTAAGCGCGTCTGTCATGCTGTTTGGCATTTTCAGCCCGTCCGCGTCCGGCCCTTGGGTAAAATCGGCCGCGCTTACGGCAACCCGCTTTACCTCACCGCTCCGGTTTACTATGCTTACGGCTGTCTCGTCGCCGTAATAGCGGGCTATCATGAACACGTCTTTATCCTTCGCGGCGAATACGCACTTTCCATATCGTATTGCGCGGCTGCCCTTCCGCGCGGAAGCTATCGCCATAAAGCGGCCCTGTATTTCCGCATCCTCGCTGCCCCAGGGATAAGTCCGCCTGCTGAACGGGTCCGCCATGCCCTGCATGCCGGCCTCGTCCCCGTAATATATGCACGGTATGCCAGGGTGGGTAAGCTGAATAAGCTGCGCGAGCGTCATAAGCTTTTTCGCCGTATTAAGCCTGCTTTCCTCCGGCACGAAGTGCGCCTGCACCTCCCGCGATACGCTGCGCCTGTCCGGCGCGCCGGCAAGCACCGTAAGCAGCCTTACCGTATCGTGGCTTGAAAGCATGGTCAGGCAGGAATCATAGAACGCCTTGGGATAATTCTGCCTAAGCGCCGTAAGCGCAAGGCAAAGTGCCTCTGCATCCTGCTTCCCCGTAAGGAAGGAAATTACCGCGTCCGCAAAAACGTAGTTCATAACGCCGTCAAGCTCCCGCCCGTCGGTATATTTTCGTCTCCCGCAGCCGCCCTGCTTGGTGCTTGCGTCCTCCCAAACCTCGCCTATCAGTATGCCGTCCTTCGCCCGCGCCTTCAGCTCCCGCCTCAGGAAGGCAATGAATTCATCCGGCAGCTCGTCCGCCACGTCCAGCCGCCAGCTTTCTATGCCAAGCTTTGCATAATGGTCTATCACCCCCGCGACGAACGCCATATAGCCGCGGTTGGTCTCCTTTACCTCCGGCAGCGACTTAAAGCCCCACCAGCAGCCGTATTTATCGGGAAAACGGCTGAACTCGTACCAATCATAGTATGCCGAGCCCTCGCCCTGATACGCGCCCAGCCCCGGGTAATTCCCCTTGCGGTTGAAATACACGCTTTCGTCCCCCGTGTGGGAGAATACGCCGTCCAGCATAATGCCAATCCCCCGCGCCCTTGCCGCGCGGATGAGCTTTTTCAGCCCTTCCTCCCCGCCCAGCATATCGTCCGCGCGGTGATAATCGCCGGTGTTGTAGCGGTGGTTGGACTGCGCCTCGAACACGGGGTTCATATATATCAGCGTAACGCCTATGCTTTGCAGGTAGTCAAGCTTTGCCTCTATCCCTTCAAAGTCCCCGCCGTAAAAGTCGCACGGGTCGTAATCCTTCTGCCCGGGCAAGGGCGTCCAAAGCACTTCCTCGTTCCAGTCCTCGTGTTTCACGGTAGTCCAGCCGAGTTCTTCCCGCCGTTCGGTGCGCGCAAGGCCGCCACGGCCTATTCTATTGAACCTGTCTGGGAAAATCTGGTACGCCGTCGCACCCTCCGCGGCCTTGGGCGTTTCAAATTCCCGCTCGTATACAGTTATCTGCCAGGAGTTCGGATCGTGCGTGAATATTCGGCTGCCGCCGCAGCCAAGCGGGGAATCGCTCCCCAGTATGTAGCCGCCTTCGTCCGTATCCAGCAGGAAGTAATACCATTCAAGCCCGCTTGTGCCCGCGTAAAAAGTGAAGCTGAAGCCCGCGTCCGTGCGCACGCCGTGCTCTATGCGCTCGCGCCCTTCCATCCATATTCTAAGCTTTGCATTGCGCACGCCCCCGCCGCAGTCTATATTCAGCGTTATCCTTTCGCCTTCCGTTACCGCGCCGAAGGGGCGGCGGTGCCTAAGCTGCCGCGAATCGTGCGCGGCGAATGATCTTCCTTCCATATTTATTCCTTTGAGTAGTCCAGCACTATCACCCTGTCGCTCCCCAGCGTATCGGCGCTCAGGTGCGCGGTGCTGCTGCGCATGTAATGCACGGGCCTGTTTTTTATCAGCTTTATGCACTCGCCAAGCTCGTTCAGTTCAAATTTAAGCGCGGGGGTTTTATAGTGCATGGGTATTACCACCTTCGGCTTTATCGCTTCAACTATTGTTTCCGCCTCTTCGCCGTCTATCGTATATACTCCGCCCACGGGTATGAGCATAACGTCTATTTTGCCCATGCGTGCCATTGTGGCTTCCTCGCCTATATCGCCCATGTGGGCTATGCGCATGCCGTCAAATTCAAATACGAAAACTATGTTATTGCCGCGCTTTTTGCCGCCGTCGTGGTCGTGATATGTGCTTATGCCGCTTATGCGCACGTCGTCCGCCCTGTATTCCCCGCTTTTGTCTATCCTTACGGGGTTGCCCAGCGCAAGCGCGGCGTAATTATGGTCGTGATGATCGTGGCTTATTGTCAATATGTCGCATTCCTGCGGCGCAATTTCGTAGCCCGTAGCCGCGTCGCACGGGTCGCAAAGTATGCGCGTTCCCTTGTCCGTAGTCATCAAAAAGCAGCTGTGTCCCAGCCATTGAATGGTCATTTCCCCCATCCTCCTTGTTTCTTATATCTCTTATTATAAACCTATTATCTTCCTGCCCGCGCTCATCAGCGCGCTGCCGGCCATGCCTATAAGCCCGCATTCGCGGCGTATGCTCTCCCGCTCCTTGGTCGGGATATCCTTGAGCATCTCACGAACGGCAAGCGCCGCTTCCTTCATGCGTGCCGCTGTACGTTTGGCATCCTGCGGATATGCCGTGACGCCCATAAGCAGCCACGCCGCACGCTTTATGCCGTCCGTATCACAAAGCCCCCTGTCCCCTTTGCGCGCAAGGGTCATAAGCTTCAGCTCGGCATAGCCTTCGTCCGTATCGCCGTCCGGCTCACGCTCGCTCTGCTCCGCGCCCGCCATGGCTTTTCGCAAAAGCGAAGCAAGCGTATCCGCGTCAAGCGATACGGCTATGCTTTTTCCGTTTATGTTCGCCGTGCAGCCCACGGCTTCGCGGCAGCGCGCGGCAATATCATTTGCGTATGCTTCATCCGTGCAGGGGACTATAGCATGGCAGTTTTTTGCATAAACGGCTTTAGACCGCCCGGCGGGCAGTCCCGTAACGGCGCGGTCTAATGCGGCGGTAACTTGGGCGTAAGCGTTGAACATGTGCGTTTCTCCCGCGGCAGTTTTCTATATTTTAACTGCCTTTCGCCCGTTGTCAATGCTTAGCGATAAAAGTCCCTCAATTTTTCGGTTTTTTGCTTTTTGTGCCAAAATCAGGCCGTAAGCTGCCCGTTTTCGGTGTTTATAATAACGAATATCTGCTGCTCGGCTCCCGTTTGCGCGTCTATATAAACAATATATTCGTCCTCCCCGCAGCGGCCCTTGAACTCGTAGCACAGCCGCTCCGTCTCAACGGTGATGGGAATAAGCGCAAGCTCTCTTGATTCTATTTCAAGATTAACGCTCACCTTCGCCTCCGCTTCTTCGGGGCTTACCGAAGGGGTTGGCATTTCCCTTTCCGTATGGCTGAAAAGATAGTTCCGCGCGTCCGCGCCTATAACTTCATTCGTTTCAATGTCCACCCAAACCTTCACAAGGTCGTTGTAAAGTATTATGTCGTCCTTGGTCGCGGCAAAGTTTATCACCCCCGCGCCGGAATAATACTGCGCGTATGTTGCGCGCATATTGTCGAACCCCGCCTTGCCCAGCCATTCAAGCGCGGCCTGCTTCATGCGCTCCCGCGTGGCCTCGTCCGGCATTTGGTTTTCGCCGCCCGCCGCGCTGCCCATGAACCAAACTATCTTCCCCCCGCGCTTGGCTATGGATATTCCCGTTTCGCGCCCCTGTTCATCGGTCGCGGTAAAGTCCCAGCTTGCTATGGTGCCTTCCGTCTCCCCCGCGTCCTCCATGCGGTCCGTTCCGGTCAGCTTTTCCGCGGTCGCCCGCGCCGTTTCCCTGTCAACTTCATCCGTGCCCAGTCCCTTTGCTTCGCGCTTTTCGCTGCTTTCGCTGAAGGGCCCGTCGTAAATAAGGGTTGGGAATTTGTCTATATCGTCGCTCTGCTTAACCTCGTCCGCATATGCGCTTTCGTAATAGCCTTCGTTGGTCACGGCGGCAGTGGGTACGTCGCCTATGCTCAGGCGGTCGTTCAGCTCGCGGCTTATCCTTGCGCAGGAATCGTAAAGCGCGGTAAGCTGCTCCTCGTCCTCCGCGGTGCGCTCCTCGTCATTGAGCGCCTTTTTGCTCAGCGCGCGGGCGTAATCCCCTATGCGCACAACAAAGCTGTTCAGCTCCGCCGTATCTATGTGGGACGACGGTATCTGGCTCATAAGGCTCACGCAGGAACCGGAAAGCCGCCATATATCGTCAAGCAGCAGCATATATTGCCCGCCGCTGCCCGCCACGCGCAGCTTGCCGAGCGCGGTCTGCATATTGCTCATGTCGTCGCACAGCTCCGTGAATGCCCGGCGGTACATGTTTTCGCTGCTCTGCTTATATCCTTCGGCAAGGGCCCTTTGCCCGTCTCCCCACACGGCTGTTGCCGCCAGCGCAACCGCCATCAGCACCGGCACGCCTATGCGCCCTACCGCGCGCCATATTCCGCCCCCGGCTCCGCGCCGCTCTCGCATGGGCTCTGCCGGCTGCCCCTGCTCAAATTCATCGGGCGGTATCTGTTCCATGCTGTTCATCACTCCGTCCGATATTCCGCGCGGTCCCGCACTGCTCCATACTCCGTTCAGCTCGTCCGCGCCTTCGCCCGTGCTTATGCGGTCTATTTCTTCCATGGCGTTCATGGCGTCTATGTCGCTCATTTCCTCGCGCTTTATCTTTTCGTCCATATGTCCCCTCCTTATTTGAAGAATGAATGGTTGCCTATCACCAAAAGCACCGGCTTGCTCAGCATCCATTGGTTGGTGGTCTTTGCGGGATTATAGTAATATAGGCACCCGTTTGTCGGGTCATATCCGTTCATGGCGTCCCGCGCGGCCTTTATCGCTGTTTCATCGGGGGTAAGGTTTATCTGCCCGTCGTTCACAACACTGAACGCCCCGCTTTGGTATATCACTCCGCTTACGCTGTTGGGGAACTGGCTGCTTTTCACCCTGTTCAGTACCACCGCCGCAACGGCCACCTGCCCCTTATACGGTTCGCCGCGCGCCTCGCCGTAAACCAGCCGCGCAAGCAGATATAGATTGCCGTCCGTATTCGTGCCGCTTGAGCTTGACGAGCCCGACCCGCCCGACGCGCTCATCCCCAGCGCCTTCAGCGTTGCCGCGCCCACTATGCCGTCCGGCGTAAGGCCGTTTTTCTTTTGGAAGGCTATAACCGCCTTCTTCGTGCCCGCGCCGAACACGCCGTCTATACTGCCCGTGTAGTAGCCCCAGCGCTTCAGCTTGGTTTGCAGCGTTTTCACGTCCTCCCCGCTCGAGCCTACCCTAAGCGTTGCCGCTATGCTTTCGCCGCCTATGCACAGGCACAGCGCGAATATCATGGCAAGGCTCAGCCAAGCCTTCGCATTATTTTTTTCCATAGCTTTCCTCCGTCTATGCTTTTCAGCTTTTCTATTATCCAGCTTTTCATTTCAAGCCCTTTTATATCAATTTCCCCCTTTTCGCCCGCGTCTATGCATATTGCCGGAAACATTACGCACCACCAATTATGCCCTTTTCCTTCGCCTAAAATTATCCTCAGCGCCCTGTATTTTCCTTTGGGATAAAGTATGCCCGCGTATACCCTGTCCGGAAATTCAAATTCGCCTATAACAAGCTGCGCCCCGTATTCCATGCCGCATTTTTTCAGCGTATCCTCGGCCGTGCGAAGCACCTCCGCCCCGCTTTGCATAAGCATCATTTCCGCCTCCGCCTCGCTTTCGCAGCCGCGCATTCCGCCCATAGCTTCAAGCACCGCGTCCCGCACGGCAAGCTTTGCGCGCTGATCCGCCGCGGAATCGCTGTTTGCCATAATGTGCAGCCTCAGTATCCCTCCCATAGCCTCCGCCCGCGCCGCACCCGCCGCGCCCTGCATGCCGATCACCGCCGCCGCGCATGCCGCAGCAATAAGCCGCATTATCCTCCGCTTTGTTTTCATAATAAAAAATCCTCCCATCGTTATGATGAGAGGATTGCCGGAATCCCGTTATATTAAACGCTTTTTACGCTTCAAACGGATCAGCAGTGAAGCTTTCGTCAAGGCTGGCTATAAACTGCGCCAAAAGCTCTATGCTTTCTTCCACGTCCGTAAGGCAGCCCACTTCGCTGGGGCTGTGCATATATCTGAGCGGGATGCTCAGCACCGCCATAGGTATGCCCTCCGCGCTCAGGTGCATTTTATCCGAATCCGTGCCGGTCACGCCGCCCGCAACTTCATACTGCACGGCTATGCCGGCCTTCTTTGCCGCGTCCTCCATCCTGCGCACGGTAGGTTCGTTGCTGCACGCGCTGCGCACAAGCACCGGCCCTTTGCCAAGGTCTATTTTACCAAAGCGCTCCACATCAGATCCGGGGTAGTCCGACGAATGTATAACATCCACGGCTATGGCAAGCGTTGGCTTGATGCGTGCCGCGGCAAAGTATGCGCCGCGCATTGTGGTTTCTTCGCCCACTGTTGTGGCGGCATATACGCCCACCTTTGCGCCCAGCTCCTTCGCGCGCATAAGCGCCTGCATAACGGTGAACGCACCCAGCTTATCGTCCAGCCCGCGGCCGGCTATGCAGTTGTTTTCCAGCATATCGTATGCATAAGTATACGTTACGAAATCGCCCGGCCTTATCCATTCTGCCGCCTGCTTATCCGTTGTAAAGCCGCAGTCTATATACATATCCTTCAGCGCCACATCCGTGCGCACGTTTCCATCCTTGAGCAATATGCCCATAACGCCCGTTATGCGCTTTTTACCCAGCACCGTCACGCGCTTGCCCTGCATAAGCTCCGGGCGTATAAAGCCGGCCTTATTAACGTGTATCATGCCGTTTTCGCTAATATACGTTACGCGGAAACCTATTTCGTCAATGTGCCCGCTCATCAGCACCTTTACGGCGCTTTTCTCGTTAATGTGGGCAATAACGTTACCCGTTTTGTCCGTATCCACGTTAAAGCCGGTTTCGCGCATATACGCCGCAACCTTTTTTTGCAGCGGTATTTCCCCGCCGCTTACGGATTCTGTATTGAGCATGGTATACAAAAGATCAAAATTCATATCATTGTTCCTCCTCGTTATATTTTTTTAGCGCAACATGGAACTGCACCCCGTTTTCTATGTTCTCGGCCCAAATATCGCCGCCATGGAAAATGGCTATCTTTCGCGCAATGTACAGCCCCAGGCCAAAGCTGCCCTTTGGTCCTTTATAGAATTTGTCAAACAGCATCTCCATGGTTTTCTGCTCTATCGGCTTGCCGTCGTTTTCAAAAACTATTATGTAGTTCGCGCCGTCCTCTTTAAGGAATATTCTTATTTTTGTTTTAACGTAGCGTATGGCGTTTTCTATTATGTTGCAAAAAAGCGTCTCCAGCGCCTCCGCATTACCGTTTATCATTATGCCCTGCGGCACGTCCAGCTCTATGGCTGCGCCGTTGGTGCTGGCTTCAAAGCGCTTAACGCATTGCTCGCACAGCTTGGCTATGTCCACCGCCACAAACTCGCTCTTTTTGCCAAGCATGTGGTCAAACGAGGAAACGTAGAGCAGCTTTTTTATCCCCGCCTCAAGCACAACGCTTTCGTGCATAATTATGTCTATGGCTTCGTCGCCGTATATACCGTCCTGATACGCCGTGCAGCAGTTTTGTATTACCATTATGGGCGTTTTAAGCCCATGGGATACGCTTTGGTAAAACAGCTCCTCATCCTCGTTTATTTCGTTTACGTTGGTTTGAATGGCGGAAAGGGAGTTGATTATGCGGCCCACTTCATCCTTGCGGTTGACCTGATATATCTTTTCCTTCCAGTTTTTGTTCTTTATACGCGCCATGTTTTTGGCCAGCTTTTCAAACGGCTCCGTTA
Source organism: Christensenellaceae bacterium Phil1 (assembly GCA_001940855.1). Classification (GTDB taxonomy): domain Bacteria; phylum Bacillota; class Clostridia; order Christensenellales; family CAG-138; genus Phil1. Next base: position 68,804 of record MSGS01000026.1, on the reverse strand, counting down.
TGCGCGCGGTTATCGAGCGGGAAATGAAAAGATTAGCGATAAGCACCATTATAAACAGGCAAACTATTTCGGCCCATTGTTCGCCCGTAAGCTGCTTTGCGGAAAAGACGCATACAGCCATATACGCTATGGCCGCCGCGCCCACAAGCGCCGAATAGACGAACAGCTTTACAAAAAGCTGATATGCAAGCGGCTTATCCTGCATCCATACCCTTCCGGAAAAGCGGCTCACAGTCCCTCCTTATTCAGCCTGTATCCAAGGCCGTAAACGGTATCCAGCAAAAGCTTGGGCAGCTTTCGCCTAAGCCTTCTTATCGTGTCGTCCACCACGCGGTCCGTACCGAAATAATCATAGCCCCAAACCTTGTTCAGTATATCCGTGCGGCTCAGCACGCTGTCCGGATTTGCGGCAAAGTATGCAAGCAAATCGTATTCCTTAACGGTAAGGCTTATGGGTTGCCCGTTTTCAAGCACGGTGTGCTTATCAAGCTCCATCTTATACGGCGGCAGTTCCAGCGTTTCGGCATGACGCGGCGCGGCTTTAAGCAGCTTGTTTACCTTTATCACCAGTTCCCTTACAAGGAATGGCTTTGGTATATAATCATCGCAGCCCAATTCCAGCCCCACCACGCGGTCTATATCCTGATTCCTGGCGGAAATGAATATAGTATACACATTTTTATCGTGGTTTTTAACTTCCTTAAAAACGCTGAACCCGTCCAGATCCGGCAGCATAATATCTATTACCCAAAGGTCCGTGGGTTTATCTATCCCCGCCACGGCGTCCTCCCCCGTGGTGTAGCTGCGCACGTTGTACCCTTCCTTTTCAAGGTATTTTGTGATCAAATTATTTAAAGTTTTCTCGTCCTCAACAACGCTGATCCACATTGCGGCAGATCCTTCCTTTTTGCGCCCGAAGGCAATTTTTATAATTATACCACAAAACGGTTTTTTATACGCAGTACGATTTCTGCCGATAAAAAAGGCTGAGCCGCCCTCGTGTCTCAGATGCGGGGGCAGCCCAAAGCGGAAAGCCTGATTATTTGCCAAGTACGGTGTAGTACTGGAAGTCCCACTGGCCTATCGGCGTCCTGCCGGGGCCTGCAACCTTACCATAATCTATAACCTGAGTATAGGTGGCATAATGTATGGGGCATATTACCATGTTCTCCATCAGCACCTTTTCAGCTTCCTTCAGGTAGCCGTCGCGCTCGGTACCCATGGTCTTGCTGGCCATTATAACGGCGTCATCATAGGCCTGGTTCTCGGGGTTGAGCGTGGTGTCATCGGGAACACCGGCGTATTCCTTATATCTCCAGCGCGAGTCGTTCATGCCGGTGGCGCTGAACAGGGAAAGCATCGACATGGGGTCGTTGTAGTCCGCGCCCCAGTCGTATATGGTTATCGTAAAGTTGCCGGAGTTTATGGTGTTTGCATACGTGGCAAATTCCTCAACCTTCAGCTTTACGTTTATGCCAAGGTTTTCCTTCCACATCTGCTGAAGAGCCTCGGCAATCTGGCTCATGCTGCCGGTCTCATAATAGAGCAGGTCAAGTTCAGGGAAGCCCTCGCCGTTGGGATAGCCGGCGGCCGCCAGATACTCGCGCGCTTTGTCAACTTCCGCGCTGTTGGGGTTTATTTCAAATTCGGTAGTCACGTTGCCGTATTCATCCATGGTGCGCATGCTTTCGCCCGTGGAAAGCTTGAACGCTGGCGCCACGAACGCAGCAGCGGGAACGGCGCCGTTGCGCAGCACCTGATCGCATATCAGCTTGCGGTCTATGGCAAGGCTGAGCGCCTTGCGCACGTTAACATCGTTAACTATTTCGGCATCCATATTGAACTCAATGTAGGTGGTGCCAAGGGCGGGCTCACTTACAAAGTTCGGATCTTCTGCCAGCAAGCGGGGTATTTCCTCGCCGGGCAGGGTGCTGGTCACGTTTATTTCGCCCGCTTCATAGCCCTGCAAAGAGGTGGTGGCATCGGTTATAAACAGTCCCTTTATGCCGGCAAGCTTAACGTTATCCTTGTTCCAGAAATTCTCGTTCTTCTTTAGCAAAACATGGGAACCTATCTTGTATTCTTCCAGATAGAATGCGCCGTTGGTTATGCACTTGGCGGGATCCTTTTCCCAACCTTCACCGGTGGAGGCCATGTCCTCGCGGCAAGGCATATAGGTGAAGAAGGATACAAGGTTAAGGAAGTACGCAGTGGGCTGTATCAGCTCAACCTGCAGGGTATAATCGTCCAGCGCCTTTACGCCCACGTCGTCGCGCGAGCCGGTGCCGGAGAAGTATTCACGCGCACCCTTTATATAATCGTTTACAAGGAATGCATAGGTGGACGCAAGCTCGGGGGAGCAGGCGCGCTTCCAGGCGTATTCAAAGTCCTTCGCGGTAACGCTTTGGCCGTCGGACCACTTTGCGTCCTTGCGCAGCTTGAAGGTGTAAACGGTATTCTCCACGCCCTCTGCGTTCGCGCTTACTTCATAGCTTTCGGCGGTAGCCATCTCTATTCCGTCCACGGTGTCGCGCACAAGGCCGTCATAAATATTGAATATGATGTTGCCGCCCGCGCTGGAAGTATTTATCTGCGGGTCAAAGGATTTGGATTCAACGCCTATGTTCCAAACCAGGTAGTCGCCCGAAACCTCGCCGTCAGCGGGAGTCACGGTGGTGTCACCGGGCTGTGCCGGGTCGTTAGTGTTGCTCGCATTGGTGTTCTCGGGGTTGTTCGGCTGCGTTGTGGGTGCGCACGCGGCAAGGCTAAGCAGCATTGCGGCGGCAACCATAAAGCAAACTAAACGTTTCATTTTGATTTTTCCTCCTTGTTTTTTCGTTATTGCGTTAATATAGTTATCATTCGGCATTAACCAAATGGCACGCAACAAAATGATCATTGCCAACGGGCTTCAGTTCGGGTTCAACTTGGGCGCACTGTTCGCAGGCGCGTGGGCAGCGCGTGCGGAAGCGGCAGCCGGAGGGCGGGTCAATGGGGCTTGGTATATCGCCCTGAAGCACTATCTGCTCCTTTGCCCTTGCCTTTTCCGGATCGGGTACCGGTACGGAGGAAAGCAGCGCCTCCGTATACGGGTGTAAGTGATGGCTGTATATTTCCTCGCTCGGGCCTATTTCAACCAGCTTGCCAAGGTACATAACGCCTATCCTGTCGCTTATGTGGCGCACCATGGAAAGATCGTGCGCTATGAAAAGATAGGTCAGCCCAAATTCGCGCTGAAGATCCTCCAGCATGTTCACAACCTGCGCCTGAATGGAAACGTCAAGCGCGCTTATCGGTTCATCGCACACTATGAATTCCGGATCTACCGCCAACGCCCTTGCTATACCTATGCGCTGGCGCTGGCCGCCGGAAAATTCATGCGGATAGCGGTTGGCGTGCTCGCGCATCAGCCCAACGCGGTCCAGCAGCTCATATACCCGCTTGCTCTTTTCTTCCTTCGTTTTAAGGTCGGAATGAAGATCCAGAGCTTCGCGTATTATGTCCATAACGGTCATGCGCGCATTGAGCGAAGCATACGGGTCCTGGAATATCATCTGCATTTTTTTGCGGTATGGCAGCAGTTCCTTTTTAGTAAGGTGGCTTATGTCCTGCCCGTCAAAAATTATTCTGCCGTCGGTAGGCTCATAAAGCCGCGTTATCGTGCGGCCTACGGTTGTTTTGCCGCAGCCCGATTCGCCTACCAGCCCCAGCGTTTCGTTGCGCATAATGTCAAAGGTTACGTGGTCAACGCTTTTGACTATCTGCTTCTTTTGGCCGAAAAGTCCCTGCGGCTTATAGAAATACTTTGTCAGGTTTTCAACTTGCAGCAGCTTATCACCTGCCATAGTTAACACCAGCCTTCCTCATCTCATAGTCGCTGTCCTTGGGCGCATCGGCATCAAGCATCCAGCACATTGTCCTGTGCTTATCTTCCGCAAAGTATGGCGGCTGCTCCTGGGTGCATACGTTCATGCAGTATTTGCACCGTGTACTGAACGGGCAGCCCTTTGGCGGATTTATAAGGTCAGGCGGCGTGCCGTCTATTGGTATAAGCCTGCGCTTTTCCCCGCCGTCCACATGCGGTATGGAGCCGAGCAGGCCCATGGTGTACGGATGGCGCGGATGGTAGAATATTTCGTCCGCCGTGCCGTATTCCATTATCAGCCCGCCGTACATAACGGCAACCTTGTCGCAAACCGTAGCAACCACGCCAAGATCATGCGTAATGAGCATTGTGGTCATGCCGAATTGCCTGTTCAGCTTTTTTATAAGGTTGAGTATCTGCGCCTGAATGGTAACGTCAAGCGCGGTGGTGGGTTCGTCGGCAATAAGCAGCTTGGGATTGCAGGAAAGCGCAAGCGCTATCATAACGCGCTGCCTCATGCCGCCGGAGAATTCGTGCGGGTAGCTGTCTATGCGCTTTTCCGCCGCGGGTATGCCAACGAGCTTCAGCATCTCTATCGCGCGTGCGCGGGCCTCCCGCCTGCTCATTTTTTCATGCTCCAGTATCATTTCCATGATCTGGTTGCCTATGGTGTAAACCGGGTTAAGGCTTGTCATGGGATCCTGGAATATCATGGCTATTTCCTTGCCGCGAACCTTGCGCATCTGGTTCTTGCTGTATGTCAGTATATCCTCGCCGTTCAGCAGTATTTCGCCGTCAACCACGCGGCCGGGATACTGAAGCAGGCCCATTATGGAAAGGCTGGTAACGCTTTTGCCGGAGCCGGATTCGCCGACTATGCCCAGCACCTCGCCTTCGTTCACGTCAAAGCTTATGCCGCGCACGGCCTTTACCTCGCCAACGTGGGTAAAGAACGACGTTTTAAGATTCCTTACAGATAGAAGTTTTCTTGCCATATCCGTGTTCCTCACTTCCTGAGCCTCGGGTCAAGCGAATCCCTCAGCCCGTCGCTAAACAGGTTAAGCGCCAGAATGGTTACGCTCATAACCAGCGCCGGATAGAAAAGCTGATAAGGATTGGTATACAATCCCGGCAGCGCCGCATTTGCAAGCGCGCCCCACGAAGCCTTGGGCTTGGATACGCCGAGTCCTATAAAGCTCAAAAACGCTTCCGTAAACATTGCGCTCGGAATCTGCATGGTTATTGAAACCATTATGGGCCCCATGGCGTTCGGTATAAGGTGGCGGGTAAGTATTTTGCGCGAGGGCACGCCAAGCAGCGTTGCCGCCAGCACAAATTCCTGCTCCCTCATGCTCAGCACCTGGGAGCGCACTATACGCGCCATATCTACCCAGTATGTAAGTCCCATTGCGAGTATTATGGATTGAAGCCCCGGCCCCATCACCACCATGATCAGAATAACGTAAAGCATCATGGGGATAGAGCTTATGGTATCCACAATGCGCATCATTACGTTGTCCACGCTGCCGCCGCAGAAGCCCGCTATGCCGCCATACAGCACGCCGATTACGAAGTTGACTATCGCCGCAACAACGCCAACCAGCAAGGACATTCTTGCGCCGTATATAACGCGGATAAACATATCCCTGCCCAGCGAATCGCTGCCCCATATATAAGTTTTGTTTGAAACTGTTTTGAACGGCTTCATCGTTGCGCCGTTGTAGGTAACGGTAAAGCGCTCTATTTTTTTATCAAGTATCGTGCGTGCTTCGTCAATGGTAACATAGCCGCTTTCGGGCGGATTATCGCCAAAGTATTCGGCAAGGTAGTTAACGTCCGCAACGGCTATCCGCCCGCCTGAAGCGTTGGCGGCCTCCTGCTGAATGAATTCGGATTTGGCCTTAAAGTATACGCCGTAATCCACCACCAGCGGCTTGCCGTTTATTTCGTAAATATACATGCGGTTGGTCTTATCGTCCTTTACCATTTTGGAGGAGGCGATAAGGTTTCCCTTCTCATCGGTATCAATGCACTTGAACTCGTTGGTCAAATACACATACGTCCCGCCGCCAAGATCATAAAGCTCAAGCTGCGGCGGAATGTTGGCAAATTCAAGGTTCTGCTGATCATAGGAAAGCCGCCAGAACATGGGCACAAATATGGCCGACAGCACTATCACCACAATTATTATCAGCGACAGCACGGCGCTCTTGTTCTTTTTAAGCCTTTGCCAGCAGTCCTGCCAGTAGGTCAGGCTTGGGCGGGATATCTTTTCGGATTCAAGCGTACCGCGGTCAACGCTTTGCCAGCGCGTGTTGCTTTCCATTTTTTCTCCCTCCTGTTAATCCAGCTTTATTCTGGGGTCTACCAGAACGTATATAAAGTCCACTATCAGCACCGATATAATCAGCAATATTGCAAAGAACACCGTTATGCCCATTATCAGCGGATAGTCGCGGTTTATTATACTGTTTGTGAACAGGCTACCTACGCCAGGTATTCCGAACACCTTTTCAATAACGAAGGAACCCGTAACTATGCTTGCAACCATGGGGCCAACATAGGTTATTACCGGCAGCAGCGCGTTCCTGAGCGCATGCTTATACGTTACCTTGAATTCGGATATGCCCTTGCTGCGCGCGGTGCGGATATAATCCTGCTGCTGCACCTCAAGCAGGCTTGTGCGGGTAAGGCGCGTTATAAAGGAAAGCGAGAACGCGCCTATAACGACTATCGGCCCTATGTAGCCCGCCGCCGTATCAACGCCGAAGGAGGGCACCCAGCCGAGCGTTTTGCTGAATATGAACAAAAAGCCCGTTGCAAGCACAAAGCTTGGTATGGTTGCGCCCAGCGTGGAGAGCACCATGAAGAAGCGGTCAATGAACTTGTTCTGATTGAGCGCGCACATCACACCAAAGCCTATGCCCGCAAAAACCACAATCAGCGAAGCATACAAGCCTATCGTCAGCGAGTAGGGAAAGCCGTCCGCAATTACCTTGTTAACGGTTATACCCGCGCGGGTATAGGACACGCCGAAATCCCCGCGGATAAAGTTGCCGAGATACACGAAGTATTGCTCGATAACCGGCTTATTAAGGCCATACTTCTCCATCATCGCCGCCCTTATTTCGGGATTGGGCATTTTCTCGTCCGCAAACGGGTTGCCCGGAATCGCTTTCATAAGGAAAAAGGTAATTGTAATAATCATAAAGATCGTTATCACGGAAGATACGATCCTTTTGAGGAAGTATTTTAACATAGCTCCTTCTTTCCAATCTGGCGTTTTTTGTTTTTATTTTGTTGGATTATAACCCATGAATGTCGTGATAATATCAATAGCTGATGTGAAACTTCACATAATTGCAAAAAAGCTATATATCCCCGTTTCCGGTGTCCTGCTCCTTCTCCGCCATCAGATCCGGATGCGGAATGCTGTGCCAAACGCAGCGGTCGCGATAATCTTCCATCAGCGCAAAATACCACCCGCTGTCGCTAAGGGCATATATTATATGCCCCGCCATGCCTGCGCAGGCAATAACGTTGAGCGCAGCGCTCAGCGCGCTTTTTTTCAGCACTGTTATCAGCGCGGCAACGCCCGCCGCAATGCACACCACGCGGTTGATGCGCATATTCTTCCAAAGCCGTTTTATTGCACAAATAAGCTGCCGCGTACCGAAAAAGCACACAAACGCGGCCATTATTGCTTTGGTAGTTCCGTTAGCGTCCGCTTCAAGTTCAAAACAGAGCATGAGCATGCCCACTACGAATGCCGTTATTACAGCCGCGCTCCACCTGAGCTGATAATACACGGCTGCATATATCGGGTGCGGGAACATATCCGCATTTTCGCCCGCAGAATACGCATTCAGCAAAAACAGCCCGGCGCTGAGGCACGCGCCCGCGCCCATGCATGCGCCCAGGCCCATGCCGCTGTGGGCAAACACTATGCGCCCAAGCTGCACGGCATCGGTAAACATAATCGTTATTATAAGCATAAGGTTTGCGCCATTGTGCAAAAGGGCCGCCGCAAGGAACACGGCAAACGCTCCCCCAACGCAGACTCCTGCCGCCCTGCCGCGCCCGCATACAAGCAGCGCCGCTGTCGCCGCGGCAATACCGGCATATATAAGCGCGCCTCCGTCTGAGCCTTTTGGGGCGGCAAACACGGCCGCCGCTATGCCAAGCACCGTGAATGCCGCCTGTATGCCCAGCATTACCGCAGCACCGTTTTTACCCGTGCCTGCATTTTTTCTTTTTGCGGAGCGCACTATAAGCGCTGCCGTGCTGCCCGCCCTGCCATAATAGGTTCCGAGCGCGCCCATTGCGCCCTGCACGCATTTGAGCAGCAGCGAGAACACCGCGAACCATACTATTGCTCCCGCTCCGCCAGCAGCGATCGCCATGCGCAGCATTATCATAAACGGAAAGCATATGTTTTCCCCCGCCTGCATCAATATGCCCGCGGCATAGGCGCGGCGCAGCGGCTTGCCGCAGCGGTTGAACAGAAAGGATACGTCTGTATCGTTATGCAGATTTTGGGAAAACACACGGTTTGTGCGCACGGTAAAATATATCCCCGCAAGCACAATAAGCAATACAATCGGCCTGTACCACAGTTCCTGCATGCCGTCTTACCGCCTTTCCCCTGAATTTGCCCAATATAATAACATAAATAAAAAAGTGGCTCAAGGCCACTTTTTTCATACTTCCGTATTTTTACTTTATCTTCCTAAACAGCATCTTCAGCTCCGAATCGCTCGTCCTGAGCCTCAGGTCGTTTCCGTCGGGCCAAAGCTCGATATGGTCGGGAACAAGGCCGTCCAGCCTGCCGGTGTAGCCGCATATCATGCCGTCCGCCTTGGCGAAGGAGAGCGGGGTTTCAAAGCTGCCGTAGCTGAACCAAAGCCTGCCGCCGCGGTTTTCCACGTCAAACGTTTCGTAGGCAGGATGCTCGTATGTGCCAACGAGCTGCGGCGCGTTTTCTATGGTCACGTCCTCGCCCTCAACGCCGTTTTTAATCGTGGCAATCATGTCGTCCCGCTTTTTCAGCCATGCGTCTATCATATCGTCATAGCTTGCCTTGGGCGCGCCGGTGGCCAGCATATCGAGCGCCATTGTGCGCGCTATTACGGAGGCGGGAGTGGTGCCGGTATTGAATATCATGGCGTAGCCGCTGTTTTCGCCCTTTATGAAGCCAACCTGGGTATTGAAGCCTTCAAGCCCGCCGCTGTGGAACACTATGTCGCGCCCGTTGTATACGCCCGTGTGCCAGCCAAGTCCGTAGCAGCAGCCGCGCAGGGAATCCATGTCCTCCTCGGCGGATGGTATAACGGGCGAGGTCATCGCCGCGTACTGCGCCGCGCTGCAAAGCCGCTCCCCGCTTTCACATACGCCGCCGCGCGCCATTGCCATTACCCATTTGGAAAGATCCTTCACGTTCACCTTTATGCCGCCGCAGGGGCCGGAAAGCGGAGAATCGGAATATTCGCAGCGGTGCGCCGCGTATCCGTCGGAAACATAGGGCAGCGCGCGTTCAAGGTTATCCATGTTGCCGGGAAGTCCGCGGAAGCGTATTGTCTCCACGCCAAGCTTATCGGCTATGTTGCGCTTTATCTGGCTTTCCCAGCTTTCGCCACCGCGCAGCACCTCCATAAGATAGCCAAGCACAATGTACATATGGTTATTGTATTGATACGTTTCCCTGAAGCCCGCGCTCGCGTCAAGATTGGCGCATTTGAGCATAAGGTTGCGGCGGCTGCCGCCCACCTTGTTGCGCATAAAATCATGGCACGGCAGGCCGCTTCTGTGGCTTGCCATATCGCGTATGCTAAGATGCGCGCCCGCATAATGATCCAGCATGTCAAAATCCTTCATGGCGTGCTGAACGGGTTCGTCCCAGCCGATAAGCCCTTCGTCCACGGCCTGCGCCGCCAGCATCACCGTCCATGCCTTGGAGCATGAGGCAATGTCGAAGGAAGCGTTGAGCGTCATGGGGATGTTATTCTCCCTGTCCTCGCATCCATAGGGCACGGCAAAGGTTATTTCGCCGTTTTTGAATACTATTGCTACGCCGCCCACAAGGCCGGTCTCTTTGGTTATGCGTTCAAGCGTTTTTGTAAAAACATTCTGCATCATGCGGTACTCTCCTTATTTAATATCACATATACTATACTATTTTATGGCCCATTTAGCAACGTAGTCTTTGACATATGCACAGCCATGTAATATAATAAAGCATATTAGATACGTTTGATCCAAGGAGGATTACCTATGGCATATATTCTTAGCTGCTGCTCCACGGCGGACCTTTCGCGCGAGCATTTCGAATCCAGGGATATTCATTATATCTGCTTCCACTTTTTCCTTGACGGCAAGGCTTATCCGGACGACCTTGGCGAATCGATCCCGTTCGATAAGTTCTATGCCGCTATGGCAAACGGCGCGGACACCCGCACAAGCCAGATAAATACCGATGAATTCATAGCCTACTTCACCCCCTTCCTTGAAGAGGGGAAGGACATTCTGCACGTTTCCCTTTCAAGCGGCATTTCCGGCGTTAGCAACAGCGCAACGCTTGCCGCAAAGGAGCTGAGCGAAAAATATCCCGAGCGCAAGATACTCATCGTGGACTCCCTTGGCGCGTCCTCCGGCTACGGCCTTATTATGGATAAGCTTGCGGACCTTCGCGACGAGGGCAAGAGCATAGACGAGGTTTACGACTGGGCAATGGCGAACAGGCTGCGCCTGCACCATTGGTTCCTTTCCACCGACCTTACGTTTTACGTTAAGGGCGGGCGCATATCCAAGGCCGCGGGCTGGTTTGGCACGGTGATGAACATATGCCCCCTGCTGAATATGGATAACCTGGGCCGCCTTATCCCGCGCTATAAAATACGCGGCAAGAAAAAGGTACTCAACGCAATAGTTGAAAAAATGAAGGAGCATGCCGAAAACGGCCTTGATTATTCCGGCAAGTGCTATATTTCCCAATCCGCCTGCATGGAGGACGCGCGTTACGTTGCGGACCAGGTTGAGGCCGCGTTCCCGCACCTTAACGGCAAGGTGGAGATAAACAGCGTAGGCACCACCATCGGCAGCCATACCGGCCCCGGCACGGTTGCGCTGTTCTTCTGGGGCGACGAAAGGGTGGACTGAGGCGCATAGGCGCATAAGCGCATGATTTCGGCGAAAGGGGAGCCGAATGACCCCTAAGCCGAAAGGCCGAACAGCATAATTGACATTGAAAGCGCCCGCAGCAAAGGCTTCGGGCGTTTTTATACGCAGGCGGTAGATTTGTTCATATTTGCAGGGTATACTTTAGTTAAATAAAATGGGAGCTGCGTACTTGACAGGCTTCGGTCTTAATTGAGTTTTTCAGTATTTGCGGGGTAGAGGCATGGGAATTATAAAAAACGATATACCTATATTGGAGTTTGATACGGAACAAAAGGCAGTAATAAGCCCCGTTCATGAAAATTTGAATCTCGATCTTCCTAAGAAATGCGTGTTTGCATTCCTTGGCAATTATATAGACGAGTATGCTTACAAAACCGATGCCAAACAAGTATCGTCGTTCATCAGCGCCACCAAGAATTACCCTGTTTATATAACCAAATATAAAGGGGAGGAAATCGTTCTTTGTCAAGCCCCCGTCGGTGCGGCGGCGGCTGTTCAAATACTTGACTGGCTAATAGGCTATGGGGTCTGCGAAATCATTTCCGCCGGCAGCTGCGGCGCCCTTGAGCATTTTGAGGAAAGCACGTTTCTTATACCAAGTAAAGCATTGCGTGATGAAGGAACATCATATCACTATGCGCCGCCTTCACGCTTTATGGAAATCAGCGAAAGAGCAAGAAGGGCTATTGAAAAAACGGTGCTTGAACACCATATGAAATATCAGGAGGTCGTAGCATGGTCAACAGACGGCTTTTTCCGTGAAACAAAAGAAAAAGTAGAGTATCGTAAAAGCGAAGGCTGCTCCGTTGTGGAAATGGAGTGCTCGGCACTTTCGGCGTGTGCGGCTTTCAGAAAAGCTACATTTGGAATGATATTATATACGGCAGATAGCCTTGCCGATGTTGATAAATATGACGAACGGCATTGGGGCGGCAATGCATACGAATATGCGCTTACATTGTGTCTGGATGCGGTATTGGCCTTATAATGCCCGATTTGCCGAACCGATAAAGGACGCGCTTATGTACACCTTTCAGTGTACCGCGCTATCATCCCTTGCCTCTCCCCTTGGGAGAGGTGGCCGAGCGTAGCGAGGACGGAGAGGGCAAACAATAACCATACCAAAGACAACACCCAATGATATTATCATTCAAAAAAGGCCGCAACCCCCTCTCAGTCACCTGCGGTGACAGCTCTCCCAAGGGGAGAACCACGGGGCTGAACCCCTTTACATAGTATGTTGGCATGAGATTCAAAAAAGGCTGCAACGCCCTCTCAGTCACATTGCGGTGACAGCTCTCCCAAGGGGAGAGCCAAGGGGCTGCACCTTTTTACTAATATGTTGGCATGAGAAACGGAGCGTATCTTTGTCGATACGCTCCGTTGACTGCTTTATGAACACCCATCTAATTCGGGGGCTTTTTTGCGCAGGCGGTAGATTTGTTCATATTTGCATGGTATGCTTTACTTACGTCTACCGTCGTTCATTGCCCGCCAAACAGGGCGGATTGGAGGTACTGAAATGATTATAGGAACCTTTTTGTTCAATGTTGTGCCCATGTTTTTACTCGGCGCGGTAATTTACGCCGTATATGCGCTTATTCGCAAGGGACGGAAAATGCCGCTTGCCTACCATATCCCCCGCTATGTATTTTTGTCCTATATTTTAAGCCTTGTCAGCCTTACCATATTCTGGGGCGGCATATCGTTTGGCAATGCTTATCATATGCTTAATCTGCATCCGTTTGTTTGGCTGAGCCAAACGTATGACATGGGATACCGCAGAATGGTTATTCAGCTCCTTTGCAACATAGGCATGTTCATCCCGTTCGGGCTATTGTGCCCCGTTGTTTTTAAGCGCACAAGGGCATGGTGGAAAACGGTGCTGATAGCCTTCGGCACAAGCTTCCTAATCGAGTTTATTCAATACTTTATAGGCCGAAGCTGCGATATTGACGACCTTATTATGAACACCCTCGGCGCGTGCATAGGCTACGCCGCGTTCATTGTATGCAGCAAAGCAATTTCAAAAAAAGCATCCCCGCATAAAACGGGCGGCGAAGCCTAACCCCGCTCCGCGCCCCGCAACGGCTTAATTTATGCATACAGCAAAACCCTCCGCACGCCTTGGTGCATACGGAGGGTTATATTTTGCCGGTTACGGTTGGCGCTTGAGTGGGCTGCCTCACGATATGCCCTGCCCCTGCGGTTCTGCCGCGTTCCGTGCGGCTATGCTCTTAAGCGGAACTCCTTTGCAAAAGCCTTTTTCTTGTCCTCCGAAAAATGATGCGTGATGACAAAAACGATCCCGCCCGATAATTCGCTGAGGATATCCTCGATTTTTTCGGCGGTTTCCGAATCCACGTTGGCAAGCGGCTCGTCAATTATGGTGATGGGAGCCTTGCGCAGCAATGTTCGGGCAAGCGCTATCCTTTTGCGCTCGCCGCCCGAAAGGTTGCTGCCGCCCTCGCTGATTATGGCGTTCAGCCCCTCCCGCGATGCGAATTTGCTCAGATTCAGCTTTTGCAGCAGCGCAATAAGCTCATCATCGCCCATATCACGATACATGGTAAGGTTGTTGCGCAGAGTATCGTTGAACAGAACGGGATCCTGCCGCATAATGGCTATCCTTTCATTCAGCCCTTTCACGCAAAAGGCGTTTGCGCCGTTTATCAGTATTTCGCCGCTGCGGGGTTCGTAATACCCAAGCAACAGATTCATGCTTGTTGACTTGCCCGAACCGCTCGGCCCCGTAATGATGCATTTTTCGCCCGCGTTCACCGTAAGCGAAAAATCATTCAATAACGGCGCTGCATCCCCATAGCCGAAGCAGACGTGCCTGAAGGCCACGCTGTCAATATTCGGAATATCCAGCGTCCTTTTGCCGTCCTCCGCCGTCTGTTCAAAGAGCGCCTCAAGCTTTTTTGCAAGGGGCTTTGTGCTTAAAAACTCCTGCAAATATACGGAAATGGCAATTATGGGGTATGAAAGCTGGTCTATAAGACCGACTGCGATAAAGAAATCGCCCGCGGAAAACTCCCCGCTTAAAACAAGCGCCGCCGTAGCCACTATTACTATGAAATGGCTCATATAGGACAATAGCGCGGTAATGGTTTTTGATAAATAGGTTATCCTTTTGAAGCGGAACAGCTTGACCGAAACATCATCGTTGCTTTTTTGAAATTTAGAGCGTATGACCCTTTCGATGGAATAGTTTTTTATAAGCTCAAACCCTGAAAGCCATTCCACAATATTTCCAAGATGCTTTTGGAAGCTGTCTATGCTTTCCTTTTTGGCATTTTGAAGCCTTTTTTCTATAAGCTTTGGCACATACAGCGGCATGGTCAGCAAAAACAGCGTCAGAACGGCTATGCGGTAATCCAGCCAGAACAGCGCCGCGCTTACCGTTACCGCCTTTGAGGAAATCTCTATCAGCAGGGGAATGTTGTCGAGATAGCCGTCGTTAACCTGGTCTATTTGGTCGGTGTACTGCGCGACGAATTCGCCCTGCTGCACGCTCATAATCTCTATCGGACTGCGCGCCAGCAGCCAATCAAAGAACCGGCCGCGCATGGAATTTTTGTTTGCAACGGAAAAGCGCCCGCGGAAATAATCGTAGCCGTAATACGCGGCCAGCTCAACCGCCACAACGGCGAAGAATGCTGCCGAAAGCCTGAACACGTCCGACGATATGCCCTCAAGCGCGGCGTCCAGCAGCTCTCCCTTCAAAAACTGCACATATGTTCCGGCAAGTCCGGCAACGAATACGAAAACAAGGCAAGCCGCCAAGGGCTTCAGATGGGCTTTTATTATATTTTTCATTGTATTATACTGCTTTTGCCGGCGCCCGCAGCAGGCCGGCAATTCGCACCTTTCTTTCTTTTTTTGTTCATAAGCAGCCGTTTGGCTCCCGAAAGGCAAAACGGCAACGGCGTTGATTTGGAATTGATTCGGCACAGAACAAAAAAGCTGCGATGGGAATATTACGTCACATAAAGCAGTAATATGTAAAGGTATTATTCAACTGTTCGTGCCGCTAAAGGGCCAACCAGATGCGAATTTTCATCGAACCTCTCCATTCACGGTGTTATTTATCGAATTAAGTATATCAAACGCGCAATAATGCTGTCAAGCAAAAGCCACCGGATTGACCGATGGCTTTGTATGTTATCTCGTCTGTATCTTCTGCGCAACCAATATGAAGCGGTGCTGAAGGCTTTCTATGAAGCCCATCTCCTGCACCTCTTCATTGAGGGCAAGCAGCTCGCGCCGGCACCTGTCCACCGAAAAGCCGGGAAATTCCCAGCCCACTATGTGCGCAAAGTACGCAAGCGCGCCAACGTCATTGAACCTTAGCTTTGGGAAATACTCCTGCCCATAGAGAATATTGAACCCGTACCCGCGGAAGGCTTCCGCCGCGTTTTTAAGGCAATGCCCCGGGAACGGCGGTTCATATTCGGGCAAAAGCCGGCGCGAAAGGGCACGGTTGTCCCGCTGGCCAATCTGTTCGGTTATGAACAATCCGCCGGGCTTGAGCACGCGGAACAGTTCTTCTATCATATATCCGCCATGGCGGCTTAGCACCATGTCGAACATATCGTCTTCAAACGGCAGTTCTTCTTCGTCCACGTTGCAGAACATTGTCCGTATGCCAAGGGGGGCAAGCTGCTCCACGCAGCTTTCATAATCCCGCTCGTCCGATTCGGTGGCGCAGGTAAGCTCATACGGATGCCTAAGGCTAAGGAGGAAGCCGCCGTCGCCCGTGTCCATATCAAGGAGCATGTCCGTATCCTTTAGCCGCATCAGCACCTCTTCGCGGTAATCCCACGGGAGCGGTTCGCTTTCCCACCGCCCGTCAAGGTGCATCAGCTCCCATCCGCCGAAGGGGAACTGCTCTTCAAAGCGCCACATGTCTATAAGCTGCTTTTCGTCTGCGTAATACATAAGTAATGCCTATCCTCAAAACCCGCAATACAGCTGTTTGTATATCCCTCGCCTTACAACGCGGCGTTCAGGCGCGCGCGGCTGAGCTTAAGCCTTCTAAGGCTTTCTTCCCTGCCCAGGAGCACTGCTATCTCTATCGCGCCGCCGGGGGTAACGGCCTTGCCCGCCATGCCTATGCGCACGGGCCAAAGCAGCGTGCCGTTCTTCATGCCGTTGGCTTCCGCCATGCCTATAAGCAAGCTGTGCAGGCTTTCTTCATCCCAAGCAGGCAGCGCCTCAAGCGCGGGAATTACCATATCAAGCACCTTAGCGGAAACCTCCGCGTTTGTCTTGGACTTTTTGTTTGTGAAAAGGGCAATGTCGAATTCCTCGTCCATTTTGGTAAGGAAGTCGGTTATATCCGCCATCTGGGAGAATATTTCAAGCCTCGGCTGCAAAATGCGGCGCAGCACGCCCTTATCCATATGGGCTATGCCGGCCTTTTCGTACCACGGCTCGGCCGCCGCGTCGAACTCCTCCGCGCTCATGCGGCGTATATATTCGGCGTTCATCCAGGTGAGCTTTGCAACATCGAATATAGCCGGGGATTTGCTCATGCCGGAAACGTCAAACGCATCAACAAGCTCGTCAAGCGTGAAGAACTCCCTGTCGTCGCCCGGGTTCCAGCCAAGGAGGGCAACGTAATTGACTATTGCGTCCTTCAGATAGCCCTTGGCAAGATAATCTTCAAAATAAGCGTCGCCGTCGCGCTTGGAAAGCTTGTGCTGAGCATCGCGCATTATGCTGGTCATGTGAATATACACGGGCTTTTCCCAGCCGAAAGCATCATAAAGCAGATTATACTTGGGCGTGGAGGAAAGATATTCCATGCCGCGCATAACGTGGGTTATGCCCATAGTATGGTCGTCTATAACGTTTGCAAAGTTATAGGTGGGCATGCCGTCCGCCTTAATGAGTATCATGTCGTCAAGCTCCGCGCAATCCACCTTTATGTGGCCGTATATGGCGTCGTCAAAGCTGGCCTCGCCGTGCTCGGGCACGTTCTGGCGGATAACATAAGGCTCTCCCGCGGCAAGGCGTCGCTCAACCTCCGCCTTATCCATATGCAGGCAATGCTTGTCGTACTTAAACGTTTCGCCCCTTTCGGCGGCGGCGGCGCGGCGCGCGTCCAGCTCTTCGTTGGTGCAGAAGCAATAATAAGCCTTGCCCATTTCAACAAGCTGCTTTGCGTAGGGCAGATACATATCCTTCCTTTCGCTCTGCACATACGGGCCGAATTCGCCGCCCACGTCCGGGCCTTCGTCCCAGTTCATGCCTATGCTTTTAAGCGTGCGGTAAATAACCTCCGTCGCGCCTTCAACATAGCGGTTGCGGTCGGTATCCTCAATGCGCAGTATGAATTTGCCGCCATGGTGGCGCGCATACAGCCAAGTGTAAAGCGCGCTCCTGAGGTTGCCTATGTGCATATACCCCGTCGGGGACGGGGCAAATCGTGTTCTGACCATATCAGCCATTTGTGTGTCTCCTGTGTAATAAAATCGTATTGCCTATTGTATTCCCAGTCGGGCTTTAAGCCCATCCTGCAATATTTGCGAAAAATTCACGCCTGCGCGCTCTGCCTCTATATTCAGCCAGCTTGGTATGGTAAGCGTTTTTTTCACGGCGCGGTTCTCGTTTGCGCGGCGGTATTCGTCCGTATCCAGCAGAACAAGGCTCTTTACCTGCCCTTCTTCGGTTCTTATGTCCTCAATCGGCGTTGGCGCGGGTATTTCCTCGCCGTGGTTTTCCGCATCCCAAAGCCACATCGCGCCCGCGTCCGTTATCATTTCAAATGCGTCTGCAATGGTGTCCGCACCGGTTATGCAGCCGGGCAGATCCGTAAGCTCTGCCGAATAGCCATCGTCGGCCGGGGTAAATACAGCGCCATAAATATATTTCATACTGCGGCTCCTTTCCGTTGTTTATTTTAATCCCGCCGCCTTTAATATGCCCTCTATGGTATATTTGTTCGGCTCGGTATGCCTTGGAATGGTAAGCTTTACGCCCGGGCGGGACGGGTTCACTGCCAAATCATGCCTGCTGCCGGGCGTTATTACCCAGCCGTTCTGCTTAAGCAGCTTTACAAGCTCCCTTTTGTTCATAAAGCCCCCCTTGGTATATAGTATTCTAACACGTATCAACACGTGTGTCAAGGCTTTGGGCAGATACTCTCCGCCCAAAGCCCGCAAAATTACATCTTAAAACTATCCTTCAGCCCGACTGCGCGGTTGAACACGGGGTGCTCGCTCGTGTGGTCAAGGTCGGTGCAGAAGTAGCCTATGCGCATGAACTGGAACTTGTCCCCGGGCTTGGCCGCGGCAAGGGCGGGTTCAACGTAGCCGTGCTTTACGGTGATTGAATCGGGGTTCATCAGCTCCACAAAGTCGCGCTCCACGCCGTCGTTAGGATCGTCCAGCATCATGGCCTCATACAGGCGGAACTCCGCGGGGGACGCGGCTTTGGCGTTTACCCAATGCAGCGTGCCCTTCACCTTGCGCTCGCATTCACCGCTGCGGGTTTCGGGATCGTATGTGCAGTAAACGGTTGTAACGTTGCCGTTTTCGTCGGTTTCGTAGCGGGTGCATTTTACTATGTATGCGCCCTTGAGCCGCACTTCGCCATCGGGCTTCAGGCGGAAATACTTCTTGGGCGGGTCATAGGAAAAGTCGTCCCGCTCAATGTAAAGCTCCTTACCAAACGCCACCTTGCGCGTGCCTGCGGTTTCGCTGCCGGGCAGGTTTTCAAGCTCTACATCTTCTTCCTTATCCTCCGGCCAGTTTTCTATAACAAGCTTTATCGGGTCAAGCACGGCGCACATACGGTACGCCTTGGCGTTAAGATCCTCCCTCAGGCAGTGTTCAAGCATTGCGCTGTCCACTATGCTGTCCGCTTTTGCAACGCCTATCCTGTTGAGGAAGTCCTTTATGGCCTCTGGCGTATAGCCGCGGCGGCGCAGCGCGCAAAGGGTGGGCATGCGCGGATCGTCCCAGCCGGAAACGTAATGCTCCTCCACAAGGCGCCTGAGATAGCGCTTGCTCATTATGGTATTGGTCAGATTGAGCCGCGCGAACTCTATCTGCCTGGGCTTATGTTCAAATTCGCACTGTTCAACTACCCAGTTGTAAAGCGGCCTGTGCGCTTCGTATTCAAGGGAGCAGAGGGAATGGGTTATGCCCTCAATGGCGTCCTGAATGGGATGCGCAAAGTCATACATGGGATAGATGCACCATTTTGTGCCGGTGTGATGATGCGGCACATGCTTTATGCGGTATATAGCAGGATCGCGCATGTTTATATTGGGGCTGGCCATGTCTATCTTGGCGCGGAGGGTGCGCGCGCCGTCCTCAAATTCGCCGTTGCGCATGCGGTAGAACAAATCAAGGTTCTCCTCAACGCTCCTGTCGCGATAGGGCGAGTTTTTGCCGGGTTCGGTCAGCGTGCCGCGGTATTCGCGCATTTCGTCCTTTGAAAGATCGTCAACGTAAGCCACGCCCTTTTTGATGAGCTTCACGGCGTATTCAAAGCAATCGTCAAAATAATCGCTGCCGTAGCACAGCTTGTCCCAGTTAAAGCCCAGCCAGCGTATGTCGTATTCTATCGCGTCCACAAACTCCTCCTTCTCCTTGGTGGGGTTTGTGTCGTCAAAGCGCAGATTGCACTTGCCGCCGAACTTTTCCGCCATGGAAAAGTCTATGTACAGCGCCTTAACGTGGCCAATGTGCAAATAGCCGTTAGGCTCCGGCGGGAAGCGGGTCTGGATATGGGAAAGTCCCTTCTCCTGAATGTCCTGCTGTATAAACTCCTCTATAAAGTTTTTGGGTGCAAGCTTGGCTTCTTCCATATCCTTTTCACGTCCTTTCAAAAATAAAAAAATTTTCCGCCTATGGCGGTACATATCATTATCTTTAATATTGTCCCTATTGTCAAGAATTTTTGCCCGTTTCACTCTATATGCACGCGCTTTATTTCGTTGCCGGCCCTTCCTATATATTTAAGCAGGTCCTCCATGCTTATTGCAAGCGACGCCGTGGCCACGCACGGATGCACGCACACCATGTTCATATCAAAAATATCCTCGTCAATAGCCACCACAACGTCCCTTGCGCTTTCGCGGTAAAGCGCCATAGGCGTTACGCTGCCCGCGACAAGCCCCAGCTTATCCATAAGCTGCGCATCGGAGCAAAAGCTCAGCCGCGACGAACCAAGCTGCCTTGAAACATCCCCCGTCCTGAACGGCTTGTCCGCGCATATCAGCAAAAGATAAAATTTTGTGCCGCTGCGGTTGCACAAAAACAGATTCTTAAAATGCTGCGCCCCTATGTCCGCGCCTATGCCTTCGCAGTCGTGCATCGTGCGCGCGCAGGGATGCTCGTAGCGGCGGTACGGTATGCCCATTTCGTCAAGCAATTCAAGCACCGGCCTTTCGCGTTCGTCTATCGCCATCGTTCTCACCTTCTTCGCATGTAGTTATACACAAATATAAATTATAACATGGCGCGTTTTGTGCGAAAAGGGATAAATGGACGAAATATAGCAAAAACTTATAATGCGGCGTTAACATTTATACAAAAATATAAAATTTACACAAATTGTGACATGAACGAAAACATTCGTTGATAGATACATAACAAACAATAAAATGTGGCGTTAAACGCTTGCAAATAAGCATTTCTTTAATTATAATGGCGGTAGGCAAGATTGCCTTAACCGTATTTTTACACAATAAAAACGTGCATCAATATGCCATATAAAACAGTCCTTTGTAATAATGGCTGCTTATGGCATAACTATAAGCAAAAGGAGGAAAAAGCCTTGGCAACGATGATTGAACGCATCGCGGCGGCGGAAGAACAGGCCGCGGCGATAAAGAAGCAGGCAGCGGCGGACGCGCGCGCACGCATAGACGCGGCGCAGCAGGCGGCGGACAAGGCCACCGCGGACGCACGCGCCGAGCAGCGCGCAAAGCTTGCGGAAGCGGAAAAGCAGGCCGAAGCCGACGGGCAGAAGCTTTTTGACGCGATAATGGCCGAAAACGCCGAACGCGCGGATAGCGAGCGCGCCGCAGCGGCGAAGAAGCTTTACGCGGCGGCGGAATATATAATAGGAAAGGCGGGACAGGCATGATAGTTCCAATGAAGCGGCTCACGCTTATCGGCCTATCCTGCGAAAAGGAAAGCACCCTGAAGGCGCTGCAAAGGCTGGGCGCGGTGCAGCTTATTTCCGAAGGGGAACTGACCGACAGCGAAAAGCTTAGGCAGCTTACCGCCAAGGCGGACAGGCTTAACGCCGCACGCAGGGCCATAAAGCCATATTATAAAAAGCCCATGCTCTCCCCCACCCCGCAGTGCACCGAGGCTCAGCTTGAAGCCATTCAGCCGGAGGGCGACGCGCTTTGCCAAAGCATAGAAAAGCTGGAAGCGGAGCAGGCGGAGAAGCGGGCGGAGCTTGAAAGGCTGGCGGCGCTGAGGGCGCAGCTTGAGCCATTCCGCGAGATGCTGACCCCGCTTGAGGCCATACATTCCACCAAGTACATAGCATACATACTTGGCACGGCGGACGCGAAGGTGATGGACGCAGTGGATAATGTTGAAGCAGCGCTCGATACGCACATCGGCCTTGAAGCATACCCGAACGAAAACCTTACGGCAGTTGTTATAGCCTGCAACAGGGACGAGCGGGACGCCATACTGCGCTACGTTAAGGACGCGGGCTTCAATGAGTTCATACCGCCTAAGCTTACCGGCACGGCAAGCGAGAACATGGAAAAAGCCGCAAAGCAGATGGACGCGACAGAGGCGGAGCTTTACAGGATAGCATCCGAGCTGACGGCAGCAGCGGAGAAGCGCAGCCGGCTTGACATGGCTGCGGACGCATACGCCATAGAAAAGCAGCGCGCGGAGGGCGAAACGGCGCTCAAGTCCACGCAGTATGCATATATACTGGACGGCTGGGCGCGTGCGGACAAGCTGGACGAAATTCAGCTTGCGGTATCGAGCGTTACGGACGCATATTATATCGAAACGCGCGATCCTTACGCCGACGAAAACCCGCCCACGGCCACGAAGAACAAAAAGCTGATCGAGCCGTTTGAGGTCATAACCGAAATGTATGCCCTGCCGTCCTACCGCGGGATAGACGCGGCGGCGGTGATGGCGCCGTTTTACTTTTTGTTTTTCGGCATGATGCTGTCAGACTTTGGGTACGGCATGCTGCTTTTCATAGGCGGGCTGCTATTCACCCGCTTCCTAAAGCCCAAAGGGGACACGGCCAAGCTTGTTAAGGTGATAACCTACGGCGGACTTTCAACGATGCTGTGCGCGCCGTTTATAGGCACGTTCTTCGGCGTTGAATGGAACGATCTGTTCAATACCACCGTATTCCCCCTGCTGTTCGATCCCATGACGGACGTTATGCAGATGATGCTGCTTTCCTGCGGGCTGGGCATAGTGCATATGTATACGGGCATAATCGTGAAAATGTATATGTGCTTCCGCGACGGCGACCCGCAAAGCGCCATATTCGATCAGCTTAGCTGGATGCTGCTTTTGACGGGGCTGATATTGCTCTTTGCCGCGCCCGCGATAAAAACGGTGTCGCTTGTGCTTATAATACTCGGCGGGGGTATGCTGCTGCTGTTCTCCGGCCGCTCGATAAAGAACCCCGTAATGCGCCTTGGCAAGGGCCTGAGCGCGCTTTATAACATAACAGGGTACTTGAGCGATATCCTTTCCTATGTGCGCATATTCGCGCTTGGCCTTGTTTCTGGCGCGATGGGCATGGTGTTCAATCTTATAGGCGGCATGGTATATGATGCGCTGGGCGGGCTTGGCATAATAGGCATTGTGATAGGCTTTATACTGGCGGCGGCGCTGCTTATCGCGCTGCACATGTTCAGCCTTTTCATAAATACGCTGGGCGCGTTCGCGCACACGGCAAGGCTGCAGTTTATAGAGTTCTTCGGCAAGTTCTATGAAGCGGACG
Source organism: Christensenellaceae bacterium Phil1 (assembly GCA_001940855.1). GTDB lineage: Bacteria > Bacillota > Clostridia > Christensenellales > CAG-138 > Phil1. Next base: position 45,799 of record MSGS01000026.1, on the reverse strand, counting down.
GCGTTAAGTTCAAGCCGCTCGCCATGAATACAGACACCGTGAACGTTATAGATTCCGGCGCGGAATAATTTGCGTTTAACCCGCCATGGCGGGATGAAATAATAACCAATTACAACAATTTTTCAGGAGGAACATTAAAAATGGAAGGCAGTATTTTTTCCACCCTTACTTCAAACGAACTCGGCATATTCTTCACGGGTCTCGGCGTTGCGCTTTCGGCCATACTTTCGGGCATAGGCTCCGCCATAGGCGTGGGCAAGGCCGGTCAGGCCGCCGCCGGCGTTATAGCCGATCAGCCGGAGCGTTTCGGCAACTGCCTGGTGCTTGAGCTGCTGCCCGGTTCGCAGGGTATATACGGTTTCGCCGTATCCATACTTATACTCATATTCTCCGGCCTTCTCGGCGGCAGCACCGAATCAATAACCTTCAGCCGCGGCCTTGCGTACTTCGCGGCCAGCCTGCCGGTGGGCTTCGGCGGTCTGCTTTCCGCCATACATCAGGGCAAGGTTTCCGCAGCCGGCATACAGATGCTTGCAAAGCGCGCCGACGGCTTCGGCAACGGCATGATGCTTGCGCTGATGGTTGAAACCTACGCGCTGCTTTCGCTTATAGTCAGCGTGTTCCTGGTGCTCTTCGCGTAATTTTCGCGTGGGGAGGGAACCAAGCATGGCAAACAACAATTCGGGCGCAGATGCGCTGATAGGGCGCATATTGGCGGACGCGCAGGCCGAAGCCGACGCAGCCCTTGCGGATGCCGATAAGGAGGCCGAGCGCATAGCGCTGATAGCTAAGGACGAATGCTTCCGCATAGAGAGCGAAACGGAACTTAAAGCAAAGCGGCTCAACGACGCGGCGCAGGAAAAAAGCCGCACCAACGCCGCGCTTGATTCGCGCAAATACGCGCTGAAGGTAAAGCGCGCGCTGATAGACGAAGCGTTTGCGCTGGCGACGGAGCGCATGGAGCAAAAGAGCGACGAGGAGCGAAGCGCACTGATAAAGGCGCTGCTCATACGCGAAGCGGAAGGCGGAGAGACGATAATCCCCGCCGCGCGGGACGAAGCGAACGCGAAAAGCGTGCTTGCCGAGGTGAACGCCGCGCTTGCCGAAACCGGCCGCGCTCCGCTTGCAATTGCTCCGGCGGATGCTGACATTACCGGCGGCTTTATACTGAAGGCCGCGGGATACGAGAAGAACTGCTCCTTCGCGGCGGTGCTCAGGGAAGTGCGCGCGGCGGAGGAAAGCGCGGTAGCCGGAATACTGTTTGAGCGATAAAGTCTAAAAGGAAGGCGGTAACACGATCATGCCACAGAACAGCGCAATTTACGCCGTTTCGCGCATACGCTCGCGTGAGCGCAGCCTTATAGACCGCGAAACGGTAAAGCGAATGAGCGAGGGCACGGCGGAGGAAGCCTGGCGCATGCTTACGGAAATGGGCTACGGCGCCAAGCCGGACGCCGAATATATGGACAGCGAGGCGCTGATAGAAAGCGAACTTGAGCGGACGAACGCGCTCATAAAAGAAGTGACCACGGATGAAAAGCTGACGGACATATTCTTCCTTGGCGCGGATGCAACTAACCTGAAGCTGTTCCTCAAGCGCAGGCTTACGGGCGCGGACACGGGCGGAATATATGCCCACGGCGGGCTTTATGAGCCGAAGGAGCTCATGCGCATGGTGCAGGCGAAGGACTATAAGTCCCTGCCCGAAAAGATGGCCGCGGCTATGGACACGGCGGAGGCCGAGATAGCCGCCGGGCGCATAGACCCCGCGCGCATAAGCACCATAATAGACCAAGGGTATATCGACCACGCGCTTGCATCGGGCAATGCGTTCGTAACGGCATATTTCAAGGCGACGTGCGATTTTGACAATCTTATCGCCATGGCGCGCATGAAGGCGCTTGGCGCGGACGAGAAGCGGCTTGAAACGCTGCTGCTCACGGGCGGGGACATCGACCCAAAGGCGATAGTAAAAGCCTACCAAAGCCACATGGGCGAAGGCTATGCAAAAGGCCTACCCGCGGGCGAAATGAAGGCGGAGCTTCAAAGGGCGCTTGAGGAATACGCCCAAAGCGGAGACGCTGCTGCGCTGGAGCGGGCGCGGGACAATGCGCTCATGCGCTTAGCCTCCCGCGGGAAGAACGATATTGACACCATCGCGCCCGTAATTGGGTTCCTGCTTGCAAAGCGGCAGGAGGCGAAGGTTGTAAGGCTTATTGTGACGGCGCTGAGGAACAGGCTTGGCGCGGACGTTATCGCGGAAAGGATGAGGATGCTTTATGGCGAATGATTTCCATGAAATAGCCATGATTGGCGACCGCGACAGCGTGCTGCTTGCAAAGGCGGCGGGGCTTGCCGTGTTCGCGGAAACGGACGGCGCGGCGGCTGCGCGGCGCATACACAGGCTTGCCAAGGGCGGCGTAAAGGTGATATTCATAACGGAGCCGCTCTTTGCGCAGTGCGGCGAGGCAGTGGAACAATACAAGCGCGAATCCGTGCCGGCGATAATCCCCATTCCCGATTCGCACGGCAGCACGGGCGTTGCCATGGCGCAGATAAAGAGCAACGTTGAAAAGGCGATAGGCGCAGACATATTATTTAATTGATAAGGAGCGGCAAATGGCAATAAAAGGAACCATAGTAAAGGTATCGGGCCCCCTTATAGTGGCCGACGGCATGGCGGACGTGCAGATGTACGACGTGGTGCGCGTTAGTGAAAAAAAGCTGATCGGCGAGGTTATAGAGCTGCGCTCTGACCGCGCGAGCATACAGGTATATGAAGAAACGGGCGGCATAGGCCCGGGAGAGCCGGTTGAATCCACCGGCGCGCCGCTGAGCGTTGAGCTTGCGCCGGGGCTTATAGAATCGATATACGACGGCATACAGCGCCCCTTGAACGTTATACGCAAGCAGGCGGGAGACAGAATAAACCGCGGCATAAGCGTGAACGCCATTGGCCACGAAAAGCTTTGGAACTTTGTTCCCGTGGCAAACGTGGGCGACGAAGTGAGCGCGGGCGACGTGCTGGGCACAGTGCAGGAAACAGAAGCCGTGCTCCATAAAATAATGGTGCCCAACGGCGTGAGCGGCAAGGTAACGTGGGTATATTCGGGCGAAGCGAACGTGCTTGAGCCGATAGCCAAAATCGCTACCGATAAGGGCGAAATAGAGCTGCCCATGCTCCAGAAGTGGCCCGTGCGCCGCGGCAGGCCCTATAAGGAAAAGCTTGCCCCCACGGAGCCGATGGTAACGGGCCAAAGGGTAATAGATACGCTGTTCCCCGTTGCAAAGGGCGGCGTGGCGGCGGTTCCCGGGCCGTTCGGCAGCGGAAAGACCGTTGTGCAGCATCAGCTTGCCAAGTGGGCCGATGCGGACATTATAGTATACGTTGGCTGCGGCGAACGCGGCAACGAAATGACGGACGTGCTTATGGAATTCCCCGAGCTCAAGGACCCGCGCACGGGGCTGAGCCTTATGAAGCGCACGGTGCTTATAGCAAACACGTCGGACATGCCCGTTGCGGCGCGCGAAGCAAGCATATATACCGGCATAACAATAGCCGAATATTTCCGCGACATGGGCTATAAGGTGGCCATAATGGCGGATTCCACCAGCCGCTGGGCGGAGGCGCTGCGCGAAATGAGCGGCCGCCTTGAGGAAATGCCCGGCGAGGAAGGCTACCCCGCGTATCTATCGAGCCGCCTTGCGGAGTTCTATGAGCGCGCGGGCTGCGTAAAGGCGCTCGGCAAGGAAGGGCGCACCGGCGCAATAACCGCCATAGGCGCGGTTTCACCCCCGGGCGGAGACATAAGCGAGCCCGTATCGCAGGCGACGCTGAGAATAGTTAAGGTTTACTGGGGACTTTCGAGCAAGCTTGCCTATGCGCGCCACTTCCCCGCGATAGACTGGCTGCAAAGCTATTCGCTTTATCTTGACAGGCTGGAAAGCTGGTTTGACCGCAACGTAAGCGGCGAATGGGCCGGCATGGTAAAGCGCACCATGACCATACTTCAGGAGGAGAGCGAGCTTGAGGAAATAGTCCGCCTTGTGGGTATAGACGCGCTCAGCTTTGCCGACAGGCTCACGCTTGAGGCCGCGCGCAGCATACGCGAGGATTATCTGCACCAGAACGCATTCCACGAGGTGGATACCTACACCTCCCCCGAAAAGCAGTGTATGATGCTAAAAACCATACTTGCCTATTACGATTTGGGCAAGGACGCGCTTGAAAACGGCGCAAGCTTCAATAAATTGAGCACGCTGCCCGTGCGCGAAGCCATAGGCAGGCTGAAATACGTTCCGGAAAGCGAAACCAAGGCGCGCTATGACGAAATAATGGCCGAGCTTAATTCCGAAATAAGGAGCCTTACGGACGGAGGTAACGAGGATGCGTAAAGAATACCGCACAATAAAGGAAGTCGTGGGCCCGCTGATGATGGTTGAAGGCGTGGAGGGCGTTAAGTACGACGAGCTGGTTGAAATAGAGCAGGCCAACAGCGAAATACGCCGCGGCAGGGTGCTGGAAATAAATCAGGACAAGGCGCTGCTTCAGCTTTTTGAAGGCTCTCAAGGCCTGAGGATAAGCGATTCCAAGGCGCGCTTTTTGGGCCACAGCATAGAGCTTGCCGTGGCGCCCGACATGCTGGGCAGGGTATTCGACGGCATGGGCCGCCCCAAGGACGACGGCGAGCCGCTGATTGCCCAAAAGCGCATGGACATAAACGGCGCGCCCATAAACCCCGCCGCGCGCGACTATCCTTCCGAATTTATACAGACGGGCATAAGCGCGATAGACGGGCTGAATACGCTCGTCAGGGGCCAGAAGCTGCCCGTATTCTCCGGCAGCGGCCTGCCGCATGCGCAGCTTGCCGCGCAGATTGCGCGCCAGGCGAAGGTGCTGGGCGCGGACGAAAGCTTCGCTGTTGTTTTCGCGGCTGTCGGCATAACGTTTGAGGAAGCGGACTTCTTCATAAACGATTTCCGCTCCACCGGCGCAATAGACCGCACGGTAACGTTCGTTAACCTTGCAAACGACCCCGCCATAGAGCGTATCGCCACGCCGCGTATGGCAATAACCGCCGCGGAGTATTTGGCATACGATCTCGGTATGCACGTGCTTGTTATAATTACGGACATAACCAACTATGCCGAGGCCCTGCGCGAGGTTTCCGCCGCCCGTAAGGAGGTTCCGGGCCGCAGGGGTTACCCGGGCTATCTTTATACCGACCTTGCAACAATGTATGAGCGCGCGGGCAGGATAAAGGACAACAAGGGTTCGATAACCATGATACCCATACTCTCCATGCCCGAGGACGACATTACCCACCCCATACCCGACCTTACCGGCTACATTACCGAAGGGCAGATAATCCTTTCGCGCGAGCTGCACCGCCGCGGCATAACGCCGCCCATAAACGTGCTGCCTTCGCTTAGCCGCTTGAAGGACAAGGGCATAGGCAAGGGCAAAACGCGCGAGGACCACGCGGACACAATGAATCAGCTTTTCGCTGCGTATTCCCGCGGTAAGGACGCGAAGGAGCTGGCCGTAATACTGGGCGACGCGGCGCTGAGCGACACGGATAAGCTTTACGCAAAGTTTGCCGATGCATTTGAGGAGCAGTACGTTTCCCAAGGGTATTACACCAACCGCACCATAGAGGAAACGCTGAACATAGGCTGGCAGCTTTTGTCCATACTGCCGCGCACGGAGCTCAAGCGCATAAGGGACGAATACTTGGACAAATATCTGCCCAAGGCGGAAGAATAAGCCGCACGGCATAGCAAAGGAGGCGAACTATGGCTGCATTGCAGGTAAAGCCCACAAGGATGGAGCTTTCCAACCTGAAAAAGAAAAAGAAGGTCGCCGTCCGCGGTCATAAGCTGATGAAGGACAAGCGGGACGAAATGGTGCGCCGCTTCATAATATACGTCCGGCGGAACAAGGAGCTGCGCGAGCAGGTGGAGGAAAAGCTTGGGCAGGCGATGCAAAGCTTTGTGCTGGCGCGCGCGGGCATGGGCAACGCGGATATAGAGGAAGCGCTGTGCTACCCCGCCCGCCCTGCCAAAATAACGGTAGGCACGCAGCAGGTGCTCGGCGTGCAGGCGCCCAAGCTTGACCTTGTTGCAGGCACGGACGCGATAGAGCTGCCCTACGGCATGGCCAACACCGGTGCGGAGCTGGACGGCGCGGTGAAGCAGTTCAGCGAGCTGCTGCCGCTGCTCATTGAGCTTGCGGAGGTTGAAAAGATATGCAACCGCCTTGCGGACGAGATCGAAAAGACCCGACGCCGCGTGAACGCGCTTGAGTACGTTATGATTCCCCAGTTTGACGAGGCTATCCACGCCATCACCATGAAGCTGGACGAAAACGAGCGCGGCAACCTGACGCGGCTTATGAAAACCAAGGAAATGCTGGCGAATAAGTAAAAAGCTTGCAAAGCAACGGGACGCGGTTCATAATCGCGTCCCATTTTATTGTGCTATAATAAATTTTATCCTTGCCGCAATAAAACGCGGCGTTTTTCCGTTTACATTATGAAAGGAGCGCTGAACGATGCTGATATGCCTTAATACCGTTGCCCCGCAGAGCGCGGACGAACGCGAAACGATGGAGCGATGCATTGCCCGCCTGGCAAACGGCGACGCGGCAGCCATGGAGCCGCTTTATAACATTGCCAACGCGGCGGTATACGCATTCGCGCTGTCCATGCTGAAAAACCGGCACGACGCGGAGGAGGCGGCGCAGGACTGCTTCGTGAAGGCATACGCGGGCGCGGGAACATACAGGCCGCAGGGCAAGCCGATGGCCTGGCTTATAGCAATAACCCGCAACATATGCCTGGACCGGCTGCGGGAGCGCGCAAAGCACGCCCATGCCCCGATGGAGGATTGGGAAAGCTATGTTGAGCAGGCGGCGGTATCCAGCGAGGACAGATTGGTGCTGGAGCAATGCATGAACGCACTTGATGACGCGGAGCGGCAAATAGTCGTTCTGCACGCGGTGGGCGGCATGAAGCACCGCGAAACCGCGCATCTGATGGGCATGACCCTTACGGCGGTACTTTCAAAATACAGCAGGGCCATAAAAAAGCTGAAGGCAAATATTATGCAGACGGAGGGCATTTAGCATGAAAAACGATAAGATAGAGCGGAGCGTGAAGCGCGCATTTGTCAATGCCGCCCCGTATCAGCTGGACAAGGTGACGGAAAAATGCAAAGAACAGAAAGGCAAGGTAATACCATTGGAAAATAAACAGGCAAAAAAAAGCATTAACAAAACATTCGCCCGAATAGCCGCCGCTGCCGCGGCGCTGCTGCTGATGATAATGTGCAGCTATGCATACGGCGAAAGGTACGGCGTTGCGTCCACCGTTGCGCTGGACGTGAACCCCAGCATTGAAATAGGCGTAAACAAGGGCGAAAAGGTAGTTTACGTTACGCCGAAGAACGAGGACGGCAAAAAGGTGATAGGCGACATGAAGCTTGAAGGCAGCGACATAAAGGTTGCCGTGAACGCGCTGATAGGCTCCATGCTGCGCGAAGGCTACATTTCCGAAATGGCCAATTCAATACTTATAAGCGTTAACGGGGACGATGCGGAGAAGAACGCCGCAATGCAGAGCGCGCTCAGCGCGGAGGTGACGGATATGCTGAACACCGGCAGCTTTCAGGGCGCGGTGCTGAGCCAAACCATAACGAGCGACCCCGAAACCAAGCGCCTTGCCGAGGAATACGGCATAACGGAGGGCAAGGCGCAGCTTATACGGCAGATAACCGAAAACAACGCCGCGCATACGTTTGAGGAATTAGCGGGGCTTAGCGTGAACGAGCTGAACCTGATAGGCGAAAGCGGCACAAAGAGCATAGCCAACGTGACCTCCGCCGGCACGGCAAGCGAGCGCGCATACATAGGCGAGGCCGAGGCAAAGCGGATAGCCCTTGCCCACGCGGGCGTGAACGAAGGCGACATTTATGATTACGAATTTGAAATGGACTACGAGCACGGCGCAATGATATACGAGCTGGAATTCGACTGCGCCGGCAGCGAATACGAATACGACATAAACGCCAAAACGGGCGAAATAATAAAGTTTGAGGCCGACAGGCGCGGCAGCGTCTCCCCCTCCCCCGCACCCACCGACGCGCCCGACGCAGCGACCGCGCCCGCATCCACCCCCACCCCTTCATCCACCCCCAAGCCCACCGCCAATGCCGAAAGCGGATACATAGGCGAATCAAAGGCAAAGCAGATCGCCCTTGCCCACGCGGGCGTAAGCGAAGGCAGCATACGCGAATTTGAATGCGAGCTCGACCGCGAGGACGGCATAATGGTATACGAAATAGACTTTGAGTGCGGCAATTACGAATACGAATACGAAATAAATGCCGCAACGGGCGAAATAGTGAAATATGATATAGAGGACGAGTAAGCAATACTCAAAAGGGGACGCACAGCGTCCCCATATCTTTACAATCTCTTACGCTCACCCGCCGTCAGGTGGATTTCGCCCTGCGTAAGCAGGATTTCACTGCCATGCCCTACTCCTCCTCAATCTCGTTCAGGCCGAGCTTTTTGCGTATGGCGCGGCCGGTGGGGGTGGCGGCGCAGCCGCCGCGCGCGGTCTCGCGCAGGTCGGGGCTCATAAGGCGGCCCACGGAGCGCATCGCCATAACGGTTTCATCGAAGGGTATAAGGCTGGGTATGCCCGCAAGCGCCATATCCGCGCTGATTAGCGCATTCATCGCGCCGAGTGCATTGCGCTTTATGCACGGGCATTCAACAAGGCCGGCGACCGGATCGCACACAAGGCCCATAACGTTCTTCAGCGCTATCGCCGCCGCGTTAAGGCACCTGTCCGCGCTGCCGCCGTCCAGCTCGCAAAGCGCAGCCGCAGCCATTGCCGCGGCGGAGCCGGTCTCCGCCTGGCAGCCGTGCTCCGCGCCGCTTATGCTGGCGTTTGCGGCTATTATGCTGCCTATCGCGCCCGCGGTAAGCAGGCCGCTGAGCAGCTTTTCGTCGTTCCAGCCGCGCTCCTTTGCACAGGTGAAAAGCACGCCCGGCAGTATTCCGCTTGCGCCCGCGGTGGGCGCCGCAACTATGCGGCCCATTGCCGCGTTCACTTCAACCACGGCCATGCTCGCCGCCGCGGCCTTTGCCGCAAGCGTGCCGCTCAGCGCGTTCTTCTCCGCGCGGTCGTTCAGGCGCATTGCATCCCCGCCGGAAAGGCCGGATACGCTTTCCAGCTCCTCCGTCAGCCCTTCCTCAACGCTCCGCTTCATGGCATGCAGCGTTGTTTTAAGCTCCTTCAATATGTTTTCCGCCGTGTCGTCGGAAAGCTCCTGCTGGCGGCGGAGCATCACTTCGCTTATTGTAAGCCCCTCCTTTTTGCAGATGGCGATAAGCTCTTCTCCATTCGTGAAGCAATAGCCCGTCATACGGCAAGCACCCCCGAAATATTCTCGTTCCAGTCAAGTATAAGCCTGCATACCCGCTCGCTCACGGGCGAGTCCGTCTCTATCACCATGCATGCATCCTGCCGCCGCGCGTGGCGGAATACGCGCATGAACGCAACGTTAACATGCTCGTTGGCAAGAATGTTTGTAACGGTGTTTATAACGCCCGGCACGTCCCTGTGGCGCACTATAAGGGCGGGATATTCGCCGCTCAGCTCCATTTCAAGCCCGTTTATTTCGGTTATAAGTATGCTGCCTCCGCCTATGCTTGCGCCGCAGATGCGGGTTATATTGCCGTCGCGCGTTTCGATTTCTATTTCGGCGGTGTTGGGATGATCCCGCATTTCCTCGCTGAAATCAACGGAAATCTCCACATCCGCCTCCTTTGCAAGCAGCATTGAATATCTGAGCCGCTCGTCGTCCGGCTCCATGCCCAGTATGCCCGCCACAATGGCCTTATCCGTGCCGTGGCCGCGCCCGGTGGTGGCAAACGAGCCGAAAAGCGTTATGTGCGCGCGCTTAACGTGCCCGCCGGCGATTTTGTTAGCCATGCGCCCCAGCCGCGCCGCGCCCGCCGTGTGGCTGCTCGACGGCCCCACCATCCGCGGGCCGATTATGTCAAACAGGTCGTATGTCTGCATCGTGTGCTCCTTTATTGTCCTAACCAATCCACAAGATTGATAACGCGTATTCCATCGTAATTGCCCGTGCTGAAACGATCAAGCGTAAGCACGGTTTTTTCGTAATTGTCGCGTATGCTCCTGAGCGGGCGCATTTCGCGCTCAAATGTTTCGGGCGCGGTCATGCTTGCCGTTACCTGATAATAGGCTATTTCGTCGCGCTTACGGGCAACGAAGTCCACCTCCGCCGCGCCGTATTTGCCTATGTTCACCTGATATCCGCGCCTGAGCAGCTCAAAATACACTATGTTTTCTATTGAAAAGCCCAAGTCGTAATTGCTGCGCGGCAATATGTGGTTCCTCAGCCCAAGATCGACTATATACCATTTTTTGTTGGCCCTGAGCAGCTGTTTGCCCACTATGTCGAACCGCTCAACGGGATAGAACACAAACGATTCCCTGAGCGCTTCCATATAATCGTCCACCGTGTTGGGGGACACTTTTCTTCCGCCCGATATAAGGTAATCCGAAACGCTCTTTACCGATATTGGGCTGCCCACGCCGCCCGCAAGAAAACGGGCGATGGATTTGAGCAGCGCAATGTCCGTAACCTTGCGCTTTGCGTGGTCGGCTTCCCTTCGGGCCTGGCGATCCTCAATATCGCGCACGATAACGGTATTATATATTCCTTCAAGGTATGTATCCGCCTTGTCCGGCGTTTTATCCATTGCGGCTATATACGGCATTCCGCCGTAGCGCATGTATTCATTGAGCGCCGCTTCGCCCGTGCAGCCCGCCGCGCGGCAGTATTCGCCAAAGGACAGCGGCAGCATGGAAAGCTCAACATAGCGCCCCGTCAGCAGCGTTGCAAGGTCCCCCGAAAGCATATACGCATTGGAGCCGGTTAGGTATATATCCGTATTTTCCTTAACATAAAGGCTGTCCACAGCCTTTTCGTAAAAAGGCACCTTCTGTATTTCATCAAGGAATATATACGTCATTCTGCCGCCGCAAAGCCGCGCCTTTATGTGATCATACAGCGCATGGTAATCAAGCAGTGGCTCGTTTTCCAACTCCTCAAAATTGATGGATATTATTTGTTCTTCACTCACGCCGCGCTGCCTGAGCGCATCCTGATACTGCCTGAGCAGCGTTGATTTGCCGCAGCGGCGTATGCCCGTGACGACCTTTATCACCTGTTCGTCTTTCCAGCCGAGCAGCTTTTCTATGTAATTTGTCCGCTCTATCATGCCTTATCCCCCTTTAAGTTCGGGTATCTATTCCGATTATAGGTTATATTCGGCATTTGGTCAATAAAAATTCCCGTTTCGGAATTTTTTCTGCAATAATCAGTTAAATATTCCGAAGCGGGAGCGAAGTTACTTTGAATATACGGCGTCGTTACGGGAAAGGAGATATACACAATACTGGTTCATGCTTATGCCCTCGCGCTGAGAATGCTCCGCAAGGGACCTGTGCAGACTTTTGGGAATGCGCAGCTTGAACTGGCCGGAGTAGTCATCTAAGCTGTCCGGTTCGCGTATCGCTATGCCGTCCTCCATTGCAGCTTCAAGCCATGCGCGTTTTGCGTCCTGCGCATTGGCTGCCGCCGCTTCAACCGTTTCTCCGCAGCTTATGCAGCCCGGCAAATCGGGATACGACGCGACAAAGCCGCCTTCATCGCTGTCCTCAACTATTTCCATGCGGTATGGCATTGCCATATAATCCTCAATCGTCCTCATAATTTACAGCCTCGCTTTCCACAACCTGCTTCACCATTTCAACATACACCCTTTTAATAGGTTCATGCTTGGGTATCGTTATCGGCGCACAGCCCGCTTTTACCCCTCAATCCCTATTTCCTTCCCCTCAAGGTAGCTGAGCAGGCCGTTTTTGGGGAAGTGCAGCTCCAGCCTTACGGCGGTTAAGGCGAGGGGAGCGCGGTCGCGGACGCCGTATTTGTCGTCGCCTATAAGTGGATAGCCAATGTGCGCCATATGCGCGCGTATTTGGTGCGTGCGGCCTGTAACAAGCTCTATTTCAAGCAGGGACTCCGCGTCGTTCGCCTTCAGCACGCGGCAGCGGGTTATTATCTCCTTGGCGTTGGGGCGGGCGCTGTCGTATATGCGCACGCGCGCCGCATCCGCATCCTTAACAAGGTATGCGCGCAGCTCCTTTTGCTTGAACGGAATGCGCCCGTGAACCGTGCAGCGGTAGAACTTTTTTATGCTGCGGCTTTCTATTGCCGCGTTCAGCTCCGCCTCCGCCTTTTCATTGCGGGCGAAAAGCACAAGCCCGCCCGTTGCAACGTCCAGCCTATGCACCGGGTATACCCGCCCGCCGAGCGCCGCCTCAAGCCGCGCCTGTAACGAATCCCCGCCGTCCGCCGCGGCAACGCTCATGCCCGCGGCCTTGTTGCAGCAGAGTATGTTTTCATCGGCATACACTATGCGCACGCCGCCGCAAAGCGCCTTCAGCTCCGTTTCAAAAGGCTCCCACGCCGCCCCGTGCGGGGGAAGCGTGAAGGTCATCTCCTGTTTTAGCGTTGGATGCTCAATGGTAAGCGAATATGCCCACAGGGCCACCTGCTGCCCCGCTTTTGCGGCGGGGTTATAGCGCTGATCGCCCCAAATTGGGCAGCCTGCGTTTGCAAGCTGCGCACGGATCTGATGGTGCCGCCCCGTGAAGAGGGACACGTCCAAAAGCGTAAGCCCGCCGCGCTCCGTCAGTCTGTAATACTCAAGCGCGGCATTCTTTGCGCCTGGGGCCGAGGGCGGGCATATGACGGCGCTGAGCGTGGATTCATCCTTCCTTATATAATCCTCCAGCTTTGCATATGCCTTGGGGCTGTCGGTTACTATTGCGGCGTAGCGCTTTTTTGCCCTATGGGAGGCAAACTGCGGCGCAAGGCGGCTTGCGGCCTTGCTTGTGCGTGCGAACACCATAACCCCGCCCACAGGCCTGTCCAAACGGTGCACAAGCCCAAGGAACACGTCCCCGGGCTTGTTGTATTTTTGCTTTATGTAGCTTTTTATAAGGGTAAGCATGTCGCTGTCGCCTGATGAATCCGCCTGCGCGGGAATGTTCACCGGCTTTTCAACAACGATGATATGGTTATCCTCATAAAGAACGTTCAGCTCGTTCACATTAAACCTCTACGCTGCCTTCGAAGGAAAGCGCCGCAGGGCCGGTCATGAACACATGGCCGTTTTCAGCCCATTCAATGTGCAGCGAGCCAAGCTCCAGCTGAACCTCCACCTTTTTGCCGGTGTAGCCCGCCATTGCGCAGCACACCGCCGCGCTGGAGGAACCCGTGCCGCAGGCAAGCGTGGGGCCGCAGCCGCGCTCGTAGGTGCGCACCTCTATGGTTTTATCGTCCAGCACATGGGTAAAGTTTACGTTGGTCTTTCTGGGGAAGAGGGAGGTCATGGGCTCTATTACGGAACCGTACTTGAATACCTCCTCCGCCGTGGGCAGATGATCCATGAACACAACCGTGTGCGGCACGCCGAGCAGTATTGTGGAGAACGTGAATTCCTTATCCACCGCCGCAAGCTTTTCAAGCTGGCATTCGCCCGTGCCGACTACGGGTATGAACTCCCTGCGCGTTTCGGGAACGCCCATGTCCACCTTCGCCGCAACGGCAACGCCGTCCTTCACGGTAAGGTCAATTATCATGGGGCCGGCAAGGGTTTCAACGCTCATGCGCTCGTGAGGGAAAATGCCCTTATCGTAAACATATTTTGCAAAGCACCTTACGCCGTTGCCGCACATTTCGGCCTCGCTGCCGTCGCTGTTGAATATCTGCATGCGCACGTCGCATGTTTCGCTCTTGCGCACGAAAACAAGGCCGTCCGCGCCGATGCCCGTGCGGCGGTGGCAAAGCTTTCTTGCCATTTCGTCAAGGTTTTCGGTGTACTTATTCTCCCTGTCGTCGGTTATAACAAAGTCGTTGCCAAGACCGTTCAGCTTAGAAAAAATCATTTTTTAACTCCTCCGCGTGTAGCTGCTTTATCGTGCCTATATTATATAATTTTCGCGCCCGCCGCGCAACGGTTATTCCATGCTTAGAAGCGGCCTTGCAATATCAAATTTCAGGTTTGAATACTTGCTTTCCGCGGGAACCTCAAGCATAACCAGCACAAGGCGCGCGTCCTCATCGGCAACGCCCGTGCGGAAGCCCACGAACCAGGCTATTTCGCGGCTTTTGCTGCTGCCTATTTCGGCGGTACCGGTCTTTGCCGCAACGGTGCAGCCCTTAGCCTTCAAATTGCGGCCCGTGCCGTTTATCTTCGGGTCCGTAACGTCCTCGAGGAAGGGGGTTATGACCTCTATGGCGTGCTCGCTCAGCACGCCTTCCTTCCAGTTTGCCTCCGGATGGGACACCTGGCATTTGTAGCGTATGCCGTCCTCCTTATATAATCCCTTCACGACGTACGGCGTTGCTATATTGCCGCCGTTTGCGAAGGCTGAGAACATGCTGGCAAGCTGTAAGGGCGTTACCAATATCTCCGCCTGGCCGTAGCCGCTGTCCGCAATGAGCTTATAGTCCATAACGGTATCCTCGTTTTTAAGCTGCGGCGCGGCAACGGCAATATCGAACGGTATGCTTTCGGTGAAGCCTATGTTGGTCATGTATTTTTCAAAAAGCTCCCAGCCCGTTTTAAGCGCGGCGTTGGCGAAATATATATTGTCCGAATGTATGAGCGCCTTGCGCATGTTCAGCGGCCCGCTTATGGGATAGTTTATATGCGTGCGCTTAATGGGCGTCCATATCCACGCGCCGTATTCCGTGGGCGTCCAGTAATCCTTCTTTATCTCGCTTTCGTTGAAGGCATAGTTTTCGTCAAGTATGCCGTTATCCAGCGCGCACGCCGCGGTGAACGCCTTCATTGTGGATCCCGGCGGATACAAGCCCTGCGTCACGCGGTTGATGAGCGGCTTTGCCTTGTTGTTCAAAAGCCCCGAATAATCCGCACTCGATATGCCGCGGGCGAATAGGTTTATGTCGTAGCTCGGGTAGGAATACATGGCCTGCACAGCGCCGGTTTTGGGGTTCATAACCACCACCGCGCCCGCCGTGGTTTCCCCGAAAAGGGCAAGCTGCATAACCTCCTGCACCCTGCGCTGAAGGTCCATGTCTATGGTCAATTCAACATCGTAGCCGTCCTGCGCGTCTATTTTATAAAGCGTCTTTCGGTTGGTGCCTTCCGCCGTGCAGATATACACAAGCTCGCCGTCCCTGCCGCGCAGCTCCTGCTCGTATTGCTGCTCAAGCCCCAGCCTGCCCACGCGGCTGTCCGCATTGTAAAGCCCGTCCCGCTCGGTGCGGCCCTCGTTCAGCCTGTCCAGCTCCGCCTGAAGCTTTTCCTTGGTTTCGCTGGGTATTGCGCCAATGTAGCCCACAAGGTGCGCAAGCAGCTCCCCGTAAGGATATTCGCGCACGGTATAATAATTTCCGTTGTCTATGCCTATGCCCGCTATCTGCAAAAGCTGCTCCCGCACGGAATCGGTTATTTCGTCGCTGTAATATTGCTTTATTACGGCAACGTCGTTATACGCCTTTTCAAGCTTTTTGGTTATTGCGGCTTCCGTCATGTTCAACAGCCTTGACGTCTGCTGCAGGAAAAGGCTCATATCCTCTATTTTGGATACGGAGGCATATACGCTTATTCCGCCCGCGGTCTTTGCAATGGCTTCCCCGTTTGAAAGTATTTCGCCGCGCTTTGCGCTAAGGCGCGCTATGCGCACCGTGTCGCCCCATTCCATTTCCGGAAAAATGAGCGCGGGAGACCATTCAACCTTCCATTCCCCGCCCTCGTGCACGGCAACGGCGGTGAAGTTATTTGTAACGTCGCCTATATAATCGCTGTAATAGGTTGCGGTATAGCTTGCGCTGTAAAGTATGTCCCCGCCGTCCGCCATGAAGTCCGCATATTCTATGGCGGTTATTTCAAGCGCGGAAATTATGGAGGTATACTTGTCCGTAAACTGCTTTTCGGTAACGCGGTTGGCCTTTTCCTCCTCCGTATCATTTCGGCAGGAGGATGAAAGCAGGGCGTAAGCTTCGGCATATTCGCCCGCGGCAATATGCGTAATGAATTCCTCTATGGCCTTTCCGCCCGCCTTTTGCTGCGGCGCGCCCTTTTCGCACCCCATAAGGCACAGCGCGCTCAACGCCGCAAGAATAACGGCCAATGCTTTTTTCATGCCGACCCCTCCGCATTTTAAGTATATATCTATTATAACGTGGCAAAGCTTTACTGTAAACGCAGGAGGTGCCGTACCGTGACACAATTCGTTTATTTGACACAATCGGGGAAATCACGCTATAATAGGCGCATGAAAAGGTTATTACAGAAAATGAAGGACACTCTCGCCGCGCTGTCCGGCCGCGTAAGGGCGCACCTTTCAGGCGTAAAATGGTATTTTTATCTGCTTGACGGGGCGATAATCGCGCTTATGATAGCCGCGGGCGTGTTTTTTATAATTTCAAAGAATGCGCCCGATCCGCGCATAAGCGTATCCGTCAGCGCGGACGGAAGATCCACGAACTACGTTGTGAACGAGCCTGAGGAAGGCATGAGCATATCCGCCTTCCTAAGGGCGCAGAACGTGCGCGTGAACAAGGGCGACGAGCTTTCAGCAGACGGGAACCAGCTTATTGCCGACGGCACAAGCGTATCGATAGCAAGAAGCTTTCCGGTTGCGGTGCGCTCGATGGGCAATGTGAGCGTTATAAACACCACGGGCGGAACGGTGGGCGACGCGCTGAGGCTGAGCGGAGTTGAGTACGATGCGGCGGACGAGCTGAGCCACCTTTCATTCGCCGACCTTGTGCCGGGCATGAAAATAGTGCATACGGACGTGGTAACGGAATACACCACCGCCAAGCGCACCATAAACCACAAGGAGAAGGTGGTTTATGACGACGACGTATATAACGACACGGAGCCTGTTATAATCCAAAAAGGCTCGGACGGATCAAAAAACGTTACCCAAAGGGTAATCATAAAGGACGGGGTCGAGGTTTCGCGCGAGATTGTGAACCAGATAATAATAACCCCCGCCACGGATGAAATAATCAAAAAGGGCAACAAGATACATTACCAAACCAAGCTTACTGGCGAATACCGCATTTATAAAAAACCGCCCAAGGCGGGCGTTGACGGCTGGGTGGAGATGAAGATGGACTACATCACCGCATACTGGCAGGGCAGCCGCACCGCAACCGGCAAGCGGCCCAAGCTTGGCACGATAGCCGTAAACCCGTACTATATACCCTACGGCACGCAGATATACGTTTCCGGCTACGGCTACGGCACTGCGCAGGATACGGGCGCGTTCCGCAAATACAAGCGCGCGGACGGCACGCCGGTTAATCAGCTTGACCTTTGGATGAATACCGAAAAGGAAGGCCGCCGCTGGGGGCGCAAGCGCAACGTGACGGTATTGGTAAAGCTTGGATGAGCGCGGCGGACATTAAACAAAAGCTTGACAGGCTTAACATACGCGCAAACGCGGCGCTGGGGCAGAACTTTCTTTGCGACGATGCAATGATCGAAAAAATAGCCTCCGCCGCCGTGGGAGACGGCAAAACGGCCATACTTGAAATTGGCCCGGGCCTTGGCGCGCTGACGGGCGCGCTTGTGGGGCGCGTGCCGCGCGTTACGGCGGTTGAGATAGACAAAAACATGCTTGCCGCGCTCAACGCTGAGTTTGCCGCGGAAATAGGGCGCGGGGAACTAACGCTTATACACAGCGACATATTGAAGTTCGACATAAGCAGCACGGAAGGCGAATTTTCCGCGGCGGGCAACCTGCCCTATTATATAACAACGCCCATTGTGCTTATGCTCCTTCGCAATGCCAAAAGGATACCGCGTATGGTGCTGATGGTTCAGAAGGAGGCCGCGCGCCGCTTTTTCGCAAAGCCCAAGGACAAGCTTTACGGCCCGCTTGCCATAACGGCGCAGCTTTACTACGAATGCGAAAGCCTTGTTTCGCTCACGCCCGCAAGCTATTATCCGCAGCCGGATGTGGATTCGGAGGTGGTGCTCCTCACGCGCCGCGCCGATGCGCCCGCGGACATAGACCCCGCGGCCTTCTGCCGCTTTACGGAGAGCATATTCGCCATGCGCCGTAAGACCGTATACAACAACCTAAAGCCCCTGCTGCCCGCGGCGGACGCCGCGGCAGAAGCCATTGCCCGCGCAAACATAGCCCAAGCCGCCCGTGCCGAGGCGCTGAGCATAGAGGAACTGGCGAGGCTGTATGAGGCAAGCGGGAAGCATAATTAGTGATGGATGGGGAACACGTCATATCCGCTAAAGTGCCGTTTTTACCACTTTACAAGCTCTTACAATAAGCCTCCATCTCAGAGGGAGGTGGATTTTGCGAAGCAAAAGACGGAGGGAGTCTAAAGAAGCTTGCAGCTATTTGTTTGGTTTACTCCCTCAGAAAATTCGCTTACGGCGAATTTCCAGCTCCCTCAGTGAGGGAGCCTTTTGGTACGCCTTACAAACTCTTACATTAAGCCTGCCCTGAAAGGGGAGGTGGATGCGAGCAAAGCGAGCAGACGGAGGGGTTGAACCGCGGCTTTGCTATTTGCCCTCAACCCCTCAGTCAATAGCTAAACCGAGCCCAGGTTGGAACAAGGTCGCCTTACTCACTGCCGTTCGTAATTCTCCCTGTTCCTGCCCGTTCTCCGTTTCGCTTCATCCGCCACTGGCGGCGCTCAACTCCGAACCCCGGCCGGGGAGCCTTTTGGCATTCTGCAACCACCATCCCAAAGCTGTCCCCGTTTACGGGGGATTCGAGCCGAGCGCGCCCGGTGGGCGATGCAGCGAGGGGAGAATCCCCCGCACGCGGTGGCGCCTTTTGGTGCGCTTTACAAACTTATACATAAACAACAACGGGGACGCATCGCGTCCCCTTATCTTCACAATCTATTATGCTCACCCGCCGCAAGGCGGATCTCACATTGTGCAAGCAATATTTCACTGCGCATTAGCGCAATTTCACCCGTTCGCAAGAACGGATTTCACCGCGGGCGTAAGCCCGCTTACCTCACCCTTCTTGCCTGGACAACGAAGCGGGAGCCGTCGTCCTCCTCGGTGCAGGTGGTAAGGGTGAGCACCTGGTCGGCCTGGCCTATGGATATGGCATCCGATACGTTGGAGCTGGGCGCTGTGCGGGCATAGGCCGCCATGTCCGCCATGTAGCTTTCAAAGGCGGCGTTGTCGGCAAAGCGCGTTTCGACATAGTTTATCATGTGGCCGTCAACAAGCGGTATCACCGCCGCAAGATATATTTCCCACATGGTGTCCGTCCCGTCCCAGTTGAAGGAAATTATGCGATTCTCGGAAAAGAAGCTTTTCTGCTTGAAATTTAGCAGGCCGTGGAACATGGTGCCGTTCTTCATGTCGTGCCCGTAAAGTATTATGTGCTTCTGCTGGCCGCGGTCGGCATTGCGGAAGTCCATGAATATTGCGCCGTGCTTGCTCTCCTCTTTAAGTATGTTGTGGTTAAGGTAAAATTCGTTGTCGTCCGTGCGCACAACGGGGTAATCTATGCTGGTGCCGGGTATGCTTATCCAGCCGATAACGTCGCGGTTCTGCTGCCGCGCCTCATCGTATGTCAAAATGGGCAGCACATCCCCCGGCTCCGCCACGCCGTCCAGTGAGGAATAGTCCGTGCCGGAGTTTATGGCGTTGTCCACTCCCGGCGCGGGTGTACGCTCGGGCCGGGCAGCGGTATCGTTTCCGGGCAGGGTGACCGTAACAACGGGCAGCGCATCGGTAGGCGCGGGCGAAAGAACATTTCCCGTGAGCGAGCAGCCGCCAAGCAGCAGCACCGCCGCAAGCGCCATACCCGCCGCCGTAATTTTATTCCGCATAGAAAAGTTCCTCCCTGCACGTGTGTAATGCCTTAATTATAGCCTAACACGGCCTTCCAAACAAGCTTCTTGGCGCTCAAAAGGCGAATATGGCGCACCTTTCGCGCAATTTTTATAATTTGTTCAAAAATTGCTGATGCACGCTTGGCCGTATTGTGGTAGAATACTATTATTATTGGGATACGGTTAGTTTTCCCGCCGGAGGGAGTTAATTATATGGGCCTGTTTGAGTTTAACGACGTAGGCATAGACCTTGGCACGGCGAGCATTTTGGTATACGTTCGCGGCAAGGGCATTGTGTTGAGGGAGCCGAGCGTGGTCGCCGTGGAAAAAATCACGGGACGCATATTGGCAATAGGTGAAGAGGCGCGCAGGATGCTTGGCCGCACGCCGGGCAACATAACCGCAATACGCCCGCTGAGGGACGGCGTTATATCCAATTACGACATTACCGAAAGGCTGCTGCACCACTTCCTTAAAAAGGTGGTCGGCACGCATGTGTTCTTCAAGCCGCGCGTTGTTGTCTGCGTACCGAGCGGCGTTACCGAGGTTGAAAAGCGCAGCGTTATAGACGCCACCGAGGAAGCCGGCGCGCGCCATACATATCTGATAGAGGAACCCATCGCCGCGGCAATAGGCGCGGGCATAGACATTGCGGAGCCGCGCGGCAACATGGTGCTGGACATAGGCGGCGGCACGAGCGACATAGCCCTCATATCCTTAGGCGGCGCGGTGCTGTCCACCTCAATAAAGATAGCGGGCGATAAGTTTGACGAGGCCATAGTGCGCTACATGCGCAAAAAGCACAACCTGCTGATAGGCGAACGCACGGCGGAAGAAATGAAGATACGCATAGGCTCGGCCTATCCGCGCAAGGAGCAGCTTTTCATAGACGTTAAGGGCCGCAACCTTATATCCGGCCTGCCGCAGACGATAGTAGTCAGCAGCAACGAAATGATAGACGCGCTCGAGGAGCCGCTTCAGGCCATACTTGAAAGCGTAAGGAGCATGTTTGAGCGCACCCCGCCCGAGCTTGCCAGCGACGTTGCGGAAAACGGCATATGCATAACCGGCGGCGGCGCGCTGCTTTACGGCATAGACAAGTTCATTGCCGAGCACACCAAGGTGCCCTGCTACATTGCGGAAGATCCCATCTCCTGCGTGGCAATAGGCACGGGCAAGGTTCTGGAAAGCATAGACGACTTTACCCGTGGTGCGGTATACGATTACCGCCGCGGCGAATACTATCTGGACAGCTGATAAAAATACGCATATATCCTCCCCGACAGATGTTGGGGAGGTTTTTGTATCATTTGATTTTCATGAGACGCAATTTGTCAAGGGGGTATTTTGCGTAAAATTGTAAACTCTTAATAAACAGGCATAGAACCTATCCCCGCTAATGCAGAGATAGGTTCTATTATTTTATTAGCTAACTTGTGTGTCAGTATAATACTGTGCTTGAGCGTTCCAAAGAGCATAGTATTTGCCGCTTGTATCAAGTATCAATTCTTCGTGACTTCCACTCTGTACTATTCCGCCATTAGAGAACACGGCTATTTTATCGCAGAAACGGCAAGAAGCCAATCGGTGCGATATATAAATAGCGGTTTTATCTCCCGAAATCTGATTGAATTTGGAATACACTTCATATTCGGAGATCGGATCAAGAGCAGATGTCGGCTCATCAAGAATAATGAATGGTGCACCCTTATAAAGCGCTCTTGCAAGTGCAATCTTCTGTGCTTCGCCACCTGATATTTCTATTCCGTCTTTACTGTAATGTTGATACAGATAAGTTTCTAAGCCACAGGGTAGCGTTTTAAGACGATCACCAAAGCCTGCCTTTACTAAACATTCTCGTGCTTTTTCTTCATCATATTCTTTAGCGGCTGCTACATTTTGCCCTAATGTCATAGCAAGCAGTTTGAAATCTTGGAATACAACTGAAAAGGCTGCCATGTATTCGTTATAGTCATACTTTTTGATATTGACACCATTGAGCAGAATTTCTCCCTCTGTTGGGTCATAAAGACGGCACATCAGTTTTATCATTGTAGTTTTGCCGGAACCGTTCTCGCCTACAATAGCCAGCTTTTCTCCGACTTTGAATTTCAAATTCACATGACGCAACGCATAGGTTTCGGTGTTTGGATACTTAAAAGAAACATCACGGAACTCCACATAATACTCGTTATCATCTCGCTTTTCTACGGTAAGACTTCCTTGATACATATTATTCGGGATGTCAAAGTAGGAAAAATACCGAGCCATATAAACATTGTTTGCAAAGAGCAACTGCATAGCCCCAACTAATGCTTCAACTGCTTTTAGCAAGAGGAAACAGCAAGTGATGTACTGTGCAATCAAGCCTACCGAAAGCTCTCCTGCAAGTGAAGCTGCCATCAAAACACAATACAATCCAAAGCGTAAGATTTCAACGATTGCAGTTCCCGGCATTTGAAATCGTAGTTTTTTTCTATTTGTTTTGGTGCTTTCGTTATAGAAATAATAGTCATTATCGGCTGAAGCTCTTGAAACACGGTCACCCATATCATAAAGTCTCAGATCCATTCCATATCCATAGTCATCTAACAGCTCAGAAAGTTTCCCACTATAAATATTTGCATCCACACACCGATCCATAAAGCTTGAATCTAACTTTGCTATCTTTTTTGTAGCAAAGAGTGAATATGTGATTATAATTGCTATTCCCAAAACAACGCCAAGCTTGCCGTAAATTGAAACAGAAGGCAGCAAAAAGAATGAAAGCGTCATTGATATGGAAGCAATCACACGGGTGATGTTCAAAAGCAGTTGGCGAATTGTTGATTCTAAGTACCAAAGATTATACCCTGTTTGGCTTTCTTTTTTTACTCGTTCCAAAAGCAATTTGGTTTCTCTATCTTCCATAGATTCATAAGCCATTTCCATTGCCTTCTTTGTGTAAAGCCAGCCTTCCGAACGATACAGCTCGCCCCCAAGATAACCCTTTTGCGAATTTATGTATGAGGTCAAAACAGAAAGCAAGAAAGATATTCCGATGGTCATAGCAACATAGAAAACCAATCTTTTCAGTGGCGCCCCCATAAATAAGCCATCGACAATTCTTGCAGAAAAATAAAGAGGAATATACGGTGTAACAGCTTCAAGTATAGTGGAAATAATCATATTCCATGTGTATTTTCGGCTGAGGTCGAACAATAATTTCCAACCTCGTATAAAAAGCTTAAAATGCTCACGCAATTTCATTGTTGCCACCGTCCTCTCTATACCAACAACTTTGCATTTCATACAGCTTGGCATATTCCTTATCAAGCTTTATGAGTTCGTCGTGGTTTCCCTCTTCTGTGATCTCACCGTTTTCAAGATAAAAGATACGGTCGCAAAAACGAGTGGATGCGAGTCTATGAGAAATAAAAAGCGAGGTTTTCCCATTGGCAAAACGATTATACTCTGTATAAATACGATTTTCCGCCAAAGGGTCAAGAGCAGCAGTAGGTTCGTCAAGAACAATCACAGGAGCATTTTTATAGAGTGCCCTTGCGAGCATCAGCTTCTGTGCTTCGCCGCCCGACAGCTCTGTTCCGTCTTTGTTAACCTGCTTATCAAGCTTTGTGTGTATTCCTTGCGGTAAACTCTTTAGTTTTTCTCCAAGTCCTGCATCTACCATACACCGTTCTGCCAAATCCATATCGGTATCTTTTTCTTCCTTGCCTGATATGATTTCTGCAAGAGAGAAGAACGGAAGTCTGATTGTTTGAAATACAGGTGAAAACAAGCGATAATAGTCTCTGCTCTTAAAATCGGTAATCGGAGTTCCGTTGATATAAATACATCCCGATGTGGGCAGGTATAAACCGCAAATAAGCTTTACAAGTGTTGTTTTGCCTGCACCATTTAGACCGACAAGAGCCAATTTTTCACCTTTATGGAGCGTAAAGCTTATGTTATGCAAGGTGTCTTTTTCTGCACCTTCATATCTAAAGCAAACATTTACAAATTTAATTTCAATGCCACAATCAAGATAATTTTCAATATTTGCTTTGCCCGTACCGTCATAATCGGCTGTATCCATAAATTCACGATAATCGCAAAGAGTGAGACTTGTTTTATGAATAGAATTCCATGTACTCACGATGCCGCCAATCAAAGAAGCAAAAGAAGAAATAGCAGCAAAATACAATACAAACTTATCTACTGTAATTTCCCCTTTAAGAGTCATAGAAATCAGAATTGCATATGCGGCTCCGTCACGCAAAAGAATGAAAAACAGATCGGCAAGGCGGGATAGAAAAATTCTCCATGTAAGGCGAGCATCCCATTCTTTGCGTTCCTTGCAAAGCATATGATAGGTTTCTTTGAGCCATGTTCCAAGTCCGTAAATACGAATATCTTTTGCATATCCATAGTCCTCCGGACGCAGTATGACATAATGTAGTTTTTTATCAAGGTCTGTTCTTTGTTCTCTTGTTTTGTATTCCCAATTACGATAAACACGATTGCAAAAATACTGTATGAGTGGTGCTGCCGTCAGTATCGGCAATAACCACGGACTGACAAAAGAAACAACAGTACCAAAAAGAAAGTATTTGAGTATGCTTTCAACCAAACTCCAAATTTGCTTCGGCATATCAGAGATCGGCTGAACACCATTCCACATTTCGACTGCTTTTGTCGCACGATCTGAAAGATCTCTCATTTTTTTGCTTTCATATATTTGATAAAAGCAGTTCAGACATTTGTTTCGTAATTCAAATGTGGATTCACGACGAAGTATTCCAATTTGATTTTGCTTTGATAAGAAAAACACATTTTGAACAAGCCGCCCTATTAACATCAATAGCATCAATAAGCCAACGCTGTGTGCGGCATGATAAATCGTTTGATTTGTAGTCACCTCTGAAACTACAAGCGATGGCAAATAAATATCAGCATACGCAAGTGCTACATTGATAGGTGTTTGCACTACCAACATTACAAGCAAAAGCGGAGCATATTGAATTTGCTTTTTGGTTGACCACAACATATTTGATGCTAAAGACTTATAGGGTTTCGTTTTTTTCTTAGCCAATTCAATCACATCCTTTCTGCTGTTATTTTACCACTTATTTATTGGAAAAAATATTTCGTGCACGAAATGCGTTCTCCCGTACACGAAATGCAAATTTACTGTATAGCCGGCACTAAAAATTCCGAGGTAAACGCACCATCTTCACTATTAAATTTACACCAACCGCCGTTATCCTCTATAATAGACATAGCACGACGGAGCCCAAACCCGTGCAAACCATTTTTGTTGCTTCCAAACAATCCACCTTGCTTAACCTTTTTCTCGCTCGCTGAGTTCATCATGTGGAAATATAACATTTTTGCTTTCATGCCGATATACAGATTTATAAACGGTTTTTCACTTGATTGTAAGCAGGCTTCTATGGCATTGTCCAAGAGATTGCCAACAATAATTGAGAGTGAAACATCTGATATTGTCAGTTCATCTGCAACATTCGCTTTGATTGTGATTGTAATGCCTTGTTCCTTTGCTTTTGCAATTTTGCCGGAAAGAATGGCATCAAGAGCAACATTTCCGGTTTTCAGAAGTGTATCAACATGGGTTAGCTGCCGGTCAAGCTCATCTATGTACGCAAGTGCTCTATCATAATCTCCTGCTTCAATCTGAGTTTTCAAAGACTGCAAATGATGATGAAAATCATGCTTGTAGCCTCGCATTTCTTTATGAATACTGCGAACCTCATCAAGATGTTTTGCAGACTGCTCGGTTTGCAACTCCAATATTTTTAAGTAAGTCTTTTTTCTCATAGCTATTTCAATTCCGTTCTATAAATGCACGATTGATGGCATCATATAAACCACGAGATATTGGCAATACGGTTCCGCCATCTAAAGTAATTTCTGTTCGTGATATGCGAATAATTCGATTTAACGCAACAAGATAGGAACGATGTGTTCTGAAAAAATCATCTCCTAATTGCTCAGCAAATGCACTTAGGCTTTCCTTGATCTTGTACTCTTTTTCTTCTGTGTGAACAGATAGATAGTGCAAAAATGATTCGACATATACTATTTTGTCGGTTGGAAGTTTGATAATATCGCCATCCGCTTTTATCATAACAGATGGTGGCTCTGTCGCCAAATGCGTGATGGAACGGGATAGCACATCCCTTAACTTATCCTCTTTGATCGGTTTGACAAGGAAGTGCCTTGCATCGACTTCATACCCCTCGGATATAAGTTCAAAATGAGAAGTTATAAAAATAATCTCTGCTCGACGGTCATGCTGACGAATACGCTTTGCAAGACCTATTCCGGATATAGAACCCATCTCAACATCTAAAAGCAGAATATCAAAAATATTATTGTTCTCATACTCAAAAAGAAATGTTTCAGCACAAGAAAACTTACTGATTTCAAATGACATTTCAAGTTTTTTCGATATTCCTTGTAGTAAGTCGCATAAGCGTTTACTATCGTTTGGATTATCTTCAACGATGGCTATTCTTATCTTCATATATCTACGCTCCTTGTCTCCGAGATTGAACATATAAATATTCATTATACATTATACCACAAAATCGTGAATATTTCTACCACTTTTGCAATATAAACAAAAAAAGCGGGAGCGCAATTCGTCATGAACTGCACTCCCGCTGATTTTATCTTTCCCAATCCTTGTGCTTGGGCTTTTTGGTTTGCTGTTGTTTTTGCTTTTGCTTTTGTTGTAGCATCCGCAGTTTTTCTGTGACAGACCGTTCCTCGACTTCCTCGCCCAAGAGAGCAGATACGCTTCGCTTGCTGTCGGACATCCTTGTGCGGTCATACTTATCGCCGTAGGCTTCCTGGACTTGCTGTGCGGCTCGTAGCTCATACTCGGAGCGAACAGCCAGCCGTACATCGTGAAGCTCCACGGGGTCAAACTCTGCCGCCTGCCCTTGCAGTTCTGCATACTGCTTCAAGGCATCGTCAAGCTCGGCAGCATACTTGGCTTCGCTTGCCTCTACCTTTTTCAGCCCGTCCTCCAAAGTGCGGATTTGCTTTTTGAATATCTCGGCTGTCGCATCTTCGGGGTATCTGAGCTGTCGGAGCAGCATCGCCTTTTCCGAACGCAGTTCCTCTAAATCCTCGGTCAGCTCGGCAATTCGTTTGGCAAGGTCACGGTGCTTCAAGACATGAATGATGGGCGTTGCTTGCTTCTCATCCAATGCCGCCTTGCGCTCCTTGCTTTTCTTTGAGATTTTGTCTGCGAGGGCGGTATACTTCGCCATATCCTCACGGCACTCGCTTAAGGATTTACGGATCGCCTGCTTTCCGCTTCCGATGTGCAAGAGCTGATATTTGAAGATCAGCATATTGCTTCTCAACCGTTCCATCGCATCTGCAATAGCTGGGACGGTGTTCTTGACCGCTTGCATCAGCTTCTTAACCGCTGCTTTCAGCTCACGGAGCAGAGCGTTGTCTGCCTTGATCTGACGGTTGAGTTCACACCTATCGGACACGATACCTTTCTGCTCCAAAGCACGGGCAATCACACCCTCGTGAACGGTGGGTTGTTCGTCCAAACCTCGCTCGGCATGGCTTCGGTGGTCGATGCGGGTATCGTGACCGTACAGCTCCAAATAGCGGTTGGTCACATCTGCCCACGCCTTGCGCCATTCCACAAGCTGTTCCTCGCTGTTCCAACGCTCGGAGATGGGATTTTGTCTGCCGTACTTGGTGCTTTTGGGATATTTGTTGACACGCTCATAGCCCTGTGCTTCGGCGGCAGAGGGTGTCATATACACCTTTTTCTTACCGACCTTGTACTGATATTGCTTTTCCCATCCGTCAGTCTGTGCCGCCTTGAACTCGGCGGCAGTAAAGCCCTTTTCCTCGCCGTCCTTGATGCAGAGATATTCTTTCTCGGTCTTGTACTGCCACTTGCCGTTTTCATCAAGCGGGCGAACTGTTAGCATAATGTGAGCGTGGGGATTGTGACCGGGCGGATGCGGATCGTGAATTGCCACATCCGCACACATCCCATCCGACACAAACTGCTCGTTGATAAAATTGGATAGAAGCTGTCTCCATTGTTCTTTGTTCAGCTCAATGGGCAAAGCCGGAACGAACTCACGGGCAAGGCGGCTGTCCTTTGTCTTTTCGTTTTCCTCAACGGCGTTCCAAAGCACACCTCGGTTTTGCCACTCGGCAGGGGCATATTCGGGCAGAAACACCTCTTGCCATACAAGTCCCTTCTTTCGGGTGTAATCGTGCCGCACACCGTCATAATCATTCAGAATATTGGAACAACTCAGATAAGCGGATGCCGCAACAGCAGACCGCCCGCTTCCTCGGCTCACAACTTTCGCTTCCAAGTGGTAAATCGCCATTCGTTCTCACCGTCCTTTCGTCCTCGGTTTTTGTTTCTTTTTCGCAAAAAGAAAATGGGCGGCGTGAAGCCGTCCATAACTGCGATAAAGCTGTTGAACAAATCCGACGGATTTGTTCTTGACAGAGTTTTCGCAGGCAGTTGGCGCAAGATGGGGTACAAGCCGTACCCCAACACACAATCGCATTGGCGATTGTGTTTGCGATAACTGCGTGGACGATGACAGCAGCTCCGCAGAGATGTGGCATTGTCCATAAGTGCTTCCAGCAGTATGAAATACTGCGGAAGCCGCATCCCCCTCGGAGAGCGCACGATGCCGCAGGCATACCACCGCTTGCTTCGCAAGTGGTGAGTAAGTGCGCCCTTCGGGATAAAAGAAACGGGACGCTCGGTTTCCCGAACGCCCCTTGCCGTAAATCTCATCGTAATGCTCGATATAAAAAGTCCTCCAATTCCTCTAAATCCATCGTCACAGCAGTGGGATAGACCTTTTCCAAAATAGCACCCTCTTGAATCAGTCGCCGTGTCCTCGCTTTTCGCTCCTTGTCACGGTTTCTCATCTGTGCTTCTTCCAATCGGTGCTGTGCCTGCTTCAGTTTCTTCTCGTTATCGGTCATAAAAAATCCTCCTGTGGTAGTAAAAAGTTCGTTTGTTGGTATCAATCGGATAGCAAATATCCGTCTGTTTGATATCACGCTTTTTGTGAAAATATTTGTGGTAGCAAAAACGCCCCCGTTTGGTATCGGTGTAATACCAAACCAGGGCGATAGTAGTATCAAAAGCTGTCTGCAAAGTCCAAAGCCGCCGAAAGTTCCTCGTCATCCGCTGTATTTACTTCTGTTGGAGCAGTAGCAGGAGCGAATGGGAGCATAGCGGCAGGAGCAAAATGCAGGCTCTTTTCAATGGTTTCTGTTACCCGCCGAAGAAAAGCATCCTCTTTTTCACGGGTTTCAAGATAGGGGTCGGCAGCAAGGCGGTCTTGCCGTTCAAAGTAGTCATTGATCGCCGTGACAACCGCCTTGCTGTAAGAGCGATATTGCTTTTTGTCCATTCGCCGCAAATGCTCATAGGCACGGCGGTCATCCTCATCCGCAAGGTTGAGCCGAAATGTGGTCGTATAAATCTGTTTCATCATACAATACCGCCTTTTCTGTGGAGCTTCTGCTCGGCAAGCAGCTCATAGCCCTTTGCCGTAGCACAAATATCCTCGTTGATAATTACTCGGTCTTTCTCATAGTCACCGAAGTTTTTGAGAATACAGCTCCCGCCGCCTACCACATAAAGACGCATCAGTTCGGGATCGTACTCGTGTTCACGCAGTCTGCGGAAGATGCCGCTTGCGTATTCGGTTGCACTTTCACGGATGGCGGTCAGATAGCGTTCGCTGATGTCTGCCGTGCCGTGACGGATGACACGCTCCAGCACGGTTTCGTCCACCGACACACCAAACTGCTTCATCAGATTTTCACGCACCGCAAGCATACATTGATTTGTGCCATACTTCTCGGTGAAGCACTTTTTCGCAAGCGGGCGACACTCGTTGATATACATGACATTCATCGTGCCGTTTCCAATATCGCAGAGCATATTGATACCCTTGAACTCACGCAGGCGGTCTGCCACAGCGGAAAAGCCCTGCGGAAAAATATCCACACCGGCAAACTCCACATGATAGTCAACTCCTTTGAAAGTGAAATCCGCACTTTCCTTTTGGAGCAGATATGCCTTGAAGCTGTCCTTCTGTTCGCTCACCCAAGTCAGCGGAAGCCCTGCGGCAATGTGAACACGGGCAGAGGTCAGCTTGCGGATATTCAGCTCTCTCGCAACAGCGGCAAGGGTAAGGATATAATAGTCGCTGTCGGTCATTTTGTCGGAGATAAATTCCTTGTGTTCCTCTCCAATGAGATAATATCTGCCCTCATAGACAAGCAGATTGCTTTTGAAGGTCGGTTCTTTGTCATAGGCGGCAACACCTGTCTTAAAACAACAGTGGGCGGTCTTGATGTTGCCATAGCCATGGTCGATGCCGATGATGATGGGATTGTTAGATGTGTTATAGTTGTTCATAAAATTCATATTGTTTCCTTTCTGCCGCTTGGTGGCAATACAAAAATAATGGTGTGGATGCAAAAAGGCGGCTCATGAGATGTTACTCTCACAAGCCGCCTTTGCGGTTTATCGTTATGCTGTTTTCTTTTCTTCGGTTGCTGTCTTTTTGGCTTCGTAGCGTTCATGCCGCATCTTGCGGTGGGATTCTTCTCGGCACTCATCACAGCAATACTTGACACCGCTTCTCGTTGTGGTAAAGGTCTTGCCGCAGTTTTCGCAAACGGCTTCACGGCTTCGTTTTTCTGCCGCTTCCAATCGGTAGAACTTCGTTCTGCACTTCGGACTGCAAAATAGCGTATTTGACCGAGCAGACTCAAATTCCTCGCCGCAGCATTTACAAGTCAGCTTGAACGGCTGTCCTACGGCGTGTTCGCCAGCCTTGATTTTTTGATAGCGTTCACGGCTCTTGACACGGTGACGGTGTAGCTGCTCCTGCCGCTTGGCTTCCTCGGCGGTCAGCTCTTGTTCGGGCAATTCGCATTTACCGATGAAGTTTAAATAAATCTCAACCTCCTGCACACGGTCTCCGTCAACCTTTTCGGGAGCATGGACGATAATCTTATCAATAAACTCGTTGATCATCGGTGTGGTCAGCTCGGAGAAGTCGGTGTACTTCTTGGCAAGGGCGATAAACTGCTCCACACGGGCGGTATCCTCCGCATAGCTTGTCAAGCTGTCCTCGGCTTCGGCAATCGCCGCCGCAAGGCTTTTTTGCTCGGCTTCATATTCGGAGAGCAGGCTGTCAAAGCGTTCCTCGGTAATACGCCCGATGGCAAAGGACTCATAGAGCTTCTTAATGATGGTGTCAAGCTCGGTGTGCCGCTTGCGGTCTTTGCCGAGCTTTCGCTTGGTATCCTTTGCGGCTTCTGCCTGTCGGACTTGGGATGCCGCACGGACTTTGGCGATAAATTCCTCTTGATTGGAGATAGCAAAGGTGCTGACCGAACGGATGGTTTCTAAAATCAGTGCCCGCAAAGATTTTGTGCTGACATAGTGACCACAGCAGGCGGCGGTATGCTTCTGATGTGCCAGCGTGTAAGATGAGCAATCAAAGAAATCCGATGGATAGGGATTGTTCTCTGTGCCGCCTCTTGAACGGTGGTTATACATCTTCTCGCCACAGTCCGCACAGTACAGAAGCCCCGTTAAGGGATTGGCTTCTCCGATGGTGTCGTGCCGCCTCGGTGTCTTTCGTAGCTTTTGTGCAAGTTCCCAAGTCTCTCGGTCAACTATGGCTTCGTGGGTGTTCTCAAAGATCAGCCATTCCTCTTTGGGATTCATCACGGGTGTCTTATCCTTATAGGACTGCTTGTGAGAACGGAAGTTGACCGTATCGCCCATATATTCGGGCTTGGATAAAATCTGTCCGACAACAAAGCCACTCCAATTATAGGGATTGGGAAATTCCTCTTTGCTTTTCCAAACACCGATATTCTGCTTCCCGAAGTAAACGGCGGGCGTGTCGATTTTGTCGTCAAAAAGAATACGGGCAATATCATAAGGGCCGTAGCCCTCGATGGTCAAGCGGTAGATCCTGCGAACAACAGCGGCGGCTTCCTCGTCGATCAGCCACTTGTGCTTGTCATTCGGGTCTTTCTTGTAGCCGTAAATGGCGGCATTGGTGGTCGGCTTGCCCGATTCTCCCTTGACACGAATGGCGGTGCGTTGCTTGCGGCTCAAATCTCGCAAATACCATTCGTTCATGATATTCAAAAAAGGTGCAAATTCGTTGCTGTTTTGGTCATCACTGTCCACGCTGTTGGCAATCGCAACAAAGTGAACACCGTGCTGACGGAAGAATACCTCGGTGTAAAATCCGGTCTGCAGATAGTCACGACCGGCACGACTCATATCCTTTACAATGACATGAGCAACCTTGCCTGCCTCAATATCTGCGACCATCCGCTTCCACGCAGGGCGTTCAAAGGTTCCTCCGCTGTACCCGTCATCGGTATAGTGGACGCAGTTTCCGTAGCCCCTCTGCTGTGCGTAGCTTTCAAGGTATTTCTTTTGGTTAATGATGGAATTGCTATCCCCGACCTGGTCATCGTCACGGGATAGTCTTTCGTATAAAGCTGTAATCTTGCTTTCAGTCTGTTTCACGCTCATGATGCGCTCCTTTCAGACTGTCGGCTCATTTGTGGTACATCTATTATATCACAAATTTCTCTGTTTTCCAACAAATCATTGCGAATAATTCGTAAAATTTTATCTTCCATTGTTTCGTTGCCCTCATCCTTGAAGAACACCTTAACTTTATAGACGGTATTCCCGATGCGGCGTGTCGTGTGAAAAAAGTTCTTGCTTTCGCTTTTTACCATAGGCAAAATTCCTCCATAATATTGAAAAATTCATAAATTTGGTGTATAATATACTTAGTTCCGTTTCTTGTAACCATTTAACCGACAAAAACGGGCTATGGCATATAAACACCCTACGGGATGAAAAATGCCCCCGAAAAGCCTTGTGGAATAAGGCTTTCAGAGGGCAATTTCGTTACATTGCAGCTCAGTTTCTCTCCTTTGCTCTGTGCTTACGCACTCTTGCTGCGGTTTGCTTACGCCGTGCTTCTGCGGCACACTTATCCGAACAGTAGCCTCGTTTGCCGTTCTTCGGAAAGCGTTTGCCACATTCCTTGCAGACGGTAAGCAGTTGCGGTGTGAACACGGCTTGCAGCTCCGGCTCGGTGGGCAGCAGTTCCGCACGGAACTTCTTGCAAAGTGCGCTGTTGGTGAAGCAGACACCGAACATATAGCACTCACAGTCAAGCGGCAGACATCCGTATTCCTTGTCGTAGTTGGGGCATTGAGAAACAACCAACTTTTTGATTTGGCGTTTCTCCTTGCCCGATAGCTCACGATAGTTTTGTGTCATAGGCAGGTACCCTCCTTTCTTTTAGTATCGGCAGTAATATAATCGCAGACAAAATATATTACTCCCTCACTAATAGGAGAAATAAGAGGTGTTTAGCGGAACTGTTTTTTCGCAGAATTTAAGAAAAATCAAAAAATATTTTTGAAGGGAGGTGTCCGGCGGTGCGTTCAGATGACGAAAGATATGAGATAAATGAAGATGGTGAAGAATTTGACGAGGAAGATTTAGACGATTATCCCGAAAATGATGACGAGGAAGATGAGGACGAAAATGCACTTTGGGATGATGACGAAGATACCGCCGACACGGACACAGACGATCCTCCCGAAAGGAAACGAAGGAAGCGAAAGAAAAAGCTCGTCTTTGATGATACCGAAGATACGGAAAGCGAGCTGACCGACAAGGCTCAGCGGCAGATTGAAAACGAGCATAGGCTGATTGATGAGCTGGAAGCCGATGCAAGGGAGCATCCCATCGAGGATGATGAGGACGATACCGAGGAACAGCCCGAACGGAAGCTATTAAAACGGGAACTGCGGGCGCAAGCTCTGAAACGGTTAGAGGACTCTGCCCGAACAATCAAGGACTACGAAAATCTGATTGCATGGTATGATCGGCTGGATGCCAACCGACAGCGCAGAGAGAGGTATCACGAGATATTTCGAAGCGGTGACGATGTTCCCCTTGATTACGGTGCGGCAGATGATGCCGTTTGTTTCCCCGACACCTTAAACGATGTGCTGAAACGGCAGGAGCGAAAGGGCGAGTTTATAGACTCCATATTCTACTGTCCTTACGATATACACGAGCTTGTGACCGAGGAATATATGTCAAACATCCTCCGAGAGCTGAGTGAGGATCATAAGTTTCTCTTGTTCCTATCTGCTCTACGGCAGTATAGTTCAACGAAGATCGCCGCTATCCGAGGACAGACAGACCGCAACATTCGCAAGGTGCGTGGCACGATGTTAAAGAAGATACGAAAAAAGCTGCTTGTCGCTCTCAAAGAAAAAGCGGACAAACAGCTACCCTTGACCTTGCTTGAAAAAGAATTTTTAGCGGATAACGGTGTAGATATTGAAAATAGTCAAGAAAAGTGATATAATAGTAATATATTTATGAATTATTGGGGTTACAATACATGGCGGAGGGTTTGAAGATGAAAAGCCTATTTGAACGCACCAGCTCAAATTGGGTGCGATATAGTGAATATGAATGGAAAGAAGCCGAAAACGGCAAGCTGTACCTTACACCGACCAAAACGGCACAGCCCAGCATTTACGATCCGTTGAGCGAATATCAGCGCATTGTCCTGGATGCCATCAATATCGGGCGTATGGAATCGCAGGGCAACACACCAAAAGAAATACAGAAAGCGATTCAGCAGTTTGCCGTCAAATACGGCTTACTTGGGTTGATGACCGCCCTGCCGACTACACCTAACTTTATGGACTATGAAGCAGTGTATCTGCCGAAAAACCACTTCATCCGAGAGGAATCCATGTCCACGATGGACTACCTTAATCTGTTCTTTCCCTTTGACAAGCCGGATGTAGTCAAGCGTGGCATTGAATCCATGTGGAATATCAACAATGACCGAGTGATGATGGCACTTGCCATGACCATGTCGGATAAGCCGATGGCGGTCAATATGAGCTTTCAGCGGGAATATGCGGAGAGCTATGAGTGGATGAAGCAGCAGTTTATTGACATTTCCTTTACCTATCTGACCTCTGTTCTTTTCTATGAGGACTATGACAGGATGACACCCGAACAGCGGCTACTGATGCAGCAGGGTATGGAAGCCTTTGGCGGTATTGCTCCGACTTACAGAATTGCTCTGCTCGATAAGCCCACGATTGTATGGGATTTCCATTCGCTGATGTTGGGTATTCAGATGATGTTCAGCTTTATGTTGACCGACAGCGAAAAGCCCATCCGCATCTGCAAGCACTGTATGCAGACATTTGTGGCAAGCAGACCGAGTGCGATCTTCTGCAGCCCGCAGTGCAAGAATAAGTACAATGTTTACAAGAGCCGTGATAAGAAAGATAAGAATGAAGGATAGGAAAGGAAAAGAGGTGTTCGATTTATGATAGACAGATTGATTGCAGAAGCCACCGAGTGTGATTTCAAGGTTGCTTTGGAAACGAAAAAGCCGAAAAGCTGGCTGAAAAGTGTGAGTGCATTTGCAAACGGTATCGGCGGCACATTGTTTTTCGGTATTGATAACGATAAAAATATTATCGGTCTTGCCGATGCACAGACCGATGCAGAAGCGATAAGCAGACTAATTAAAGAACGCATCACGCCTTATCCCAATTTCATTCTTGTGCCGGAACGGGAGAACGGAAAGGATTTGCTTGCCTTGACCGTCATATCCGGGCGCACTACGCCCTATTATTATAAGGCTGACGGTGTGATGGAAGCCTATATCCGTATCGGCAATGAAAGCGTGATCGCTCCCGATTATGTGCTGAATCAGTTGGTTTTGAAAGGCATGAACCGCACCTACGATTCCTTGATCTCGGAATATGATTTCAAGGACTATGCTTTTTCAAAGCTGCGTGAGCAGTATAAAAAGTGGACGGGCAACAGTATGACCGATAAGCTCTACGACTCCTTTGAAATTCGTGATGCAAACGGAAAACTGACAAATGCGGGTGCGCTGCTTGCAGACAATTCTCCTATTCGCCACTCCCGTCTGTTCTGCACAAGATGGAACGGTCTTGATAAAAGCGGTGGTCTTGTAGATGCATTGGATAGTGCCGAGTATTCGGGGAGCTTGATTATTCTTTTGAACGAGGGTGTCAGCTTTGTCAGACGGAATATGCAAAAGCGTTGGAAGAAAACTGCCGATTCCAGAATTGAAATGCCGGACTATTGTGAACGAAGCGTTTTTGAAGCTCTCGTCAATGCCCTTATTCACCGTGACTATTTGGTTTTGGGTAGTGAAGTCCATATTGACATATACGATGACAGACTGACGATCTATTCCCCCGGCGGTATGGCTGATGGCACGAAAATTCAAGAACGGGATATATACGATGTGTCATCCACACGGCGCAACCCCGTACTTGCTGATATTTTCGGTAGGCTTGGATTTATGGAGCGTCAAGGCAGCGGATTCAAGAAAATCACCGATGCGTATTATTCGGCACATAACTTCCGTGAAGAATTAGAGCCGAAGTTCTATTCGGATTTTTCCTCTTTCCATGTTACGCTGTATAACTTGAATTACAATGTTCCGATTGAAAAAGCAGGTGTTTCGGATGAAAACCAGTTGTTTGACGGGCAGAAACCAGTTGTTTTGGCTGGAAACCAGTTGTTTGAAACACTCCTTTGGGGATTGAAATCCAAAATGTCCACGAAAGAAACAGCAATAAAACTGTTCCACGAGTTCGGTTTTGATTTGGCATTTGCAAGAGCCGAAATTATGGAACTTGCAGGGGTAACATCATCTCCGGCAGGCGATTTGATAAAGAAGCTGAAAGAAGCTGGACTAATTGAAGCTGTCAGCGGTCAAGGCAAAGGCAAGTATAAGTTTATAGAGCCGAAAGAATAAGCAAAATGAGCCGTTTTTTTGGTGAGTGGACATTTTGTCCACTCACCAAAGCGTAATTAAATGCCCGTTATCAGCCATCAAGCCGATAACGGGCATTTTCCATTAAACATATACAAGCTCGGTCAATACGATTTCCTCTGCTCGGTTGCGGATGCTGTTCATCCGTCGCACCCATTCCATCTGATCGGCGGCTTTTAAGGCTACGGTCACATCTTCTTTCTCTGCCATAGCAGATACGATGCTTTCCATACGCTCATTACAGCTTTGGTCGATCTCGGCAAGATGTTCAAACAATGTGCCGTTTACGGTCATGTTTGCAAAAAGAACTTTCCGATGCTCTTCGAGATAACTACGGCGCATACGCCCGTATTTGCCAAGCTGATAGCCCGATGCAGGGGGCAATTCAAGGTTGGGAATGAGATAATCGCCCTCCCAGCGGTATGTACCGCCCATTTGCTCAAATAGAGATTTCATAAGCAATAGCTCCTTTCTGTGTTGAATTTGTCAGCGGTTATAAGACTTTTTTACTCCTTTCCTACAACTGCTTTTCTATTCACCACAAATGAGCCGCAGTCATATGTATTAGATGGAAAAATCCACCCTTTACATATTACCACTTGACTTTATATAGAATTTGTCTAACCGGTTTAAGGGCGCACTCCTGTACACCTTTCGGTGTACCGTGCGGGCGTCCCTTGCCTCTCCCCTTGGGAGAGGTGGCCGAGCGCAGCGAGGACGGAGAGGGCAAACAATGACCATAACACCCAATTAGAAAATGCCCGGCGGCTTTGCAGGGAGATGACACCCCCACGAGTGTAAGCTCCAAGACCCTCTCAGTCACCTGCGGTGACAGCTCTCCCAAAGGGAGAGCCAAGGGGCTGTACACCGTTGCGTAGCAGCTCTTTTACCTCAGCCTTTTTTCCATCACTATTTCATCCTCCTCGGCTTCGCCCGTATAGAAAGCAAAGGAGAACAACCACACGGCCAAAGCCATCAACTTAACTAACCCAAAAGCGATGTGGTAATATTGCAGCCACCATCTATCTTGGCATAAGGCTTATGCGGCATGAGGTTCCGGTGGCATTTCTCATATTACTGCCTATTTCAAGGCTCTATCTGCATATATTTCAAAAGAATATATGCATATCGATTTCCGACAGAGCGACATTCTGCGGCTGCATGAAATAATGATGAACTTTGCGGGCTATGAGTACGGCGGTCAGTACAGGACGGACGACAATGTGATTTTGGAAATTGACGCAGACGGAAATCGTCGTGTCCGCTTCCGTCCTACCCCTGCGAGCGAAACGCCGAAAGCGATGGAGCAATTGGAGCTTGCCTATTTGGATGCCAGAGGCAACTCAAATATCAATCAGCTTCTATTGATACCCTGCGTGATTTTGGACTTTCTCTGCATCCATCCGTTCCGGGACGGCAATGGCAGGATGTCCCGCCTGCTCTCGCTGCTATTGCTGTACAAAAATGGCTTTGATGCCGGTAAATATGTGTCCTTTGAGGAGCAAATCAACAACTATAAGGCGTATTATTACGAAGCACTGCGGCAGTCCTCGGCTGGGTGGGAAACGAATGAGAATTCTTATTTCCCCTTTATTGAGAACTTCCTATCCACACTTTATATGTGCTATAAGGAACTGGATAAGCGGTTTACGGTGGTGCATGGCAAGAAGATTACGAAGAAAGCCCGCATTGAAGCAACTGTTCTGAACAGCCTAACCCCGCTTTCCAAAGCGGAGATTTGCAAGATTCTCCCTGATGTCAGCCCCACTACCGTTGAAGCTGTCCTTGGGATAATGGTCAAAACGGGCTCGATAAAAAGAATCGGCGCTGGACGGACAACAAAGTATATTAAAGCATAGTAAAAAAATATGGTGAAATAGCGCAGTTTCAGCGGGAGGAAACCAAGAACAAACAGGAAGAGCAAAGTCGTGGGAGAATCATATAGAAAGAGGCAACTCGGAATGGAATTGCCTCTTTGCTGTATTGCTATTTCAGGTTACAAACACTTTCCCGATTATCGCAGAGGTGTTTACAGTTCCAGCGAATTTTCATTCAGAAGGAACTCATATAAGCCAAGATGTAGGATACCATAATCATCCGTCCAAGGCTTCATGGAAGATTTGCTGATGATAATCTTTTTGAAGAAATCCTTTGTATTCTTCAAGGGCCGAAGTTCTGTCTCCATTTTGGCCGGATCGCTCACATTCAAAGCGGATTGAATATAGTATTTCTTAGAGCCCCAATTAACAACGAAATCAATCTCGCATTGTTTTCTTGATTGCTTGTTTTCGGAATACTCCGATATTTCCACCACACCAACGTCTACGGAGTAATCTCTGCATAGAAGTTCGTTGTATATGATGTTTTCCATGATGTGCGTTTCCTCCTGCTGACGGAAGTTCAGCCTGGCATTGCGGAGCCCGATGTCGGTGCAGTAATACTTTGATGGGTATTCAAAGTATTTCCTTCCCTTTACATCATAGCGTTTGGCGTTGCTGAACAGGAAGGATTCCAACAAGTAATTCAAATAGTTGGAAATGGTCGTGCTTGAAACGGAGATATTCTTTACCGTTCCCAAGGTATTAGCAATCTTCCTGGCATTGGTAAGCGAACCGATGGACGAACATAAATCGTCAGTCAATTCCGCAAGCACATCCTGAAGAGCAATGTCATATCGTTCAGTAATATCCTTGAAGTATACCTCCGTAAAAAGGCTTTGCAGATATGCCATCTTATCAGCGTCTGTTTTTCTTGATAAAACCAGCGGCATCCCGCCATACAAAGCGTACTCTTCGTATGCATCAAGCTTATCTCCGCCAATGGCGGCATAGTATTCCTTGAACGAGATTGGATAGACACGAACTTCATCACCACGTCCACGGAAAACGGTCAGAACATCCTTTGTCAGCATCTTTGAGTTGCTGCCGGTCACATATATATCCACGTTGCGAAGCCGCAGAAGGCCGTTCAGCACGTTATACAGCCGGATGGAATCAGGATTTTTCAGTTCATCCTTGGCAATGGCATACTGCACCTCATCAACGAGAATGTAATATATTTCTTTTGAGGTGATTTTTGAGCGGATGAATTTAGACAGTTCCTCAGGGTCGCGGTACTTGATGAAGGTATCGTCATCCAATGCAATCGAGATGATCTGTTCCTCCTTGACGCCACTCTCAATCAGATAATCATAGAACAGGTTAAAAAGAAGAAAGCTCT
Source organism: Christensenellaceae bacterium Phil1 (assembly GCA_001940855.1). Lineage (GTDB taxonomy): Bacteria > Bacillota > Clostridia > Christensenellales > CAG-138 > Phil1. The sequence goes on along the minus strand of MSGS01000026.1, from coordinate 5,660 downwards.
TGCCGCAGCGGCGAATACCAGTGATGACCTTCACCAGACCGTTTTCTCTTCGGTCGATGAGCTTTTGCAGATAATGATTTCTTTGGATTATTTGATTCAAATAGCAGCCCTCCATTCACTTGAAACTTAGTGCTTATTATGGCCAACTTTCAACAGAATTATACCGCCATATCCATTCAAAAGCAACATCCGTTTGAAACTTAGTGCTAAAAATCAGTAACTTTCAATGGTAGAATGGGGCGCATGTGGAATATTTTGTTATTGTATAAATGGAAACCCATATTTGCATGGCTTCCGATAGAAACGCTGATTCGGGAGAGACGGGACACTTACTATGCCGCACTTGGGCAAGCAGATATATCGGCAGACGCAACACCGTTTGTTGAATTTCTGCTGTCTGTTATCTTATGACCGAGGCTGGCTTCACCGGCTTTGAGCGTGGCGTATTGGGCAGTACGGCGGAGAATTTGAGCAGCCTGGACTATCAAATTCAAAAGGATATCTACACCGGCTGCCGCAAGGCCGGGTATTCCAGAAAATATTACGATGCGCACGGATGCCGACGACCAGCGCAGGCAAGAGAGCATCAGCAGAAAAAATAGCACTGCAACGCAGGGCGCAGCCGAACGGGAACCGTTCGATCAATCGGGGGGTTGGGAGAGTTTCCCCAACAAGCAGCAGGGGAGATTTCCGGTAACGGAAATCTCCCTGTTCGTCAAGTTTGTATAAACGCAGGCATTGCTTGCCAAGTATAACGTCTCAGACGCGGCTTCTTCTTTTCAATAAATGCCTGTGGCTGTACAAGCAGAAAATCAAATCCCATCATTCTTCCGCCAAATCGGCAACCAGCTTGACATCGCTGACCGCCAGAGCAAGCTGGAGCTTGTTTTCCAGCCCGGTTTTTTGCAGCATGTTTGCCACATGGAATTTGACCGTTGACATCTCGCAGCCCATCTCTGCCGCGATGCGCGTGTAGGACAAGCCCCGCAGCAGATGCCGCAAAACCTTCAGCTCCGTCCTTGTAAATTCCGTGCTTTTTGCCATGCCGATTTCAACCGTCGGAGGCGCATCCGGAAAGATGTACTCACCGGCCATCGTCTGCCGGACGACGTCCATCAGCCGCTTCTCGGTGGAGTCCTTGTACCACAGGCTGTCGGCCCCGGCCTTCTTTGCCTCTTCCAGAACCACGCAGTCGATCAGCGAGGTCACAACAATTATTTTGGTCTTTGGCCGTATGGCTTTGATCCGGTGAACGGCGGTCAATCCGTTCTCGCGGTTCTCTGTTTGCACATCCATCAAAATCAGATCGACAGAGCTTGCCCGGCACACCTCAACCGCCTGCTTTGCGCCGGGAATGGACGCTACGATACGGTATCCGTCCTCGGCGCGGAAATAGCTTTCCAGCAGGCTGCGGATCATGGTCTGGTCTTCAACGATCATCACTCTCATATACTGCTTCCTCCTGTTCCGGCAGACTGAGCATCAGCTTAAAGCGGGGGATGCTCTGAACCTCCATTTTGCCGTCTGCTTCTTTTATGCGTTGACGCAGCATGGAAAGGCCTCCGCCCTCCGTGATTTTTTCCTTCGGCGCCGCGCCGTTGTTGGTCAGGGCAACCTCCGTGCAGCCCGGCTTCCGCCAAAAGCGCACATACAATTCTGTGCCGTCTGCGTGGCGGACACAGTTCGCCGCGCATTCGCAGATCGCCAGTGCGCTCAGCGCGCGTATCCGCTGCGTTTGCGGCTCATCCCCTGTCAGCAGAACCCTGACGCCCAGTTCTTCCGCTCGTTTTTTTGCAGCCTCCAGCGGTTCGGATTGCGCCGTTATCTGGCTGGAGCGGTAAAGCACTGAAATTGACTGTTCCCACAGTGCCGCGTTTGCGCGAATTTCCTTCTGGTCCGCGTGCTGGAGCAGCACCCGGCGCGCCGCAAGAATGCTGTGCCCAATGTCGTCATGCACACGCAGCTTCATCGCCAGCGTTTCTTCCTCCCGAATGATCTCCGGTATCTGCGCGAACAGCAGCCGCAGCCGCTCGTTCGCCTCCTCCAGCTTCGCATTTTCCGCCTTCAGCTGGTTCTGCTTCCGTATCAGCTCCGTAACGTCTGCGGCGGTAATCTGCGTATACCGGACGCCGGCTTTTGTTGTGATCCGCTCCTGCGCAAAGCGCAGCGCCTTCCCGTCCGGAAAACGGTAAATCCGAAGGCGCATATCCAGGCAGCGCACGTTCGCGGGCGGCGCTTGCAGTACGCTCTGCATCTCTGCAAGCGACTGTATGCCGCCTTTTCGCAGACAGTTCGCAATGGCAAGCATCCGGCGGTTGATGAGCCGCACCACGCCGTTTTTATCGAAGAAGCAGGCCGCGATAGGCAGACTGTCGAAGCTTTCTTTGATCCTGTCCATACGCCTTTACCCCCTCTATCTCTCCAGCTTCCGCGTCACATATTGCAGTCCGTCCTCATCCCGCTCCCATTCCAGGCCCGGAAACCGCGCGCGCAGGGCGCAGAGCGGCTCCGCCGCTGAAACGCAGAGGGTAACCTCCACCTGCTTTCCAACCTCTATGGAAGTCAGCAACGCACGCAGCGATTCCAGCCCCATCTCCACGACCGCCTCAAACAGGTCATAGATCTGCGTCGCCTGTTCAACGGTAAGCTGGCCTTCCCCCTTGACGATCGTCTTGCAGTCGGCGCCATAGACACTGATGTTTTCGGAGGATTCATTAAGGCACAGCCGAAGCTCCTGCACGCTGATCGCACCGCGCTGCACGCCGACAAAAATCAGGTTGCTTCTGCGCTTGATATAAGTCCCTATAATGATGATCTGTCCGAGCAGGCGTATGGCTCTGTCCGAATCCTCGGTCCTTTGCAGTTCGGCCAGAAGATCCCTAAGCATCGCAATCTGCCGGGCGGTCTGCGCCTCCATCATATCGTACAGGCGGTTTTCCTCCGTCAGCTTCAGCCATCTTGCGCGCTGTGCATTCTCCGCCGCCAGAACGTCGCCGGTATCACGCAGCTCATCCCTTGTCAGCTCCAGCTCCTTTCGGATCTGATTCAGCGCGGAGATGTCCTCCTTCCAGAACACCCAGCCGCTGCGCAGCCGGTGCCGCTTCAAAAGCGTATCGTCGTCCAATTGTACGGTATCCTGCTGCATATGCCGCAGTTCGCTTTGCGGCAACGGCTTCTGCATTGCAATCGAAGCATATTTGGTGCATAGCGCATGATCCGTAATCTGAACCGGCAGACTCGTCGCCTCAAAAAGCTCGTCGTATCCAAGATTGGACTGGATCAGCCCGCACTGGATGCAGCATTCAAAGATGCTTGCAAAGATCAGGCACTGAGACACCGTCATATCGCCCGCAAGCACCCATACCCAATAGACCTTTTTGACATAAGCATAAGCATAGGCCAGCGAAAGCGCGAAGGGGACCAGCGGCAGCCAGCGGATTCTCCTGCTGTGCGGGATCCGGCAGCTCCTCACCATCAAAACAAGCGAGAACGCCGCACACAGGGCCTCCCAGCCCAGCACGAAGTAATAGCCTTTCTCATACCGATACTCCCCATCCGACAAAACGCCGGATGGAAAGGAAAACACCTGCCGGTGCAGATCATTGGTCAGAACGAGCAGAAGCAGAAGCAGTGTAGGGATATACAAAAGCTTTGTCCATCGCGGCAGGCGAAAATCCTCGTCCTTCCCCAACGACTGGGAAACAAAGACCGACAGCATGGGAATAAACAGCATTGGAAAATAATAGAAATACCAAAGCCGGCGCTCCGCGTCCGTATTGCCAATTGAAAACTTGATCGAGCGCAGCAGAATCCACAGTACCATCAGCGCCGATATCGCAAGCAGATAGCGCCGCACCTGCACCTGCACGATGCGGAGCCAAAGGGTATAGCACCACGCGCTGAACAAAAACACATAGATCCCGCTTCGCAGATGATTGACTATCGGAGCGTGTAAAATATGCCGGCTGGCATATCGGAGCAACATGGCAAGCACAATGAGCCCCAGCGCGGCCAGCGCACACAAAAGGCTGATTTTTGTTGCTTTGCTCATGCTGTACTCCTTCCGCCTCCGCAGAATAAAATATTATTATAAGTATACCATGCATAGAGAAAAAGGCAACACGGGTTTGACCTGTTTGCATAGAGGAAAGGAGCGGAAATGGCTTTTGAATAAAAAAAAATTGCAAAACCTATCTAATCGGCGGGGGCGGGAAGGAGAGACAGCTGTTAAAATATATATAGTACATTCAAAAGAGGAGAAAGGCGGTGGGAAAGCACATATGCGAAGAATTGTGCTGGATATGAAAGGCGGGCTCCTGGCGGAGGCAGTCATGCAATCGCTTGCGGGATACGACCCGGATTTTCTCGTCTACCGTTCTTCAAAACCAGAGGAAACGCTTGCCTTGTGCCGAACCTGCCGTGCCAACGTGTTGGTGATGGAGGTCATCCGGCAGGGCACATGGAAGCTGAGCGAACGGCTAAGGCTATGCAGTGCCGTAAAGCAGCTCGGCTGGGTCTGCAAGACCCTGCTTCTGGTAGATGAGAACGCGGACGAACTGCTTGCCTCCGAGGTACGGCAGGCGGTGAAGGATCAGTTGGTAGACAGTTTTATTTATGCGTCGGTATCGCCGACTTACCTCGCCGGTGTGATCGACACGCTTTAGAAAGGAGTGGTTATATTGCAGGTCGTTATACAGAAAATTCCTGAGAATTTGCAGGAATTTGAAACACTCGCCGCCAAAGGGCGGCAGCCGGAGCACATATGCGCACTGTTCCTGTGTGCGCTATCACTGTTTGACAGGGATAAAGATGCGGGCACTGCCGCAATGGATCTTCTGCGCGGCCCTAAGCCAATGTCGCCGTATGACTGCCAGTTCCTGCGCGACCGGCTGCGCGGCAAAGCCTATCTGCCGCTTGCATATTTTGAAGGCGCAACGCCGGAAAACGGTTATCAGCCGCGCGTGCCGTACACGCTGAACGTGCTATCAGACCCAAGGCCTCAGGATATAGAGCCGGGCTATATGCGCGTGTTCCTTAAAACGGCGGGCGCAGATTCGCCGCGGCCTATGAAGCTGCGGCAGAAGGCCTCTACCGGCGAATGGTTCCTATGGGAATACTCCAGCATTCTCAGCGGCATCCGTATCCCTGCGGCGGAAGACCCATGGGCATGATTACGGCGGAGCAGGTGGGCGGCATGAGCGCACAGGCTCTCCGGAGTTTTTGCCATGAGTGCGCAGACCCGTTCGACAACAGGGGACAGAGGTGAGAAGAGCGTTGAAAATTGCACTGATCGTTGTATCGGCGGTTGCGCTTATCGCACTGGCAGGCGTATGGCTGTATCGGTATTTTATCGATAGCCGTATCCGGGACGGAGGCAGAATGGAAAATCCGGATGCGTACAGAGCAGGTAAGGACTTGATCGAATTCACTTGGCAGCAAAATCATATGAATTCCTGCAAATGCTTTTCGCTGAAGTTTTACCGGGAGAACGATATGCCTCTGCTGACCGGACGTTTTTTGAGCCGGGAGAACGGCGAAACGAGGGAAAGCGGGACGGATGCGTTTTCCAACCCGGTTCCCTGGCAGCTTACATGGGTACAGTGGTTTGATCTTCAGAACATGCTGGCAGAGTCGGATCTGCCCGAGTACCGAAAGCCGTC
>MSGS01000025.1:28773-52007 GCA_001940855.1 Christensenellaceae bacterium Phil1 | reverse complement strand
AATTGCGCCGTGGGTGTGGTTGGCCGCTGTGTCACCTGCGGTTTCTGCCGCATCAGCGTTGGCTTTCATTTGCGCATCTATTTTGATAAAATTGCCGTTAAAGTCGCCCACATCATAGTTGTCATTGCCCGCAGGTAATGTGAACTTATAATTCGTTGTTTGTGTCGCCATTTATACCTCCAAATTATTACGGATATAGTCGTGTGTATAGCTTGCAAGCTGAGCATGCGTATACGGTTTCCCTTTTATCTCACCATGAGTAACATATGTATACACATACTCAACCGCAAGATGCGCAGGTTTAATTTTTTCCACCGCCGCTTTGAGCTTATCCATTTGCGCCGGTATACCGCGCGTTGATACAAAAGTAATGGTAAACTTGTAATCTGCATAGTATTCCGTTACTGTTACATTGCCGTTTGCGTAGCTCTCCGCCACGCTTTTGAGCATGGCAACCGTTGTAGTGCCGGCGCTACGCATTTTGGCTATCAAATTTTCGCGCCTGTGATTGGCTGATAAACTTAAATCGGTATCTATGCCGTATGCTCTTTCCCACAGTTCAAGGCCATCGAGTGCCGTTGCGGCAAAGACGTTATCGAACATGGCATCTCCAGCTTCCCACAGTTTTTCAAGCGCGTATTGGATGCCCTTCTGCAAGTTTTCCACTTGTTTGCTTTGGCCATATATCGTTAGCTTATTTATCAGATTTTGCACTCAGCGTCACCGTCCCCAGCGTCGGCACTTCATTCGTCTGCAAAGTCACAGCCGAGGTGTCGTTATCAACTTTTAGCCCGCTATAATCATTTACGCCCGGTATTGCAAGCAGCAAATAGCCTATTTTGTTATACGATACGCTGCTAAGTTCAAATGCTATGCCCTGTAAATATTCGCTTACCGCAGCTTCAAACTCCTTTTTTATTGCATCCAGCGTTGTATCGGCCGATATTTCAACCGTTGCAGAAACGTTTATGTTCTTCGCGGCAGCAGACACAACCGTTACATCTGCACCAATAGGCCGGCATGCTTCTATATGCGACTGGACAGCCGTTATTATATCCGCCGAAACTGCGCCCATATCCGGACTTGCCAGCACAACCTTAACTGTTCCGGCGCCGTTCCATAGCGGCAGAACCTTGGCAGCGCCTACTCCGTCCACTTCCATGGCCCACAGGCGGTAGTGATATGCATTGCCTGATGTTGCCGGCATCTGCAAACGCATCAGTATTCGGTTTCGCAATGCTTCATCTGATTCGTCATCGCTCCCACCTACCGCCGCGGCATTATTTGTTATACTGCTTATTCCCTCTATGTTTGTAAACAAATATGTTATCTTCCCCGCTGCAATGTTATATTGCGCTCCCGCTTTTTCAGCAGTAGCGGATATAGTAGCCTCGCCCCCCGAAACAGTAGCTTCCTCATCGGTGACAAACATAAGCCCATCCGTGGTAAGCATCCTTGTGCCAGCCGGTATGTTCGTTCCGTCCACACCTGTAACAGTAATAGATACAGCTGCTTTTGTTCCTGCCTTGCGGCTTATGCCATATTCTGCCGCGCGCAATTCAAGATATTCGCCCTCGTTAGTTTGCAGCAAGAATGTCTGCATTGCATAGTCTATCGTGGCATATATCTTAGCCATTTCAACGCTTGCAGCAGCCGCCATATCAGCCGCAAACGAACCTTCTATCTTGGATATGCTATCTCCATAGTTCGCCAGTATTGCTTCGCGTATGGCGTTCTTGTCCATATTTTCATACATTGTTGTAGTTCACCTCTATATCCGTATTGCCGTATGACGTTACTGCTGTACAGCGTATCGTAAGCGTACTGCCATCAAATTCCGCGTGCGCATCGGCTATGCCCGATATGTCAGGATGCTGCACAAGGCATTCACGTACATATCTCACCGCTTCCGCTTCCTTAACTTCGCGTATCCATTGCTGCCCAGCAAGCGTCATTATTTCGCATCCGTAGTTCCAGCTATAAATGTCGTGCAGGAATCGCTCTGTATGCAGCGCACGCCATGCCCAGCTTTTTACCGCCTCAAGCCCGCTAACTATCTCCGGCTCCCCGTTTGCGCTAAAGCGTGGCATATTTGCAGCATAATCCCATGCTATATCACGATATTCAATTCCGTCAGCCTGTTCCGCTATGTGTAATGCCGGCTGAATAAACGGATATATATTAGCCATTTGCCGCCACCACCTTGCATATGACATAGTAAGCCTGCATATCTGTACTCGGTATTATAAGCACCATATCGCCCTCACTAAGCCCCATTTTCTCGGTTATAGCTTCGTTCTTGGCAATCGTGTTGGCATTGGCCTGTACTGTCCCGTTGACGGCATAAGCGGGCATTTTAAGCGTTATTTCCCGTTTATAATCCTTCATCAGCTCAGCATTTATATACAATGCTTCTCCGTCTATATCCATGCCAGCGCAGCTTATCACAAGAGGGGTAGTGCTTTTTACGGTTCCCGTCATGCAGCCGCCGCTTTTAGGCCCATTCTCCCCTGCCTTCTTCCCCATCATCTCGGCCATGCCAAGATATGGATTTTCATTCTTTTCCATATATGTTTATTTCCCCTGCTTCATATTGGAACCATATAAATAATCCCAAGGTTCACTCTGAGTTTTCTTCTTGTTGTTCCCTTTGGATATTGCCTCACCTGCGGCTTTAGCGTCCATCGTAGCTTCCCATGCAAGCGTAAGCTTATTTGTATATAGGCCATTTTTCCACGTATGCACATCTGACGCAACATAGAATTTCCCATACAAGCCCGTGAACGGCTCATATACAAATACAGCATTACCCGATATACACTCGGCATTGCCTACATTCGTTACCGTCGCATTGCGTTTGAGCGCATTCTTTCGTATCATTTCATTCGCGGCCGCTATCGATTCTGCCCGCGATGACGATTCGATTATTATCTCGCGCATCACTCCCATGGTCGTATCACCCGTAACGGTTTGCTTCAATTTGCCGCTTGCATCATATATAGCGATCTGATTTGTTATATTCTCGCCAGATTCGCTGTATGATGCATCCATAAGGTTTTCACCGCCGCGTATTACAGCCGCAATATATGCGCCCTTTTCTATCACGCTTACAGCATTGCCATCCACACGCAGCATATACGCATTGCCATTTTGCGCAGCAGCCAAAGCATAGCCCGTCATTACCGCCTCGTATAGCGTCACGTTCATAAAATATCTGCTAAAGGTATACCCCGTAGGCACAAGTGTGCCTACGTTCATTCCATTCGCAGTCAGAAATGCTTCTGCAGCCGCCTCGGCTGTCATATTCTTAATTTTCTGGACTATCTTGTTCCGTTTAACGTATATTCCGCAATCCTTAGCAGTTATAGTAATTGTGCTGCTCGCCGTAGACCTTTGCACGGACGTAATAATGCCGTTAAAGCTCTGCCCATCTGCCTCAAATGCAACCATATCACCCGCATTCATCGGTACAGCCGGTATGTTGCTATCAGTAGGTGATTGTACTATATTGGCGCTCAATGTGCGCGCGCACTCCTTCTCGCTGCCACTCGTAGTTATAGTAGTGGCAAGCTGCGTAACATCAATATCGTTTATTCTCAGTTTCATTGTCTTATACTTGGTAGCCGCAGCGCATTACGTCTGCTGTATATATTGTTCATATCATTTGCGCCGGCAATAAATTTTGCCTTATTCTTGTCGCCATAAACCTTATCCGCCACTATAAAAAGGTTCTCGCCCTTTTCAGGCGTATATACATCCGGCAGTTTTGGATAACGGTCTATCGAACGCCCGGAAGATGCGCTCACATGGCGATATTCAGCCATTCTCAGCGTATAATACACATCTCCGCTGCCGTCTTTTTCGCCGTAGCTTATGCTCTCTATAAGCACCGGCACATTAACATCGGACCCTGTAACAAGCCAGCGCACCACCTTGCGTGACGCTGCCCATTTCTTGAACTTTGCTACAAGCGCATACGGGGTTATATCATCGGTTACAGCAAAACTATATCGTTTTGCTGGAAATATGCCGGATATGCTTATACTATCAAGCGTTGGGTATCCGGCTATGCGTATATCGCCAATGGCATGGATATTTATAGTTTCTATTCGTATGCCGCTGCTCACCTCAAACGTTTCCGGCGTAATCGGCAAAATAAGACTTCCGTCAAAGCAAAACTTGGCTATGCTCATACAAGGCTCACCTCTCCTATATATCCTGATTGGGCATCCGCTATTTTATGGTATAGTTCAGTAGCAATCCGGTCTATGTCGGCATCTTCGCGTACCGTAAACTGATTCCCGCTTATGATTATCTGCCCACCACCGGCGCTATCCTGTGCGCGGGCCTGTGCAGCCGTAAGCACGCGTTCGCCTTCGTGCAGCGTGGCAACAAATCCATCATACGGCACACGTTCAAGGCCGTAAGCGTGACGGCTGCTGTGCTTTGCCGTCTTATTGCGGTTCCCGTACATTTCTCGCTTTGTTCGTTCAGGAACAGCAGCCCAATTAACGCTGTTGTCGCCGCCCAGTCCACTATTATCTATTCTTGCAGCAATAAGCCCCTTGTCAAATTCCAAGCCAAGCGAATAACCCGCATCATAATACGCATCTGCCATTTCAATGCGAATCTTGCTTATAAGCTCCTTGTCAGCTTCCAACTGGCGTTGATACCTATCATTCTGATAGTAATCTGCTTGTGCTTTTGTTCGAGCTTCTTCTATCATGCGCCCTTTATTAACATCATCCGCCTCCGCAAATTCATCAGAGTTCATTACATCATCGAGTGCTTCACGCAAAAGCCGTTCTTTTTCGTTTTCAAGACTTGCTTGCCATTCGCCAACGAGGCGGTTAGCTTCTTTCATTTTGTCACCAGAGTCACCTGAAAGCCAATCTATTTCAGCCTGTATGCCAAGTTTGCGCTGCTCGTTATAGCCTTCGCCCATAGCAACATCCATTTCATCCTGCATGCCTTGCAGTGTAGATGTCAAGCCGGCATAAGTTTTTGCCTGTTTCTCCATGCTGCCGGCAAAATCGGCGCCCATATAATCCGCTAATGCTGCCGCTGCCTTTTCGCCCGGCACAAGTCCTTTGCTTACCATCTCCTGCACTTCTTTGTTCGTCTTGCCGGATGCTGCTGCAAGATAGTCCCATACGGGTATGCCTCGCTCGAGTAGTGGATTAAGGTATTCCATAGTCACCTTGCCAGTTGACTTCATGCGGCCCAAATATGTCGCTATTGCAGACATGCCAGATTGGTCCAAGCCAAGTGCCGCACCTGCATCTCCTATCTTTTGCATTGTAGGCAGCAACTCGTTTACTTTATATCCGTATGTTTTCAGCACCTTACTCATACTGGTGAGGTCATCGAACATAAACGGTGTCCTATTGGCAAAATCAGTTACATTCTGTATGAATCTATCCGCTTCTTTCTCGTCTCCAAACAACGTAGCAAACGACATATGAGAAGTTTCTCGATTTGCAGCTAAGCTTGAGCCATTATCAAGTGCTTCTGCCTGTGTCTGTTTAATATCGTTATAAGTATCTTCCACAACAGACTTGAACGCATCGTCTTTCGAGCTAAACTGCTGCGTGAATGCCTTGATAGCTCCGGCGCCGGCACCCACGGCCGCACCTACGGCCGTGCCAATTCCGGGTACAACCGAACCAAGGGCGGCGCCGGATGCGGCACCGCCTGCTATTGATGTTATCCAGTTGCCAATCTGTTCGCCTGCCGCCGAAGTCACAAGCGTTCCCGCGAGTTCCCCACCGGCGCTGCTAAGCATGTTAAAGAGTCCTGCTTTAGATAGCTGAGACAGTACTCCACCTTCTCCGCCTCCGCCGCTGCTTCCCATACGCGCATCTGCCTTCGACATCGCCCCAGTAAGATTGTCCATATCACGCTGAGTGCTTCTTATGGATTTCGATACAGCATCGAGATTGGCCTTCACGTTATCGTAGTTCATTTCAGCCGCCATATAAGCCGCCCGCGATTCAGCATCACCAAGTTCAAGGAATCTCTTTTTTGCTTCCGCAAGTTCCTTTTTAGTCTGCGTAAGGTCAACTTTAAGCTGAATTTTACTTTTATTCAGATTGTCAAGGTCTTTTTGCATCGCTTTAAGGTCTTTGCGGAATGCGGTCTGCGTTTTCTGCATTTTCATAATGGCCTCAGAGTAGTTATCCTTAGCCGTTATCATTATGCTTACATCTGCTCGTGCCGCCATGGGCTTATTTGCTCCTTTCTAATATCTCATCCACAAATGCCCGCAGCATTATCTTTTCGCCCGTTGGCATATCATAATACTGCCCCGGAAGTATGTTATGCGTATGGAATAGATACAGCATAAACTCAAATTCCGGGGTGTTCCTCAGTTTTTTCTTATGTTCTTTATGCTTTCCTCACCAAAGCCGCTAAGGTCAGTTATGGCGTTATACAGGTTCACAACCTCGCCCGGCAAAAACAATGCATTAACGACCTCAACGGGCGTAAGTCTTGCACTTCGGCTTGCAGGTTTAAGCATATCCGCAATGCGTATATCCGCTAATTCCGGGTCAATAGTGGCCTTCAATATCACATGCGCCCTAAAATCATCCTTGGGCAGCTCGTCAAATTCTCTTGCCGTCAATGCACGTATACGAACTACAAACGATTCGCCTGCCATTTCCGTAAGCCGTGACACCTCTACTTCCGCTGTAGGTATTTCAGTCAACTTTTTGCCGCATCCAAGCAGCATATCAATGCTATCCATATTTTTTACCTTTCTGTAATAGTGTCTACCAGCTCATAATCCTCAAACGCAAACGGCGCTTCCACCTTGCCTATCTCGCCTACCTTCCAGTCGGCAAGAGTAAGGTCGTCAAATGTTACTCCGCTCAACACTATTCGTTCTGCTCCATACGCATCGGGGTCGTCAAGTTTGCTGATTATAGTAAATGCCGGGTCTGTTCCAGCCTTTACCTTGCTAAGAGCTTCCGCCATGCGAGATGTTACCTTATACATGCTAAGGCTTCCCGTGCCTTCTATACTCATCAGTTTTCTGCCGCTGGTCAGTTTGCGACATTGCCTTATCTGTTCTCGGTTGAATGATACCTTGGCCTGCAATCCATCCGCCTCGGCTACGTATGCACCGTCAAGCCATACCTCGCCCCAAGTTCCCGATATTATTCTGCTTGCCTTATCCATATTATCCTCCTGTTAAAACTCCATGTTGATCGCCACGTCTTCTATCGCATCCAGCATGCGTATGCTTCCGCATATGAATACCTGTTCATCAGTATCGGCCGTCTTGATTTCGTCATCCGTCATATTCGCAACATTATCGCCGCGCGCCTTCAGATACGCCCGCTGCGCATCAATATCTATCTCCATAGTCGATTTACCGGATTGCAATATTCCTTCCGCTTCAAGTTCTTTCAGATAAGCAAGATATGCAGATATAAGTACAACCTTGTTATCATAGCTGTTAGCAAGTTTACCTATATAATTATCCTGCGTAAGTACGCGCAGATCGCGCTTGATTATGTCAAGCGTCTCACTTAGCTTTATCTTTTTGAGCAGTTTACTCTTGTTCGTTGTAGTAGTAAGCGAAGTTATGCCGCGCCCAAGCTTCACCTTTATGCCGTCATGTACAAGTATCAACTTGCCCGCATTTATAGCCGTATTCGCTTCTTCCTTCGACATGCGTTTAACGTCTGACACTTCAGGCAATATTGTGTTGGTAATGGACTGCTTCAGCGGCGTACCCGCGATTATCCCGGCGATTCGGCTGCAAAACGCCTCAGTATCATAAGTTGTGCTGCCAACCTTTATATCTTCAGCGGCAAAGTTCACTATGCTTTCACTGTCCGCAGCTACATTCGGCAGGACCGCCTTATATATCTTATCGTAGTCTGCACGCTGCGTTGCTATCCACGTCTTTATGGTAGCCGCATCAGCAGTTGACAAGTCCGGGTCTCCAACAATCCAGTCAAAATCGTACAGCGCAAGACTTGCAAGCGCCGTTGCCATTGTAGTACTGGACGTTTTAACCAAAGCTATTATCTTTGCAGGGCGATTCACATTGCCAGTCAAGGCGCGCGCTATGTATGCCTTGTTATTTACACCCAAGCTCTCAGGAATATCCGCCTCTGCCGCAATATGATATATGCCGGCCGTGTTGCTTCCGGCATCAGTAAGCACCATCGCCACTATGCCCTGCCCCGCACGACGGCTCACGGCTCGTGCCGCCGAAGTAAACGTTATTGTAATGCTCGGTAATCCACTCATTTTTCTCTATCCTCCAATTTCGTTTTAACAACCCTCATCAGATCATATTCCTTCCCGTTCTCATTTCGTGCTGTAGTATATAGCGCATTCACAGTTATGCATGCATAATCAGCTTGTGTCTCGCCAGTCTGCATGCTCAGTGTGATCGCCCTATCGTCCGTGCGTATGTATCCAGCGGCAAGCACCTGCATCACTTTCCCCATAAGAGTATTAAGGTCTGCCTCTGTACAATAACCATAATCATCCTTTACGGCAAAGCAGTTTATCTTAATTTTGGCCTTATTCTGCATCGTTTTGCACGTTATAGCAGTTCTCGATACCGATTGCAGCGATATATATAGCGATGGACGTCCAAAGTCCTGCGGCATTTCCTCGGTATATACTTCTTTGCAGTCGGTGCATGCAACTTTAAGCACGTCTTTCAACGCGCCGATTATGTCATTTGTTTTTATCATACTTTCTTCCCAACAATCCGCTCGGCAATTTCACTCACAAACGCTTCACCAAGCTTTGCAAGCTTTTCCGGCAAATCACGCTTGGATGCTTGGTAAAAATGCCGTCCGTCAACATACGCTACGTTTATTTTTCTTTTTCTGTTAGTAGTTGATGGGCGTATACGGTGGCCGCTGTTCACATAGTTCGTGATGGCTCCCGGACTGTTTTTGCCTACAAGGCCTTTCTCAGCGCGCACAGCCGCATACCCGCCGCCGCTGCCGACATATTTGCTCTGCCACCGCTGCAAATTGCCTGTATGCCGCTGTGTGCTTCGAGATACCTCTTGCATTACAGCATTATATGCAACATCGCCCATTTGCTCGTGTAGCTTTCGCCGCATGTTTGGTGCATCTTTTAGCAATTTGTCTATTCTTTTGCCAATTCTCGCGAGCTCTCCTTCGTCTATGCTCTGCATTATGCGTCTCCCGTCCAGTAAACTTCGTATGCATTATGTGTTTTCTCCATCATATGACATTCCTGCACGCTGAAACGTTTGTCCATAGCCGCTACTATATCGCCCGTTCTAAGCGCTACCGTCTTCGGTGTTATAAGCAGCAGCCCTACATCCTGTCCAGCATACGGCGTATTATGTTCAAATCGCACATATTTTTCGGCAACTATCCCGTAAAAAGTGCCTGTATCCTCGCCTTGGCGGCGCAATATACATTCCACCGGTGCAAGTTTAGCTACGGATAGCATAACGTAATTCATCCGTGGGCTTGTTTCAAACGTAGTTATCATGCAATGCTCGCCCTCAATTTCCAACGCTGACTCAAGCCTCACAAGTCCGTTTTTGCGTATAGTAACTTTGTACCCGTCCGAACTTGCGGCAAAGGCCGAATATACTATTTTTGCCGTGTATTCAACCTTTGCCCACAACCGTCCCGTCTCTCGCCACACGCCGTTTTCGTACTTTAATACAGATATAAGCCTATCCATCTTGCCCGGGTCAATAATCATATCAGGTTCCTCGCATGCATATCCAATATGCTGCATACAACGCGGTTTGCTGCCGTACCTTCAGCAACGTAAGCGCGGTTGTCATATGCATCTTGGCATAGCACCATAAACGCAAGATATATGTCTTCATAATCGTCCAGTGTTTCGCCTTCGCCTGATTGCGGTATACCCGTATAGCTTGATATATACGCCTTGGCGGCCGCCATGGACGCATGCAAATGGTCATAATCACATGGCGCACCTTCAAGACGCAAATAACTAACTACGTCATCCGCAGTTATTTCACTCAGCTTCATGGCCGATTAAGCAGACTTCATTACCAGAGTCGCAAGCCGCCTGTTATCCGATACCTTAGCATCGAACTCGAACCAGCCCACCACGCCGATAGCATGCTGGGTAGCATACTTTTCACGCAGCACCTCAATAGAAATATCTTCGCGTATATTTACACTCAGGCCGCTGTAATCGCCGTAAAGTATAGCCTTGCTGTTTGCAGCCATACCAGGCATATTGTCGGAAAGATATACGGGCTTGCCGAGCAGGCGGTACGGAAACTCGCCCGAAAAATCATCCTGCAGCAGATAACGGTTCTGACTGTCCTTCAGTTTCTTTATCGCCGTAAAAGTATCGGGATGCATAGTCCAGCACGCATTGCGCTGATACCTCTGTTTCACCTTGGCCTGAAGGGTTATAAGCTCATCCGCAGTCACAGCAGTAGCCGATGCAGTGGTCATGCTGGTGGTAGTAGAAAGCGCGCCAGTTGCCGCAGAAGAGCCGGAACCCTTGAGACATTCGCCCTCAATGAAATAAGCCATCTGCTCTGCAATTTCATCGACTATGAAATCAGTCACGTTAAAATCGGCGTTGTTGCTCACGCTGCGGCCTATCAGCACCAATGCACCGGCAAGATAACCGTCAAGATCAACGCTGTCAAACTTGCCTGCATCGGCAGTCAACTCGGTAAACTCGCTCTGATAGCCAACGCTTATATTATGCGTAGTATTCGCCTTACCCCAGACGGGTATTTTCAGTTTTCCCTTGGTTCGATATATCTTTGCGCCTTCGAGTATAGGACAGCGGTCTTTAACCTCCTTGATTATTTCATGCGCAATGGTGGTAGGGATTATTGCGCCATTATTACCCATTGACACGTTCTGTTCGCCTGTGCGCATTTCGGTGGCGCGGCCCAAAATGTAGTCGGAGAACATCTGCGAATCCCTTGCCGCTCGTTCTTCCATCTCAGTATTGCCGCCGCGGCTTATCACGTCCTTACGTGCGCGTTCTTCACGGCTAATAGTTTCATCGATAGCCTTTATGGCAGCTTCCGCCGCGTCAAACTTCGCTATCTCATCAGCTGTCAGCGCCCTGTTCTCGCTGTCGGCAGAGTTTATCAGCTCATCCATTACACGCTGCTGTTCTGCCCTCTGTTCGTTCAGTTTCTTCAGTTTGTTCATTTCTTACCTCCGTTTTGTTTTTTAGTCGCTTCTACTCGTGCCCTGTAAGCCGAGTTATCAAAAAACGGAGGTTTTTCCTCCGTTGTTTGCGTCTTTTGTTCTGTTGTTCGTGTTTCCAGTTCTATTTCGCCTTCCGCCCTTACCTCTACACTCGTGGCGGAATAGCACGGCGTTTTGTTTATTACCAGCGTTATATGGTCAAGGTCCAAATCCTTAACGTGCCTCAATGGCAGCTGCCCCGCTCTTTCCTCCATATCATCAACAACATTGAACATACCAAACGACCAGCCGCGTATGTCACCATTTCGCCCATGCTCAACTACTTCGGGGTCAGTTATAAGCGCATCAGCATATAATCCTATGTAATCCTCATATAGTTTGAGTGTATGTGCCTCCACACTGGCATACACGTGTGTTTCGTGGTCAACTGTAACAGTTATATTCTTTGCCCGCTCTATCGCGCGTTCAAATGCTCCCGGCTCTATCGTTTCAACAACCTTGCCACGCGGCGTAATAACCGGCTGACTCGTTTTGCCTGTAGCATTCACATATCCGCTTATGTGCGCACCATCCGCCCTTATTTCTACTCTCACGTTTACCTCCTTTTATTCCGCCTCGGCATTGCGCATTGACATTGCCTCGGTGTTCATAACGCCCGTCTTATTTGTATTAGGCGTATATATTACCTTTGTTTTCGGGTCGTAAAGTACATCTTGCAATCCAAGCTTTATCCAGTTAAGTCCAAGCGGCGCAAGGTCCTCAGCGAAACGCACCTCATCTACTTGCATAAAATTCGCGTCAAGCGCAAGTTTATATGCTTCATATCGCTCTTTTATATCGCCCTTCAGCAGTTCTTTAGTGTCAAATGCCCAATAATGGCTCCCTTTCTCCTTCTCAAGCAACAAACTCGCATTTAGCGCACATTGTATCGTAGTCATAAGCGGTATCGCTGCGAGTTTGGCAAGTGCCGCCATATCTTTCGTCTTACCCTCCATGGTATCCACGGGGACGTGGAACAGCTTCGCAAACTCATCCGCATTAGTCTTCTTGTTCTCGTTAAGCTGCATCTCTACCGATGTACTTGAGGTTTCCTGAAAGTCAAGGCCGTCGCTAAGCACAACAACGTTGTCGCTGTCATTAGAATACATTTGTGCAAAGCCTTCTTTCAGCCTATCTATTGCCCCTTGGTCCAGTTTCTTTTTAGACTTTATAAAGCCTTTTTTATTACCGCCTTTTTTCGCAAAGTAGCTTTCAAGGCGCAGAGTTTGCATAGCCGTTTCGATTATTTTTGAGTTATCAGCAGTTATCGGCGTACCTTCTGCACCATCACAAGTGTTGCGCAGTATTCGGATAAAATTATGCGGTGCATAACGCACGCCGTCTACGCACACATCATAATCCTTAAATATGTGGTCCGTACTGCGCAGAATGGTTATGTGCCTCGAATCTACATAGTGCAGCGACACTATACGACCGCGACTGCGGTTTATATATGCGTAACCGCCGCGGCCAAGATAATAATCGTGTATCATTGCGCGCCAGAACTCATTTGAGTTTAGCGTGTCCCCTGTCTCATCGTTCAGCAGCCTAAGCCTTAGGTCATTTTTTACTTCATCGGTTTTCCCATCCTTCTCAACGTAAAGCTTAATTGGGGTACTGGCAATTATTCCTGCAATAAGCTCTATACCGCTGGATATTGCCGGTATTTGCAGCGCTGTTTCTCGCGTCACTTTCTCGCTGCTTAGCAGCGCTTTAAGCAGTTCGTCATCAAAACTCACCTGCCTCTCCGCGCGCTTTTCACCTCGAAATATATCAAATATTCCCATGCAACCCTCCTAAGTTTGAATAACAAAATCCATGCCGTATAGGTCTTCTTGCTCTTGCAAATATACGCCATTTATAATTGCAACTACCATATCCACCTTGCCCGCTGACCGTTTTTTGTTAACGTACTTATTGCGGTTTGTGTCCTCCGTACAGCGCGCATTTTCAAAGTTTATTTCCAGCATTCTGTTCTCGTTATATGCAAATTTCCTGCTAAGTATCTTTTCTTGCAGGAGTTTGGTAGGGCTATGCAGCACGCTTGAATGCTGCCGCACTTCCACGCATTCAATCCCCGCCGCTTCAAGTTTCTGCACCGTAGATATAGCGTTATAGCGGTCATATCCAACTTGCACGATAACAACCCCAAGCTTGTCCTGTAACTCCAAAATAAACTGTTCAACGAAATCATAGCCTATGACTTCATCCCCGCAGGCAAAGCATACGCCCTGAGCTATCAGCCGTTTATAGTCAACGCCTTCCTTCTTGCTTTTATACGCCACCTTATCGGCCGGCACGAAGCCCCATACCTTGGCGTATATTACACCATCTTCTTCGGTAACCATGGCAACTGCTGTATTATCATCCGTCTGCGATAAGTCCATACCAAGATATACACGCCGTCCGCGCCACCAGTTGGGGTTATCCTCTATGCGACATGCCTTTACCTTGTTTATATCCACATACCCCTCGACGCCAAGGCCCTTATACTTGATGTTGCAATGCTTACACAGGAAGTTCTCACGCTTGTTTTCGTATAATACGGCCATAGCGCGCATGTCCCGTATAGCATTAAATACATCCTTGTTGTTCACTGCTACAGGATTAGCCTGATATATTACAAAGTCGTTATTCTCCCATTGGTCATTTGTAAGCAGTTCATCATCCGGCTCATACAGCAATGCAAAGCGCCTTGCATTATCAAGTAACCCATCCAGCGTTTTCTTAGCAATGTCTATTTCATCTATCATAGCATTGCCATCATTGGGATACTGGGTGGATATGATTATGCCAAGCTTTGATTTCAAAGTTATCTGTGATGATCGCATGGCTTCAATGGGGTATGAATCCATTGCCCCCGCCTCATCAGCAAGGAAAGCGTTGGCAAGTTTGCCATCCATTCTATCCTGACTATATGCAAGCGGTGTATATTCGCTATCTGTCAACTTACAGCGTATCTCGCTGCGCAGCACACGGAATACTCCATCATCAGCCAGAAGCGGCGAACTCTTTATTATCTTGCGTATCGCAAGTTTCAGTTCGCTCGAAAGTTTCAAGTCCGGCGCAACTGAAAAAAACCGCGAAAACTGCGGTTCTGTTAGCATAAGCAATATAAAGATTATTGCCGCGTTGAACGTTTTGAAGTTCTTGCGGGCTATTTCAAGTACGGCCGTATTATAGTAGCGGCGATTCTCATTGTCCTTAACGCAGAATACTGCGGTTATCAGCAACCACGCATAGTCCTCAAGGCTATCGTATAGACTTTTGCCAATATCTGGATGCACCATTATACGCAAAAGATTACATATACGCGCATATGCTCTCTCGTCTATATGCGCTTCCATGTCCTTGCCCGCCACTATGTCGAGGAACTGTTTGGCCTGCTTTTTAACATAGCGCGGCACTTTGTGGTTACTTCTTGCAGTGCACCATCGCGCATACGCTACCGCAGGGCCGGATTCAACCATTACACATCACCTTTGAGCAATTCGGCAAGTGGGTTTGCTTTGGTTGGTTGCTTCGGTATACTGCGTTGTGCTGCGGATATAGTCATCGCACATTCGCGCTCTATGTCCATCATCATTTTGCGCTTCGCTTGTATTTGCTTATCGAGAGCAAGTATATTTGCCTGCATGCTTGCCATTAGTCGATAGTACGAGGACGGTTTAAGTCCACCGTCCTCGTCCGATAACATGCCGCTTCTATATTCCTTTTCAAGCTGTTCGCGCGATGCTCTAAACTCCGCCTTTATGTTCTCCATGTCCGCACTCTCGGCTTGCAGTTTACAGTAGTCGTTTATTATGCGTTCATAAAGTGCATCGTTCTTCTTTATTTTTGCAAGCAGTCCTGATACTCTCAAATACTCCTTATGTGCTACCGGGTCAGCTTTTACCTCCGCCCGCTCTTTCAGTCGCTTTCCGCTTGCAAGTTCTTTTTCAGCCGCTTCTCGCTGTTTCAATTCCGCCTTTGTACGATGCGATTGCTTTTCGGCGGCTAAAACAGCCACGCTTTTACTCGGTCTGGCCATATCAACCTTCGTTTCTCCGATTTTTCGGTTTTGGGAATTTTTTATATTCAGCTGGGGCCGTGTGGTTTTCGCGTTCTCAGCTCAGTAGACTGTCAACTATCGGGGGGAGTATCCCGAAGGCGCACCAAGCGCATAAGATAATCAGGCGATATACATCCCCTATCCGCCTGCTTGTGATGCTGCACACACAGGCATATAAGATTGCTATCTTCAAGCAGCAGTTCAGGTCGGTCCGCGATCTTAACTATGTGGTGCACCTCCAAACCGTCATAGGTTAGAATCCGATTGTCAAGGCACACGGCGCACAGATAGTTGCTTCGCTCTTTTATCTCTTTAGCTTTCTGATGCCATGCAGACGTATAGCGTCCTTTTTCTGCTTCTCTGCGCACATACTCCCGCCGCGGCTTATCACTGCAATGATATGCGCTGCTATGTACACGCCCGCAATGCGGGCACGTAACCAGTCTCGGCATTTGCTCTCCTTCTTTCCCACATTAAGATTATAACATATAAAATTCGCCAAATCTGTCCAAAAGTGTCCAACTTTTAATTTTGCCCAATATTTTTTATAAGTGCATCTATAGCAAGGGCATGAAGGCGGCGCGCCGTTGTCGCAGAAACGTTACACCGTTCTGCTATATCGGCCCACGATTGATGCGAATCAACGGAGTCTCCGCCGCGGCTATACATTTTCCCGCTGCATTCATGCACTTCATAGCGCGCATAGATTATACGCTGCTGTATGTGTGGCAGTTGAAGTATCGCACCGTCAAGCTGCACATACTCGCGCAGCATCATATCTATGCTTTCGCACAACTCATCTATGGCTTTGTCATAAGCCGCACGAAGCTTCTCGCGTTGTGCTACCGCGTTTGCCGTTGGGTCGCCCGGCGTTGTGCCGTGCGGTTGGCCGTCCGGCAGCGGCGTATGTGCGTCGCATAATGCATCGCGGCGCTCTTTAAGGGCTTCTATCTTTTCCTGTTGTTTTGTCCTCATCCATATAACCGTGCCCCAGCGGCTCAGTCTTTTCTGCATTTCTCTACGCTGTTCTTTCGTTATCTCCATCATATTTGCCCTCCTTTCACTTTTCTAAATGTGCCGCCGCGGCATAGCCTTATTTCAATCTTCAGTTTCCTGCTCAAGCTCTATTGAGCACTGGCCACTCTCGCTGCCGTCATCGGCAATCGATACCGTGTATTGCACATATGCAGCTATTCTTTTAAGTTCCTCCGCCATAGCTTTATCCTTTGCCTTGTATATGCTTATGATTGCAAGGTCTATAAAACCTGTCTTAGCTGCAACCACAGGCGTAGAGTTCGCATTGCGCAGATACAGTTCCATTGTAGGGTTATCTGCAAGCGGCGCCAGATATTTAGCATCTATAAACACAATTCTGCGCATATGTGTGTATAGCGGTATAAGTTCTTTACCGCCGTATGTTATATGTACCCTGCTCTCATATAGTGGCATATCGTTGCTCGTGAGCAGCATATCATATACGTTTGACCGTTTCACATGCCAAGTATTGCGTTGTTCCTGCGGCACATCAAATATCGCCAGCAGGCTTTCTTCCTCCACTGTCGGCAAGCCATCGCATATGTATGCAGCATTGCCATCTCCAATGAATTGTACAATACTACCGTCTGCGCTTGCGCTGTCCATTATTACTGCGTGTCTCACTTTTTTGCATAGGGCTGCAATGCTTTTAATTTTCATGTTGTATATCTCCTTCTTGTTTTTATCAATCCGTTTCGCCGTGCTGCTTCATACACAATTTCTCAGCCTTGTATATCGGCAGGATATTGCCGCATATGCGCATACGTATATATGGCTTGTCTTGATACCATGGGCTATCAGGCCGAAAATGCCGATATGCCTTACACAATTCAGCCATATTGCTCGCTGTAAAGAGCACTATGCTTTCACCGTTTATGCACTGGGTTATTTCATATTTTCTCTCAACGTTTACCTCCGCCGCGGCGCGGTGTTCTTTTTTCGCATGCGGGCATAAATATATGCTCCATCAACATAATCGGAAAACCGCACCTCCATCGATACAAATGTGTAATCTTTATGCTGCCGCTCGAATATGGTTCTTGCGGCTTCGTAGTCCATCGCCAGCGTATATGCCCGAGCCTTTGACATATGTCTTTTAGGATATATACTCGGCGGCATCACAAGGTTTCTGCTCCCCGTCCAGCGCTTGGCCCCATGCAAATGATTAGCCAGATACTTCGCAAGCCCCGTGACGCCGTTTGCATCCGGCTGCAATGGGTCTAAGTGTATACGGCCATTGCCGCGGCGCATCCACAATGCGCGTATAGCGTTTTCATCCACGCCGCCAGTTATAACAATGTGATGATGCAAGCGTTTTGTTGGCGCTCCCGTTTTAGTTGTCCACGGCGTAACTGCAAGCCATTTCAGCGTAACACCATTTTTCTTATACAGCCGTCTCAGGCCGCGTATAAATGCTTCCCTGTCCTTGGCTGCCTGTTCTGGTGTTGGCGATATCTCATAGTCAAGACCTATCACATAGCTTTCGTACTCTGGGAAATTATGCTGAATAAGCCTGTTAAGTTTCATGGCGGCGTTTCGCTGATTTACTCGGGCCTGCGCCGCTGACGTTTTCTTAGCTTTCTTTGCCCTCTGCATCTCCTTCTTATGCTTCAATACCGGGTAAGCCTCTATTTCAAGCATCGGACCGGGCTTCGTTAGCTTCACGCGGTAGTTTTCTATCGCCTTAGACCTTACCGTTTCCGCAAGCTCTATGCCTGTTTCTTCTTCGGGATTGTCAATGTCATATAAACTTGTTATATCATCGCCATACGGCATACCGTTCCTCCCGTTAGTGCAGCGAGTATGAGCTGCTTTCTTTGCTATTGGGTGGTCAAGCCCCGCCCCGTATAGGGGCAGGGCTGCGCCATAGCATATTGGCGCTTGCTTATGTCAATGGGCTTTCGCGGCATAAAGGCCCGAACAAGCTTCAGCTTGTCCATTTCTACGTTCCACGGAACAGCATTGCTATTCTTCTCGCATATCGCATGGCATTTATTCCACGTTCCCATTGACAACGCTTCACGCCGCCATAACCATACCTTGTGTGTATTGCATTTTCCGCTTGTTGTCGCTGTGTTAATACGCAATACAAGCCCGAAAAGCTTTTCCACAAGCTTGTTTTTCATTTCCGATAATGCTATAATAGGTATGGATAGGCGGCGCACTTTTGTGCGTCACGGCCGGTATGGAATCCCCTTCCATGCCGGCCATTTTCATATAGTATATTTGCCATTCTATCTATTACGGAATAAACCTAATCGGATTGCCTTTGCGCGTCATAGGGACCTTGGGCGCAGGCTTTATGCGCCGCGATGCCATTGCAACATACTCCGCCGCGGCGCGCACTATTACACGGCTCCGCCCGTCCTCCGATGTAGTTGTAACCAAATCGCCATTAGCTATCAGGCGGTTTACTTGGCTTATGCTTACGCCCAGCATTTTGGCGGCAGTCTTTTTATTCACCGTTTCGCCCCATGTGCGCACCCATTGTTCCGCCACGGACAGCGGCTCATATAGCGCCAACTTGTTGGCGGCAGCCTGAAGATGCTGCACGGTATGCACCACGCTTTCATAAGCGGCTTTATATTCTGCCGCAATCGCCTCAAGCGTTTCTTGGTTATATGCTGCAACTACTTCCACGCTCATTTTCTTTCCCTCTTGGCTGCCCGCTGCTTCTCGCGTCTGCGCTCACGGATAACAAATCCCTCAACAATGGCAATGGCTATCATCAGACCGAATACCACGCCCGGTATAAAGAAGCTGAATACCCCGCCCCATATGTTTGTTATATACATTTTTGTCTCCTTTCGTAGAGTTTTTGACCTGCTCAGTCCTCATGCTGCTTTTTGTCGCATGATAGCTTAGATGCCAGTATTGCTTCGCCCAGATAAACCCTATCGAATAACTCTGCTGAAATAAGCCTGCCCGTAACAGGGTTATATATCTCTATCCCTATAACGTTAATAAGGAAATCTGAAAGTTCGCAGAAGCAAGCATATAAGTGCTGTACCAGCTTGTTTCGCAGTTCCGGACGTACCGATTCATTTCTGGCCATTTCCTCACAAGCTACAGCATATATCTCCATTCGCTCAACCATTTTTACCACAATGTCGCTACGGCTCATCTCAAAGTTATCCCTTGCCCTAAGCGCTCCAATGCTAAATTCCTTTGACATATTTGTTCCTCCTTTTTACCGCGATGCGCAAAGCGGCTTTTCTCTGGCAAATAGTAACCTTTGTCCACATTACGCTGCCCATTTTTTGACTTGGTAGATACAAGCACTTCCTGCCCTTCCTCCGGCAGACTGTCTTTTACGCTTATCCAATCACTCATCCGTCCTGTTCCTCCTTGTCATGCAGCCATTCCGCAACATCGTCATAGCTTACATCTAATATGATTGCGAGGGCCTCTTGCATCGCGCACGACCGGACAGCGGCTTTTTTCTGCTCAGCAGCCGTTGCCGTGTCTTTCGCGTACTCAAACTCCCGGATGGCTTCTTCGGCAGCGTCCGCCAGCTTAGACAATCTTGGATTCGGCCTAAAGCAATTGCACACTGTTTGGCAAGCATTTCCATATCCCATCATGGGGCAATCTACAAGGCCCAGTCCGCTGTTGGCTTGTGGTATTGCATATTGGCACCACGCGCAAAGATTCTTCGTATTCATTAAATATGCTCCTTTATTTATCACCGTTCGGTGATGCTATGGGTAAAAAAACTGCTAAAAAGCCATCTTTATCAAGATTCAATGCTTTAACTATAATGTCTACATCATCTGTATCCGGTTTATACTTGCCCGCTACCAAGCGGCATACTTTATTCTGCGGCCAGCCGATATGTTGAGCAAAAGCTTTTTGCGAGCCATAGTTTGCTATAATCTCGCCTTTCAATTTGCCAAGATTCATGTTCTCACTCCTTTCGTTCTTATCACCATTCGGTGATTAAATCATATCACCGTGCGGTGATATTGTCAACGTCTTTTTGAACAAAATCATTGCAAATGGTGATGCAACATATTATACTGTACGCGAGGTGATATACTATGGATAAAATAAGCGATATTGGTGCTCGTATAAAAGAGTACCGCACAGCTGAAAACATTACCCTGCTTGATATCGAAAAGCTAACGGGAGTGCGGGCACAAACCCTTAATCGTTATGAACTCGGTCAGCGTACCCCTAAGATTGACGTAGCATTAGATATTGCTGACAAGCTTAAAATCAATCCATTATGGCTGCTGGGATACGATGTTGATATTGCCCCGATCGGCACAAAGGAAGCCCTCATCGACCACATACTCTTTGGGGTGTCTCAGCTAACGCCACAGAATCAGGAGCGGCTTGCTGACTATCTAACATTGCTTCTACAATCTCAGCAATAATCATTAGCTTTTCTATTGATAGTTGAGCGAGTTGCTCTCGCGTTATAGCTGCCTTCATTTTTCTTCCTCCTTGCATTTACCGAACTTTCGTTCGGTGTTTGCATTGTAGCAGGGGCATGAGCAACTGTCAACTACCAAAATTGGTAAAAGTCGAGTTCGGTACATATTCATGTACCGATTTTCGCAAAGTTGCACAATCGGCATTTTTATTCTCTTAATTTTAGTGGAGGGTCACATGAAAAGAGTCTTTATCCTATTTATCACGGTAATGCTGCTTGCTTCCGGCTGCACGTCCGGTCGCGATTCAATGCCAACCTTATCAGAAGATACAACTTATTATATGGGCACTTTCGGTCTTGCTATTCCAGCAGGCTGGCTGTACAATGAATCCAGCGACAGTGATACCATTTTCTTTTATCCATCACAATGCAGCGGTATGATTTCACTCGCAAATGCCAACAAATTAGATTTAGTGGATACGCATAAAGTAGCTCTCTTTTTGTCTGGCTATGATAGCACAAATGAGGACGTTGAGGAAATAGACCTGCGCGGTTTTAATAACGATTATAAATGTTACGGAGTAAGTTATGAATTTTATTGCACTCGCTGGGAAGAACGTTGGTATAACCATCTGTATTTAGTTGACGCCGATACCGAAACCGCCGCAGTGCTGATTTCATATCCAGCAAACTTATCAGAAAATAACGTTGCTCTTTTTAACGCAGTCATAGAGTCTAATATGTTATCGATTGATTCCACCAACGACATAGATAATACATTTATTGAAGAATCGGCTTCACAGAAAACAGAGCCTATTTACGATGATGCTACTGGGGATTACATATATTCCAAAATCACAAAAGATTATAAAGAAACTTCTTGGATTAGGCGCGTTATAGGTACTGAGGTTTATGATATGCAGGATAAAAAATATGTAGCTGTATACGCTAAACCAGTAGTTGCTGAAGATAATCTCGACACTGTAGAAGCAATCATAAATATGATAGCAGATAAGAAGTATGTTGATAAAGCGCCAATAGACCTTCTTGAAACACTCGGTGTTCCTGCGTATATTTATCTTTGTATAGCAGGCGGCAGAACGCTTAGTGATATGGAGCTTCTTTTAGATAACAATGGCGTACCCGGCGACAAATGCGCTCAAGCCCTTCGAGACTATATAAGCTATAGTGAAGAAGGTGACTTGGAATATATCGCTGATACTATACATGAAAACTACCTGCCAAGTTGTGACTGTGTTATTTTCAAATATGATGACGAGATAGTATATACGGTTGACTTTAAGTAAGGTGGGCTAAAGTATGGCACGTAAGAAAGCGCGTATACGCCGCAAGGTTGTCGTTGGTCACGATGCTGACGGAAAAGCCGTGGTAAAATGGGTAGGCGGATATACCGTAAAAGAAGTTGAAGCAAAAAAGCAAGAACTCATACGCACATATATACTCGGTGCAGGTGAAGCACAACGCAATGTGCTTGTGTCTGTGTACATGCAGGAATGGTATGATGCTTACAAAAAGGGCGAAATAAGTGCATCTACAAAACGTAGCTATGCAAATGCTATCAACAATCATATCGCCCCGTACATAGGTGATAAGCAAATGCGAGCTGTCACCGATATAGACTTGCAGAAGGTGGTAAACAGACTGGCAAAAAAGAGCAACACGTTGATAGGCGATACATATAATATACTGAAGAACGTATTTGCCCATGCATATGCTCACGGCAGCATAGACCGCAATCCGGCAATATCGCTTGTACGCCCAAAGGCCACGAAGAATGAACGCCGTGCGTTGACCCCCGAAGAAACCGCCGCGGCATTGAGTGTTATAGAAACACATGAACATGGCCTGCTCCTTGCGCTTTTATATTATGCCGGCCTTCGCCGTGGCGAGGCCTTGGGCCTACGCTGGGAAGATGTAAATTTCAGCAGCCGCACATTGCATGTCCGCCGCGATATAGATTATGTTACTAATAATCCCGGTGAGCTAAAAAGTAAAGCGGCAAACCGTCGTATCCCAATACCGGACAAGCTTTATGATATGTTATACCCGCGCCGCGGTCTGCCATCCGTTTATGTAATACAGTCGCCACAAGGTGGTTCATACCTACCACAAAGCACATACAAACGCTGGTGGGACCAGCTCATGGTTGCGATGTACGAAGCAGACCCCTCGATAGAAAGTAAGCTACTGCGCACGGTAAAGACAAAAAAGGGCGGCACACGAGACGTGTTCTCATCCGTTCTAACACCGCACTTCTTTCGCCACAACTATGCATCAGTACTATACGATGCCGGGGTAGATGTTTTGGCCGCGCAGAAGATTCTCGGACATAGCGACCCGTCCACGACACTAAGCATATATACCCATCTGTCCGAGGCCAAGGCCGACGCAAATGCGAAAAAGGTGCTTGCTGCGTTCAGTAAGGCATAAGAGTTGCCGCGGCATTCTCCTTGCTGTGCAAAAGGTTGCCAAAACGTTGCCATCGTCTAAGCCTTCAAACACTTTCAATAAATTCGCAGTACGAAAAAAGCAAGGT